>NZ_JBFTLC010000021.1:0-84346 GCF_056396245.1 Arthrobacter sp. 05T423
CCACAGCGCCGATGGTACTGCACCCGGGAGGGTGTGGGAGAGTAGGTCACCGCCGGACAACCATTAAAAAGGGTCGAGAGCCCCAACCAGAACCTGGTTGGGGCTCTCCCGCATTTAACCACCCCCTCCACCCCGCTGACGGCGCCTGCGGTTTGGAGGGCAGGGTTGAGGCGGCAGGAGGTGATAGAGCGTCCCGTGTGAGGCGGCAGGATCTGATAGAGCGTCGGGGTTGAAGCGGCAGGATCTGATAGAGCGTCCACCCGGGAGGCGCGCAAACGCGCGGAAGGACCCGGGGAAGAGCCGGTTTAGGCTGAAATCCCCGAAATACCGGTGATTTAGGTCAAAAAGTCGCGGAAACACGCGGAATTTATCCCCCTCATGGGTGCAAGCTGGTAAGTTTTCGAACAGTGGCTTGCACGCACGCCGCGTGCAGGCTCCAGAATCAAGAGCGTCCAGGAGGACATACATGGCTAAGAACCGTAGTGAACTTGTCTCAGAGGTAGCAGGCAAGGCCGGCACCAGCCAGGCAGCCGTCAACTCCGTGCTCGATGCACTGTTCGAGGTTTTCGAATCTTCTGTCGCCGCCGGCGAGAAGATCACCATCCCGGGCTGGCTCGCAGTTGAGCGCACCGACCGTGCAGCCCGCACCGGCCGCAACCCGCAGACCGGCGAGACCATCCAGATTGCCGCCGGCCACAGCGTCAAGCTGACCGCCGGATCCAAGCTCAAGGCCGCTGTCTCCAAGAAGTAGTCTTTGCACAGCTCAGAGGAGCGGCACCCGCGAGGGTGCCGCTCCTCTTGCCGTTAACCCTCAATGCGCCTAACCCTCGATTCGCCGCGTCGGCGGCGGTAGCGGACAATGGATAGGTGCCTTCAGCAGCAAAATCCCTAACTCCGCAACCCGCGCCCGATTCGGGCACGCGGGTCACTGACGCGGCCTTCGGCATTCAGCGGGCCTGGCAGCTAGCCGGACTCGGCGCCCTCCTCTTGGGACTGGTGGCCGCGTTGCTGTTCTCCGGTGCGGCAGCCGCCCGTGAGGTTTCAGATCCCGGCGCGCTGGTCCGGTGGGGGCTCCCGGTCAGCAAGGCCATTCACAACGTCTCCCTGGCCACAGTGATCGGCGGGCTCATCTTCGCTGCGGGCATCCTTCCGCATAGGCTCCGTAGCGGGCGGTCGAAGGACGATGACGCCCCCGAGCATCCGGCCTTCACCCGCGCCCTGGCCATTGCGGCCGCGGCGGGCGTGGCGTGGACGCTGTCGGCCATCGCCGTGCTGGTCCTGACGTACGCTGACGTGGCGGGCCAGGGTATCTCCGGCGACGCCGAATTCACGCGTGCCCTCGTGTACTTCATGACAGACATTGAAACCGGTCGCGCGTGGCTGGCCGTGACGATCATCGCGGCGGTAGTGACAACAGCCCTCTTCGGTGTGCGTTCGCTGACCGGCCTGGCGTTTACGCTGCTGCTGGCACTGACCGGACTGGTCCCCACCGCCCTGATCGGCCACTCGGCCAGCTCCAACGACCACGAGGGTGCCATCAACTCGCTGGGCCTGCACCTGGTGGGTGTCTGCATCTGGGTGGGCGGCATCATCCTGCTCGCACTCCTGTCCGGTAGCCTCGCCCCGCGCACCCTTGCCCGCAGCGGCCTGGCATCCCAGCCGGGGAGTCAAGACATCACCGAACCGGTCCTCCGGCGGTTCTCCTCGCTCGCGGGTTTCGCCTTTGCACTGGTTTTCGCCTCGGGCGTGATCAATGCCAGCATCCGGGTGACCAGCTGGAATGACTTGTTCGGCTCGGCCTACGGCCAGCTGATCCTCGCGAAGTCCGCCGCCGCCCTGGTACTGGGTGGAATCGGCTTCATGCACCGGCAATGGGTCATCCCCCAGCTGGCCCGGTCCGGGGCGGCCATGTCCGCGCGGCGCGTCCTCTGGCAGCTGATCCTCGCGGAGCTCCTGATCATGGGCGTCACGTCCGGCATCGCCGTCGCGCTGGGCCGTTCCGCGCCGCCGGAACCCACAACCTATGCCCCGGACGCGTCGCCGGCCTTCATCCTCTCCGGCTACGAGCTGCCCCCTGAACTGACACCTGAACGCTGGCTCACCGAGTGGCGCCTGGACTGGCTCTGGGTGGCCGTCGCTATCTTCGGCCTGGTGTCCTACCTCCTCGGCGTGGCCAAGGTCCGCGCGCGCGGGGACAAGTGGGCCTGGTTCCGCACCGTGACCTGGATCGTCGGCCTGGTGGTGCTGACGTACATCACGTCGGGACCGCCGTCGGTCTACGGCCGCGTACTGTTCTCCGCGCACATGGTGGACCACATGGCGCTGACCATGGTGGCCCCGATCTTCCTGGTCCTCGGCGCCCCCGTGACGCTGGCTCTCCGGGCACTTCCGGCGCGGAAGGACGGCTCCCGCGGCCTCCGTGAATGGCTCATGCTGTTTGTCCACTCGAAGTTCTCGCAGTTGGTCACGCACCCGTTGTTCGCCGCCGCCAATTTCGCCGGCTCCATCGTGCTGTTCTACTACTCGGACGCATTCGGGCTGGCGATGCGGGAGCACGTGGGCCATGAGCTGATGAACCTGCACTTTGCGCTGACGGGCTACATCTTTGTGCTCACCATGATCGGCACCGACCCGCTGCCGCGCCGCGCGCCGTACCCCTTCCGGCTCCTGCTCCTGCTGGCCACCATGGGCTTCCATGCGTTCTTCGGCGTGGCCATCATGGGTGGCACCAACCTTCTGGCCTCCGACTATTTCGGCAACCTCGGGCGCACCTGGGGAGGCTCGGCACTGCTGGACCAGCAGATGGGCGGCGCCGTGGCCTGGGGCATCGGCGAGGTGCCCACACTGCTGGTGGCGATCGGCGTGGCCATCATGTGGTCCAGGTCCGATGAACGTGAAACCCGGCGCACCGACCGGGCCGCGGACAGGAATAACGACGCCGATCTCACCGCTTACAACGATATGTTTGCCAAATTGGCCGAACGCGACGCCAAGCTGGCTGAACGCAACTCAAAGCTGGAAGGACGCTGATGAGCGAAACCGTACGGACCCACCTGCGGGTCCGCGCCTCCGAACTGGTAGGCCGTAACTGGCTGAACACCGGCGGCAAGTCTCTGGACCTGGAAGCCCTGCGCGGAAAGATCGTGCTTCTGGACTTCTGGACCTTCTGCTGCATCAACTGCCTCCACGTGCTGGACGAACTCCGGCCGCTGGAAGAAAAGTACTCGGACGTCCTGGTTACCGTCGGCGTGCATTCCCCCAAGTTCGAGCACGAGGCCGATCCTGTCGCGCTGGCTGCCGCCGTGGAGCGCTACGAAATCCACCACCCGGTCCTGGACGACCCCGAACTGGAAACCTGGAAGGCCTACACGGCCCGCGCCTGGCCCACGCTGGTGGTCATTGACCCCGAGGGCTACATTGTGGCGCACCTCTCCGGGGAAGGCCACGCTGACGGCCTGGCCGTGCTCATCCCCGAGCTGATCGCCGAGCACGAGGCCCGCGGCACCCTCCACCGCGGCAGCGGCCCCTACGTGGCCCCGGAGCCGACGTCGGGAACCCTGCGGTTCCCGGGCAAGGCCCTCTATCTTCCGGCCGGCCGGGGCTCCGCGTCCGACGCCGGTGCTGCCGCCGGTGCCGCCGACGCCGGCACCTGGCTGGTCACCGACACCGGGCACCACCGCGTGCTGGAGCTCGGCACCGACTTCCACACCGTGCTGAGCACGTACGGTTCCGGGGAGAAGGGCCACGCCGACGGTACGGCCGGCACCGCCCGGTTCAACGAACCGCAGGGTCTTGTCCTGCTGCCGCAAGACGTGGCAGAGAAGACGGGCTACGACGTCGTCATCGCCGACTCCGTCAACCACCGCCTGCGGGGACTGTCGCTCGCTGACGGAACGGTCACCACGCTCGTTGGAAGCGGCGTGCAGCGGCTCCTCGAGACCGGACCGGCACGCGTGGACGAGGACGCGGCAGGCTTTACCGGAAGCCTCGGGGGGCACCCCCTGGACGTTGCCCTCAGTTCGCCCTGGGACGTTGTCTGGTCCGGCAAGCTGAACGCCGTGGTGATCGCCATGGCCGGTGTGCACCAGATCTTCGGCTTCGAACCGCTGACCGGGGATGTCTCGATCGTGGCCGGCAACGGACTGGAGGGCCTGCTGGACGGGCCAGCCCACGAAGCCTGGTTCGCGCAGCCTTCGGGGCTCGCCGAGGACGCCGACGGTAACATCTGGGTAGCCGACTCCGAGACTTCCGCACTCCGCAAGCTGGCCATCGACGCCGAGGGAACAGTCACCGTGGAATCCGCGGTGGGCAAGGGCCTCTTCGACTTCGGTTTCCGCGACGGCGAGGCATCAGGGGCGCGCCTGCAGCACCCGCTGGGCGTCACGGTTCTCCCGGACGGATCCGTTGCCATCGCCGACACCTACAACGGCGCAGTCCGCCGTTACGACCCCGCGGCTGGAACCGTGTCCACGCTGGCACGGGGACTGGCCGAGCCGTCCGACGTGATCGTTGACCATACCCAGGTGGCGGGTTCCGAACCGCTGCTGGTGGTGGTGGAGGCAAACAAGCACCAGCTCGTGTACGTGCCGATCCCCAAGGAAGCCCAGCAGGTGGACGAGGGCGCCGCCCAGACGCACCGGCCCAAGAGCCCCGTGGCGCCCGGGCTGCTTGAGCTCATGGTCCGCTTCACGGCGCCCACCGGCCAGAAGCTCGATGACCGCTGGGGCGACCCCACCCAGCTGAAGATCTCCTCCACCCCGCCGGAGCTGCTCGTGTCCGGGGGCGGGACCTCCGTGGGCTTGCTCCGCACGCTTGAACTGGCCTCCGACGTTCCGCAGGGCGTGCTGCACATTACGGCCCGCGCCGCCGCCTGCGACGGGCCGGAAACCGAGGACGGCGAGATTCCGGACCACGCCGCCTGCCACCTCTACCAGCAGGACTGGGGCATCCCCGTGGTGCTGCAGGCCGACGGCGACACCGAGCTGGTGCTGGACCTCCGCGGCATGGACTAACGTCTCCGGCTGACTGAATCAAAGTGGCCCGGTTTTCCGCCCCCGCGGCGTGAAGCCGGGCCACTGCCATTAACGGGCCGTAGACCTTAACGGGCCGTAGACCTTGAGGGGGCACCCTAGAAGGTGAGGAGCGGCGTGACCTTGATCGTGTCGCCGTTGATGTCCAGGCGCGTCGTGAAGCTAAAATCGTGCTCCACGTCCAGGGGCGAGACAGCTCCGGTGAACAGGTCGATCTGCTCGGCGGTGAGCTTTGCCTTGCCGTCCAGCGGGGCCACCACCCACTTGCCGTCAAATGGCTCGATGGTGACCTTCGGGTAAGCGGTGATGCTCCACTTGATGGTCCCGGGCACCACACGGTTGTTGGTGACGTGGTAGAACGGGCAGTCGGGCTGGAGCCGCTGCTGCTGGCCGGCTTCGGCCGCGCACTTGTCGAGGAATTCCTTGACCCGGGCGGACACGGCCTGGTTCAGTTCGTCCGTGGCATGTGTCAGCAGGTTCAGCGGTGCAGCGGGAGCCTCCCGGCCGGACACTGTGGCCCGCGTGGCGGGAGCGGCGAAGTATTGGCCGTTGAGGGACGCCTCGTACTCGCCCGGGTAGAACACCGCGAAGCTGTTGTGGCCGCCGGGCATGTTCACCGGCACGCCGTTCACCGTTGCCTCGCTGGAGTTAACAACCGTCACGTCCACAGTGGGCAGTGTGGTCGGCACGAAGGACCACTTGTGAAAGAACAGCCATTCGGTGCCGGTGCTCTCCAGCAGGAACTCGGTGTGCAGCTGGCTGCCGTCGATGGAGTAGTCCATCGGCACCATCACCCGGTTGCCGCCGCGCCCCACCGCGGCGCCGAGCTTCACGTTCGTGATTCGTGCCGCCGACGTCTGCAACGCCGTCCCGTCGAGCATGGAGGCGTCGGCGTCCGGCACCGACGCGCGGAGCAGGCCCAGGGCCCGCTCGCCTTCGCCGTGCTGCAGGGCCTCCAGATATTCGCGAACAGGCTGCTGCGGACTGGCCACGGAGGAGTTGACCAGGTTGACCGAAACGATGGCGCCAACAATGGCAAGCATGAGGCCCAGCAGCCATCCGGCTGCCGTCTTCACCAACGCTTGACTCATTTGCACGCACCCCACGTTACCTGCAACGTCAGCCAACTCTGGAGTAGCGGCGGTCCCCGTGACGCTCACGCAACGTGCAGAAACGCCCGACGGCGGGACCTCACCCGCCGCTGCCGGCGCTGCCGTCAGCTACCGGCGGCGCCGGGACGAGGTGCCGAAGACGCCCCGCAGGAGTTCCCGGCCCAGCTGGGTTCCCACAGACCTGGCCATGCTTTTCAGGCCGCTGCCAAGGACCCCGCCGAGGGCGCCGGTGATGTCGTCCATCATGCCGCCGGACGCGGGAGCCTGGCGCCTGGCAGGTGGCAGCGATACCGGCCCGCTGTTCGCCCGCCCGCCGTCTGCCCGCCCGCTGCCGGGCTGCCTGCTGCTGGGACGGCCGAGGATCTCCTCCTCGATGCGGCGCCCGTCGTCGTCGACGGCCGTGGTGTCAAGGCTGCCGGGAACAAACACCCCGGGCGAGGGGACCGGCGGCTGCCCCGCTGCTGCGGCGCCCGTGGTCGCCGCAGCCTTGCCGGTCAGCTTCTCGTAGGCGGACACGTTGTCCACTGCAGTGCCGTACTTAGCGAGCAACGCTGACCCCGCCACGGTGCTCCTGACCAGTTCCCCGGTGCTGGGGCCCATGAGGGACTCGGGCGCCCGGAGGCGGGTCAGGGCAACCGGCGTCGGCGCGCCTCTCTCGTTCATGACCGTGATGACAGCCTCGCCGATGCCTGCGGACGTCAGGGTTTCCTCGAGGTCATAGTCGCTCACGGGGAAGGTGGAGACGGTGGCCTTGAGCGCCTTCGCATCCTCCGGCGTGAAAGCCCTGAGAGCGTGCTGGATGCGGTTGGCCAGCTGTCCGAGGACGTCCGCCGGGACATCCTTCGGGGTCTGCGTGACGAAGAAGATGCCCACTCCCTTGGAACGGATCAGGCGGACGGTGGTGGTGATGGCTTCCAGGAAGGCCTTGGAAGCGTCATTGAAGAGCAAATGCGCCTCGTCGAGGAAAAACACGAGCTTGGGTTTGTCGAGGTCGCCGGCTTCAGGCAGGTCCTCGAACAGGTCCGCGAGAAGCCACATGAGGAAGGTGGAGAAGACCATCGGCCTGGTCTGCAGGGTGGGCAGCTCCAGGCAACTGACGACGCCACGCCCGTCGGGCGCCGTGCGGAGCAGCTCGGCGGTGTCGAACTCGGGCTCTCCGAAGAACCGCTCCATGCCCTGCGCTTCGAGACCCACAAGTTCCCGGAGGATGACGCCGGCAGTGGCCTTGGACAGGCCGCCCAGTTCCTGGAGCGCTTCCTTGCCCTCGTCGGAGATGAGGAACTGGATGACGGCCCGCAGGTCCTTGAGGTCCACCAGCTCGAGGTCGTTCTTGTCCGCGAAGTGGAACACGAGCTGGAGGCTGGATTCCTGCGTGTCGTTGAGCTCCAGGACACGGGAGAGCAGGATGGGCCCGAAGGACGTGATGGTGGCGCGGACGGGGATGCCGTCGCCGTCGCCGCCGAGCGCCAGGAACTCCACCGGGAACGTCTTCCCGGACCATGCCTGGCCGATGCTCTCCGTCCGCTTGGCCAGCTTGTCGCTGCCGGCGGCCGCAGTGGCAAGCCCGGAGAGGTCGCCCTTGATGTCGGCCAGGAAAACAGGCACCCCGGCGGTCGAGAGCTGTTCCGCCATCATGTGCAGGGTGACGGTCTTGCCCGTGCCGGTGGCGCCGGCCACGAGCCCGTGCCGGTTCATCATGGCCAGCGGCAGCCGGACCGGTGCCTCCTTGTGCAGTTCGCCGTCGACGATGGCGGCGCCCAGCTCGATGGTGGCACCCTCCAGGGCATAGCCCCTTTGGATGGTGGCTACTTTATCTGCGGTGGACTTGTTGGCCATGCCGCCAGCATAGCGGCAGGCGCGCGGACGGGCTATGTGGACAGCGTCACCGGGACGGACAGAAATAACCCGGGTGCCGCCGTCGTTGTGCCCAATGGTGCCGGACCACCGCGAGGCCGGCCGCTGCGTAACCCCCTACGAAAGGCCATCCCGCCGTGACTGTTCCACTCTCCATCCTTGATCTGGCAACCATCGGCAAGGGCCAGACGGCGGCGGAGAGCTTTGCCGGGAGCGTCGCCATGGCACAGCTTGCCGAAAAACTCGGATACCGGCGGGTCTGGTATGCAGAGCACCACAACATGTCCTCCATCGCGTCGTCGGCGACGTCCGTGCTGATCGCCCATGTCGCCGCGCACACCGAGACCATCAGGCTGGGGGCCGGCGGCGTCATGCTGCCCAACCATTCCCCGCTCACCATCGCCGAGCAGTTCGGCACCCTGGAGACCCTGCACCCCGGCCGGATTGACCTTGGCCTCGGCCGCGCGCCCGGCAGCGACCAGAACACCATGCGGGCACTGCGCCGTGATCCGCAGTCTGCCGACACGTTCCCGCAGGATGTCCTGGAACTGCAGGGCTACCTCACCGGACCCACCCGCGTGCAGGGAGTGGAGGCGACGCCGGGCAGGGGAACCAACGTGCCCCTCTACATCCTGGGCTCCTCCCTCTTCGGGGCGCGGCTGGCAGCCCAGCTGGGGCTGCCGTACGCCTTCGCCTCACACTTTGCCCCCAATGCGCTGCAGGACGCCGTCGCCCTGTACCGCCGCGAGTTCAAGCCGTCAGGGCAGCTGGCCGCGCCGCACGTCGTTGCCGGCGTCAACGTGGTGGCCGCCGATGCTGCCCCGGACGCGCAGGAGATGCTGCGCGCCACGATGCGGGCACGCGTCTCGCTGTTCTTCGGCGGCGGACGCCAGTTCACCGACGATGAAGCGGACATGATCCTGGACTCGCCGCAGGGACAGCACGTCGCCCAGATGATGAAGTACTCGGCCGTGGGTACCCCCGACGTGGTGCTGGATTACCTGGACGGCTTTGCCCGGCACGCCGACGCCGACGAACTCATCGTGGCGCACCAAGCCACCGGGACCGCAGAACGGCTGCGCTCGGTGGAGCTCCTGGCGGAGGTGGCCGGGCTGGTAAGCGTCTGATCTTTTGACTTGGGGCGGAACGGAACCTAGCTTTAGGTGCGCAAGGTCTCACAAATAATCACTGGTTGCTGCCTGGGCGGAATGTAGCTGTGATCACCGTTCCGGGATCACTGCGCGGAATTCAGGGTGCCTACGAGTGAGGCATTGCTTTGCAACAAAGCTGTGCCCGCCCAAGCACGTCCCGCCATTGATCAGATGCAGGTAAAAGTTATGAAGATCAAGTCCACGGCTGCCGCTATTCTCATGACCTTCCTGATGGTCAGCGGACTTGTTGCCGGAGCCGCCGCTCCGGCGTCCGCCGCGGGCACCACGTACTATGTCAGCGCCGCCGGCAGCGACAGCAACTCCGGCACGGCAAGCACCTCGGCATGGAAGACGCTGTCCAAGGTCAACCTTGCCGTGCTCAGGCCGGGTGACACCGTCAGTTTCCGCCGGGGCGACACCTTCAGCGGCGGCATCGTCACCGCACAGAGCGGAACCTCCACCGCCCCCATCACGCTGAGCGGCTACGGCACCGGCAACGCTCCCGTCGTCACGGGCGGAAAGTCCGGAAACTGCATCAGGATCAACGGCAACTACACCACCGTTGACGGCCTCCGCGCCGTGACCTGCGGCTACGCCGGAATCAGCGTCACCGGCGACCGCAATATTGTGCGGAACTCCAGTGCGTCCAACAATGCTGTCGGGCTCAAAATTGGTGCCGGTTCCGACTTCGGCAAATACACCGGCAATTCACTCACCAACAACAACGTGATGAATGTGAATACGCCCGGCACCAATTGCGCAACATCGGCCGCCGTGAACTGCAGCGACGACTCGGGGGCTTTTGGCGTGCTGATCAACGGCAGCGACAACGAGTTTTCCAACAACACCGTCAGCGGTTCCACCGGCAAGTCCTATGACTACAACCAGGACGGCGGCGCGTTCGAAATCTACAACGGCAACCGCAACAACATTCACCACAACGTGTCGCTGGACAACAACAACTTCTCTGAACTTGGAAAGTCCTCGGGAACGGCAGACGGGAACACATTCCGCTACAACCTCATCCGCTCCACCTGCGGCGCCAACTGCTCCGAGGCCAAAGGCCTCATTGCCCGTGGAAACGGAACGTCGTTCGGCCCTACGAACGGCACCGTCTTTGAGTTCAACACCGTCTACCTGACCGGCGCCGAGTCCCAGGCAATCGTGTGCCACGCGACCTGCCCCGCCTCAACGGTGATCCGCGCCAACATCCTGGTGGGCGTCAAGAACTCACTGTGGATCAACGGTTCGGGCTGGACCGAGAAGCAGAACGTCCTGAACGGTCCCGTCAACATCACCCCGAACAGCACGTCAACCACGGCGCCAGCCCGCTTCGCGAATGCCCCGGCGGACCTTCGCCTGACGGGCGCGAGTCCGGCCATCGACAGGGCGGGTACAACACCCTATACGGTGGACCTCCTGAGCGCCCCCGCCGTGCAGAACGGGGACTGCACCGGAACCGCTGCCGCTGATTCCGGAGCCTACGAGTACGATTCGCCCGACTGCTGATGGTGGTCTGCGGGAACAGGGGCCACGAAGTTACACGAACGCAATAACCGGGATATTCAGGTGAAACGGCCGCGGCAGACACTTTAGGTGACCAAGACCGATTGGGGATAACCCGAAGGATCGCCGCGTATGCCCACTCCACTCAACCAGACGGTGGCCGATTCCGCACTGCTGACCAAGTCCCTTCCGCTCGGCCTGCTGCGGGCCTTCGTCCAGACGCAGGCGGCCGACGACGGGCTCACGCCCCAACTGCTCGGTGAACTGAAGATCCTGGCCCGGACGCCGGGGCTGCTGGTCGCCTGCAACTACGGCGGAACCCTGTGCGCCGCCGAAGGCATTTCCACGGAAACCCTGCCGCTTGGCGGCGCGGCCATCGCCCTCCGGGCCCTGGCTGCCCTGCCCAACACGCACGCCGCCGTCATCTCCGGACGGTCCCTGCGTGACCTGGCTGCCGTCTCCAGGCTTCCCGCCGAGGTCCACCTGGTGGGCTCGCACGGGGCGGAATTCGACATGGGGTTCGCGCACGGACTGTCCCTGGCGACCGAGTCCGTGCTGCAGCAGGCCAACCAGGCGCTGCTCGAAGCGGTGGGCGCCTACAAGGGAATCAGCATCGAACGGAAGCCCGTCGCGGTCTCCGTCCACACCAGGTCCGCTGCCCCCGACGACGCGGCCAAGTGTGCCAGGAAAGCGGAGGAGGTTGCCCGGGCCCTGGGGCTGTTCTTCATTGTGGACGGCTCCGTCCTGGACCTGTCAGTGGTGCAGCCCTCCAAGGCCGATGCCCTGGACCACCTGCGCGCACGCCTGGGCGTGAGCGCCGCCCTGTACGCGGGCGATGCCATGAGCGACGGACTGGCTATGGACACGCTCCGCGGCCCGGACATGGGCCTGTGGGTGGGAGACCTGCCGTCACCAGCCAAACACCGGCTGAAGGACCCGGAATCGTTCGCGCGGGTTCTCGGCATCCTCTTCGAACTGCGCCGCGCCTGGCTTTTCGGTGAGGACGCCGTCGGCCTGGAGCGGCACTCCATGATCGGGAACGGCTCCTCGACGGCGCTGGTGACGCCCGAGGCCAAGATCTGCTGGATGAGCCACCCCCTGCCGGACTCGGGCTCGCTCTTTGCCCACATCCTGGGCGGCGACGCCGCCGGGCACTTCTCCGTGGAACCGGTCAAGGCCTCGCGGGTGCTCGGCCAGCGGTACGTGGACAGCACCATGATTGTGGAAACGCGGTGGGCGGACGTCACCGTGACGGACTATCTCGAACCAGCCCCGGAAGGCATCACGAGCCTGGTCCGGGTGCTGTCCGGCACCGGGGCGGCACGCATCGTTTTCGCACCCCGCCCGGACTACGCCAATGCGCCGTTCAGCATGGAGGCACGCGGCGGCGAGCTTCACGTCGTCGGCACGTCCGACCCCATCATCCTGCTGGCGCCGGACGCCAGCTTCGCCATCACCTCGGACGGCCGGCACGCCACGGCCACCGCCGAGGTCAACTTGCAGCACGGACCGGTGGTCCTCAACCTCCGCTGCGGTGATACGGAGCCCCGGCACGCGGGCGGGACGGACGAGGCGGACCGCAGGGCCGCCGTCGCGCATCATTCCCGCCGCTGGGTGCAGGGCCTTACGCTGCCGTCCGTGAAGCCGTCCCTGGTGCGGCGCTCGGCACTGGTGCTGCGAGGGCTGGTCCATGAGCCTACCGGCGCCGTGCTCGCGGCCCCCACCACGTCCCTGCCGGAGGGCATCGGGGGCACCCGCAACTGGGATTACCGCTACTGCTGGCTGCGTGACGGCTCCATGACAGTCAATGCCCTGGTGGATCTGGGCTCAATGGTGGAGGCGGACGGGTTCCTCAGGTGGCTGTCCGGTATCCTGGCGAACGCCCCGGGGCCGGAGTGGCTGCATCCGCTGTATTCCGTGACCGGCGCGCCGCTGTCCACCGAGGCCATCATCGAGAGCCTGCCCGGATACGCGGGATCGCGTCCGGTGCGGATCGGCAACGCCGCGGACCACCAGGTCCAGCTGGATGTCTTTGGCCCGATTGCCGAGCTGATCCACGCGCTCAGTGAATCCCGTGGCTCGCTGGCGGACGGGCACTGGAATCTGCTGGTCCAGATGGCCAGCGCCGTGCTGGCGCGGTGGCACGAGGCGGACCACGGCATCTGGGAGGCGCGCCGCGCGCCGAGGCACCACGTGTACACCAAGGTGATGTGCTGGGTGACGCTGGACCGGGCCCTCCGCACGGCCGCCCGCCACGGCCGCAGCCCCCAACCCGCCTGGGCGGACACCGCCGCCACCATCAGGGACGAAGTGCTGCGCGAGGGATGGGACAGCACCGCCGCGTCGTACACCGTCGCCTACGACAGCCCCGACCTCGACGCCGCGGTCCTGCACATCGGGCTGTCCGGCCTGCTCGACGCCGGCGACCAGCGGTTCCTCGACACCGTCACCGCCGTGGAGCGGGAACTCCGCGTGGGGCCCACCGTCTTCCGGTACAGGTACGACGACGGCCTGCCGGGCCTGGAGGGCGGCTTCCACATCTGCACCACCTGGCTGATCGAGGCGTACGTGGCGGTAGGCCGGATCGCCGATGCCTGGGAACTCTTCGACCAGTTGGTGAACCTGTTCGGCCCCACCGGGCTGCTCCCGGAGGAGTATGATCCCGGCACCGAGACGCACCTGGGGAACCACCCGCAGGCGTACTCGCACCTCGGGTTCATCCGCTGCGCCCGGCTCCTGGACCGGCACCAGCGATGACTGCCGTTCCGGCTGCGCGAACCCCTGCCTAGGCGCGGGAAGCCGCGAAGATCGCCGGTGCGGAACCTGTTCCCGTGGCAAGGTCCGCGAGGATCCGGCCCACCACAGGCGTGAACTTGAAGCCATGGCCGGCGAAGCCCGCCCCGATGACCACGGGGCCGATCCGGTCCAGCACGAAGTTGTGGTCCGGGGCGGTGGTGTAGGTGCAGCTGATGTCGGTCATGGCGTCGGAGTCCACGCCCGGCAGCCAGTGCCTCGCGTACTGCTGGAGGGCTGCGCGCTGGCGCGGTTCGGGCAGGTAGGACCTCCGGTCCGGGTCCACCACGGGACCCACGCCGTGCCAGCCCGCCTTGACGCCCTCGCCGGGGGTCAGCATGCCGTACACGGGCGAGTAGAAGTCCGCATAGTCCCCGCCCTCTCCGGGGAAGTGGTTGAAGCCCGGCCAAGTGGCGCCGTCGTCGGTAATGCCGAAGTGGGCCGGCTGCTCCTGCGTCACGGTGAGGCGCGGTGTGGCGACTGAGCCAGCCAGCAGCTTCGAGGTCCAGCCACCCGCGGTGACCACCGCCTGCCGGGCGGTGAGCACCTCCGTCCGGCCGCCGTCGTCCACGGTGAGGCGGACGCCGTCGTCGAGGATTTCCAGTGCCACAACCGTCACGCCGTGGCGGACGGACGCGCCGTTCCGCGCCGCGAGCCGCTGGAACGCCGGAAGGGCCGCCTCCGGATTGAGCTGGCCGCCGTCGGGCATGTGCAGAACCTGCTGGTCGAAGCGAATGCCGCGCCAGCGCTCGCCGGCTTCCGCGACCGGCAGAAAGTCAGCCCGCAGGCCCGCGCTGCTCAACATGGCATGGATGTCACCGATGCGGGGGTCAGGGCCGTGGTTGACAACGCCGGTGCGCGCCAGCAGCCGCTCGCCGCTCTCGTCCTCGAGCTCGCTCCAGAGCCTCAGCGTTTCCGCCAGCATGGCGATGTATTCGGGCTCGGCGTAGGCGAGGCTCAGGTTTCGGGTGGCACCGTGCGAGGCACCCTTTTGGTGGCCGGGCGTGAACTGTTCGAGCAGGGTCACGTCGCGGCCCCGGGCGGCCAGCGCCCAGGCGGCAGCGGAACCCATGGCCCCGCCTCCGATGATCACGGTGTCCAGCATTGTGTTCAAGGTTTCCTCCAGATCGGGCGCCAGCGGCGGAACGTTCAGGGATGAGGCAGCAGTTATGCCAGCAGCAGGGCCACACCGATCATCGCAGGCACCGCGACGATCGTGGTGATCAGGACGGTGTCCTTCGCCACCGTGAGCCCGGCCTTGTAGCGGCTGGCGGCGACAAACACATTCTGCGCGGTGGGCAGGGCGGACGTGACCACAACGGCGAACAGCGCCGGGCCGTCCAGTCCGAGGGCGAAGCGCGCGAAGAGGTAGGCGATGCCGGGATGCACGAAGAGTTTGAAGCCGCTGGCCAGCAGGGCATCAGTTCTCCGCCCGGCGGTTGCCTGCAGCGGCTTCGACCCGTTCAGGCTCATTCCGAAGGCCATCAGCATGGCCGGAATCGCGGCGCCGCCGATCAGATGGATCGGCTCCAGAAGCAGCGGCGGGAGCTGCCAGCCCGTTCCGGCCACCAGCAGCCCCAGGGCGGAGCCGACGATCATGGGGTTCTTCAGGATCAGCATGAGGAACCGCAGCGGCGTTGTCCTGTGCGAGCTGGTGGTGGCATCGAGGGCCATCAGGAACATCGGCGTGAAAAACGCCAGCTGGAAGATCAGCAGGGGAGCGACGTGGCTGGCGTTGCCGAGGACGTACGCGGCAATGGGGATGCCCAGGTTGGCGGAGTTTGCCAGCGACGCGCTCATGGACGACATCAGTGACTCCGGAACGGTGCGCTTGAGCAGGAACCTGACGATGACAAAGAACAGGGCGGCGGTGGTGGCCGCGCCCACTGCTGCCACGAGCAGCGGCGCGGCGAATACCTCGCGCAGGCTTGCTCGGCTCAGCGTTTCAAAGAGCAGGGCAGGGCTGGCCACGAAGAAGGTCAGCCCGCTCAGGACCTGGCGCGCGTTGTCGCCGAGGATATTGCGCCTGCCAACGAACATGCCCACCAGAATGATGGACCAGACCACGAAAAAGCCTGCGAGGACGCCTAGCACGGGCTTGCCGCCGGGGGCAGGCTGGGGCAGGGGGCGGCATCCACCATCCCAGCCTAATCAGATTTATTCAGCCGCGGTTCACCATGTGGCAGGGATCGCACTGCCGTGTTGGCTCACATGTTTGCCCGCGGGTGGCGCTGCTGCTACCTGATTGCTAGCTCAGCGCGGCGTTGTGGAGCGCGAACGGCGGCCGCAGCAGGCCAGGGGTGAGGCCTTCGGCGGGGTCGTTGCCCAACTGGATGATGCGGTTGTCCTTGTCCACGTGGACAACCTTGGGTTCGTACGCCTTGGCTTCTTCGGTGGTCATCTGCGCGTATGTGATCAGGATGACAGTGTCGTTCTCGTGCACCAGGTGCGCCGCCGGGCCGTTGATCCCGATGACGCCGGAACCGCGTTCGCCGGCGATGGTGTACGTCTCGAGCCGGGCGCCGTTGGTGACGTCCACAATGGCCACGAGCTCGCCGGGCAGGATGTCGGCAGCATCGAGCAGGTCCAGGTCAACGGTGACCGACCCCACGTAGTGCAGGTCCGCGTGCGTGACTGTGGCCCGGTGGATCTTGGACTTAAACATTGTGCGATTCATAACGTCAACAGTTTAGCGCCGGGGTCAACGCTTGGCTGTGAGCTAGGGAACATCTGCTAGACCGGTTCTCCGCCGGCTGCCGTTCCTGCTGTTCCTTCCGTTCCTTCTGACACGGCGGCTGCGGCCGGGGCGGGGGCGCCGGAGGCGTCAGCTCCGGTGTCTATTTCCTGGGCCGCCGCAATGGAGGCGGCGGTGGAGGCCAGGATTTCGCGGGCGGCGAGGATGGCGGGGCGCTGCGCCCCCGACCGCCGCACTGAGGTGAAGACCGTCCGCCTCGGCTTGCCGGGAAGGTCCAGCAGCTGTGCCGCGGTGCCGCGGCCGGTCCACACCAGGTCCGGCATCAGGGCCACCGCGTTTCCGGACTCGATCAGGCGGATCTGGGCCTGGAGGTCAGCCGTTTCAAAGCGGACGTCCGGCTCGAAGCCGGCACTGCGGCAGGCCTGCTCTGCCCAATGCCGCGACGCCGCGCCACGCGGTTCCATCACCCACGGCATCTCGGCCGTGTCAGCGAGTGTGTCGACTTTCTTCCTGCCCTCCGCGGGCGGCGGGACCGCGAGCCGGATGGCGTCGCTCGTGAGGCGCACCCGGTCCAGTTCGGGGTAGCGGGGCGCGGCGTGGCCGGGGTACTGCTCGGCGATGACCAGGTCGAAGTCACGGGCCCACGTCTCATGCAGCGCCGTTTCGGGCTCGCGCTGGGTCATCTCGATCCGCACCTCGGGGTAGGTAGCCGCCAGGCGGGTGAGTGCGTCCGGCATGAGGGCCAGCGCGGCGGACTGGAAGACGGCGATCCGCACCGTGCCCGAGACAGTGGTCAGTGAGGCGGCCAGGTCTGCCTCCGCCTGTTCCAGCGTTTCCAGCAGATGGGCTGTATGCGCCACCAGAACCTCTGCTTGCGGGGTCAGCTGCACGCGGCGGCCTGTTTTCCTCAGGAGTTCCACCCCAACTTCCTTCTCAAGCAAGGCCAATTGTTGGGACACTGAGGATGGACTGTACTGCAGGGCTGCGGCTACCTCGGCGAGCGTGCCCCGGATCTTCAGCTCGCGGAGCAGCCTCAACCGGCGAACATCAAGCATGGGCTGTTCCTTGGGTTGCACAAATGAATAGTTGGGCTAACGAATACTGGTTAGAAGTATGCACTTTATCTAATGCAAGACTGCTTGCATACTAAACAGATTGAGTTACCCCCATCACAGGGCGACATGATGGGGCCGCACCTACGCAGGAGTCCCGATGAATACACCAGATCCATCGCAATCAATCTTGAGGCGCAAGCCTATTGACGACATCGAAGTGGAGAACAAACACAGCGGACTATTCAAGTCCCTTGGACTGTGGCAGCTGACGGCCATCGGCGTCGGCGGCATCATCGGCGTCGGCATCTTTTCGCTGGCGGGTCTCGTGGCGCACGGCAGCGCCGACACGCCCGGCGTCGGACCTGCGGTGCTGATTTCCTTCCTGATCGCCGGGCTGGCCTCGGCTGCCGCGGCCCTCTCCTACGCGGAGTTCGCCGGCATGATCCCGCGCGCCGGCTCGGCGTACACCTACGGCTACGTGGCCCTGGGCGAAATCATCGGCTGGTTCATCGGCTGGGACCTGCTGCTGGAGTACATCGCGATTGTGGCTGTGGTGGCCATCGGCATCTCCGGCTACTTTGATGCGTTCCTCTCCGGCATTGGGATCCACATGCCCGCCTGGATGACGTCCACCGTGGACGAAGGCAAGGGCGGCATCATCAACATCCCCGCCATCCTGGTCTGCCTGCTGGTGACCTGGATCCTCTCCCGCGGCACCAAGACTTTCGGCCGGTTCGAACTGATTGCCGTTGCCATCAAGGTTGTGCTGATCCTGTTCATCATCGGCTTGGGCGTCTTCTACATCAACACGCAGAACTTCAGTCCGTTCATGCCCAGCGGCTTTGGCCCCGTCCTGGCTGGCTCGGCCACCGTGTTCTTCGCCGTGTTCGGTTACGACGCCATGAGTACCGCGGCCGAAGAGGCCACCGACGGCAAGAAGCACATGCCCAAGGCGATCATCCTGTCCCTCATCATCGCCATGCTGCTCTATGTTGCCGCCACCCTCGTGCTCACCGGCATGCAGAACTACAAAGACATCAATCCCGCCGCGGGCTTCGCCTCGGCGTTCCAGGGCGTAGGCCTTCCGGTCATCGCCACCATCATTTCCGTGTTCGCGGTGCTGTCCATCCTCACCGTGATGCTCACGTTCCTCCTCGGCGTCACCCGCGTATGGTTCTCCATGAGCCGCGACGGGCTCCTCCCCGGCTGGTTCTCCAAGACCGACCGGAATGGAACCCCGCAGCGCGTGACGTGGATCGCCGGCATCGCCTCGGCGCTCCTGGCCGGCGTGTTCCCGATCAAGGCCGTCGCCGACCTCACCAACATCGGTATCCTCGCCGCGTTCGTGGTGGTGTGCGTTTCCGTGATCATCTTCCGCTACACCAAACCGGAGGCGCCGCGGACCTTCCGACTGCCGCTGATGCCGGTAGTCCCCGCGTTCGGTGTCCTGGCCTCCGCGTTCCTGATGTTCCAGCTGCACTGGGAAACCTGGCTGCGCTTCGTTGTCTGGCTCGTGATCGGCCTGGTGATTTACTTCAGCTACGGCAAGCGGCACTCGCTGATGAACCCGAACAGCCCGCGGCACGGCGAGGCAGTGGAAATGCACACGCCGGTGTAGCTCCCTCCCTTTCAGGCGCCTTGCTGACGAACCCTCCCTCACCGCTGGTGAGGGAGGGTTCGCTGTTTGGCGGCGAAAACTGATCGAGCGTTTTTGCCTCCCAACCCTCTATCAGCTATTGCGGCCATTCCCGCGACGCTCTATCACTAGTCCTCGGGGCGGGGTTTCGGGGCAGCAGGCGGGAATACAGAACGATCGGTTTTTCTAACGTGTATTGCTCAGTAAAGATCGCTTTATCTTAAGGGACGACAGGCTCATACTGATGAATAAGACGATCCCATCGCACCGAAAGAACGAGGAAAGCCATGACCAACACCGCAACGGATCACCGCGTGCAGGCAGGCAAGGACGCCGCTGTGGCCAGCGTTGTCGCCACCCCCTCGGCAGGGTCGGACGTCGCCGAGGCGACTGCCCTGGCCACTGACGCCATTGCCCTCGTCCGCCGCTGGCTAACCGAAGCCAGCAAGGTTCCCGTGGACGCCTCCGCCGAGCAGCTCGCGGGCGTCCTGAAGGACCCGAACGGGCTTGACTTCACCGTGGGCTTCGTCGACGGTGTGGTCCGTCCCGAGGACCTCCACGTGGCGGCCCGCAACCTCGCTGCCCTCGCCCCGAAGGTTCCCGCCTTCCTGCCCTGGTACATGCGCAGCGCTGTCCAGATGGGCGGCCTCATGGCCCCGGTCCTGCCGCAGGTTGTCATTCCGGTGGCCCGCAAGGTCCTTCGTGAGATGGTGGGCCACCTCATCGTTGATGCCACCGACTCCAAGCTGGGCCCGGCCATCGCCAAGATCCGCAAGGACGGCATCAAGCTCAACGTGAACCTCCTCGGCGAAGCCGTGCTGGGCGAGCACGAGGCCTCCCGCCGGCTCGAAGGCACCCACACGCTGCTGGCCCGCCCGGATGTGGACTACGTCTCCATCAAGGTGTCCTCCACCGTGGCCCCGCATTCCGCCTGGGCATTCGACGAGGCCGTGGAGCACGTCGTCGAGAAGCTCACGCCTCTCTTTGCGCGCGCGGCCTCCTTCTCCAAGGCGAAGTTCATCAACCTCGACATGGAGGAGTACAAGGACCTGGACATGACCATCGCGGTCTTCACCCGGATCCTGGACAAGCCCGAATTCAAGAACCTGGAAGCCGGCATCGTGCTCCAGGCCTACCTGCCCGACGCCCTCGCCGCCATGATCCGGCTGCAGGAATGGGCGGCCGCCCGGCGCGCTGACGGCGGCGCGGCCATCAAGGTCCGCGTGGTCAAGGGTGCCAACCTCCCCATGGAGCAGGTGGAGTCCTCGCTGCATGACTGGCCGCTGGCCACGTGGGGCACCAAGCTCGACTCGGACGTCAACTACAAGCGCGTCATCAACTACGCGCTGCACCCGGACCGGATCGGCAACGTCCGGATCGGCGTGGCAGGCCACAACCTGTTCGACATCGCCTTTGCCTGGCTGCTGGCCAAAAAGCGCGGCGTCGAGTCGGGCATCGAATTCGAGATGCTGCTCGGCATGGCGCAGGGGCAGGCCGAAGCGGTCAAGAAGGACGTCGGCTCCCTGCTGCTCTACACACCGGTGGTGCACCCGGCCGAATTCGACGTCGCCATCGCCTACCTGATCCGCCGCCTCGAAGAGGGCGCCAGCCAGGAAAACTTCATGTCCGCCGTCTTCGAGCTCAGCGAAAACGAAGGACTGTTCGAGCGCGAAAAGCAGCGCTTCCTGTCCTCCCTGGAAGAGCTCGACGACGAGGTGCCGCCGCCCAACCGCCTGCAGAACCGCAGCCTCCCGGCAGAGCTGATGCCGCGCACCGGCTTCCAGAACACCCCGGACACGGACCCGTCCCTGCCCGCCAACCGCGACTGGGGCCGGGCCATCCTGGACCGCGTCCCGGACTCGACCCTGGGCAACGCCTCCGTCGAAGCCGCGACCATCACGGACGCGGACACCCTCAACACCGTGATTGCCACGGCCGTCGACAAGGGCAAGGCGTGGGGTGCGCTGTCCGGCGCCGAACGCGCCGAAATCCTGCACCGCGCCGGTGACGTCCTCGAGGCCCGCCGCGCGGACCTGCTCGAGGTCATGGCCAGCGAGACCGGCAAGACCATCGACCAGGGCGACCCCGAAGTCAGCGAGGCCGTGGACTTCGCCCACTACTATGCCGAGTCCGCCCGCAAGCTGGACCAGGTTGACGGTGCCACCTTCGTTCCGGCGAAGCTGACCGTGGTCACCCCGCCGTGGAACTTCCCGGTGGCCATCCCGGCCGGTTCCACGCTCGCGGCACTCGCCGCCGGCTCCGCCGTCGTCATCAAACCTGCCAAGCAGGCCCGCCGCAGCGGCGCCGTTATGATTGAGGCACTGTGGGAAGCGGGCGTCCCGCGGGACGTTCTCACCATGGTCCAGCTGGGCGAACGCGAGCTCGGCCAGCAGCTCATCTCCCACCCCGCCGTGGACCGCGTGATCCTCACCGGCGGCTACGAGACGGCCGAACTGTTCCGTTCCTTCCGCAAGGACCTGCCGCTGCTGGCCGAAACCAGCGGCAAGAACGCCATCATCGTCACCCCCAGCGCAGACCTGGACCTCGCCGCGAAGGACGTTGCCTACTCCGCCTTCGGCCATGCCGGACAGAAGTGCTCCGCCGCCTCGCTGGTGATCCTGGTGGGTTCTGTGGCCACCTCGAAGCGGTTCCACAACCAGCTGATCGATGCCGTGACCTCCCTGAAGGTGGGCTACCCGCAGGACCCCACCAGCCAGATGGGGCCGATCATTGAGCCGGCCAAGGGCAAGCTGCTCAACGCCCTGACCACCCTCGGCGACGGTGAGAACTGGGCCGTCGAACCCCGCAAGCTCGACGAAACCGGCCAGCTCTGGAGCCCGGGCGTGCGCTACGGCGTCAAGCGTGGATCCTACTTCCACCTGACCGAGTTCTTCGGCCCCGTCCTCGGTGTCATGACCGCGGACACCCTGGAAGAGGCCATCGCCATCCAGAACCAGATCGAGTACGGCCTCACCGCCGGCCTCCACTCCCTCAATACGGACGAGCTGGGACTGTGGCTGGACACCATCCAGGCAGGCAACCTCTACATCAACCGCGGCATCACCGGTGCCATCGTGCAGCGCCAGCCGTTCGGTGGCTGGAAGAAGTCTGCAGTCGGCGCCGGCACCAAGGCAGGCGGCCCCAACTACCTCGCCGGGCTGGGCGACTGGACCAGCACCGAGAGCGCCCAGGGCGCTGCGGTGGGCATCGCCAACCGCAGGGTGCAGCGGCTCGTGGACGCAGTGAAGGGCGAGCTCGACGCCGCCGACCTTGAAGCCCTGCAGCGGGCACTGGGCTCCGACGCCCTCGCCTGGGCCGACGAATTTGGCACCGCCAAGGACGTCTCGGGCCTGAGTGCCGAGCGGAACATTTTCCGCTACCGTGCGCTGCCGGTCACCGTCCGGCTGTCCGACGGCGGATCCCTCCGGGCGCTCGTCCGGACAGTAGCCGCCGGGGTACTTGCCGGTGCTCCGGTCACGGTTTCCTCCGGCGTCGCACTTCCCGCCCAGCTGCGTGCGGTGCTTACGGGCCTGGACATCGCCGTGACGGTGGAGGACGACGCCGCGTGGCTGGCGTCCGCGGGCCATCTCGCCGCGGCGGACAAGCTGTCCGGTGGCCGCATCCGCCTGATCGGCGGCTCCGCAGCCGATCTCGCCGAAGCGACCGGCGGCCGACCGGACCTGGCCATCTACGCCCACGAGGTGACAGAGGCCGGCCGCATCGAAATGCTGCCGTTCCTGCACGAGCAGGCCGTCAGCATCACGGCGCACCGGTTCGGCACGCCCAACCACCTCTCCGACTCGCTGATCTAGCGATCGCTGATCCAGAGGTCCGCTGATCCAGCGGCTCTCTGGCCCAGCGGCACGCATATGGCAAAGAACGGGCGGGCACCCTCCAAGTGCCCGCCCGTTCTGTTGCTTAGCGGTTTCGCTGTTTTGCTGCTTAGCCCAGATACCAGCCGGGCGGGGCCCACGACGCGGGAACGCTGTGTGCGGAAAAGTCCTCGCAGCGCGTACAGGTGTACGCGACTTCGCCCAGCTTCCGGACGGTGCCGTCCTGGCGATGCTTGGCCGGCACGAAGGACTCGAGGTAAATGAACTCGTCAGTTCCGCACTTTTCGCAGTTGGGCTGGCCGACGTATTCGGCGTCCATGGTCATGGAGTGGCGGGTATAGCGGGGGTTTGCGGCAGTGGTCACGGTGCACCTATCCCGAACAACGCGGGCGTCATTGCCAAGCAATGTTCGTTATCGAAACCTGTGTGTTGGCGGCCGCTGCATGACCGCAACAGTCACAGCATAAGCCAGCTGCGAACCATTATCAATGATTTTTCGGGCAGCAACCCGCCTAAACCGGCTTCTTCAGGGTCCTCCCCATGATCGCCTGGGTCAGGGCGTCGATGACCTCGGCGTTCGCCAGCGGGTTCCTGATCAGGGTGAAATCGACATCCCCCACAGGGGGCAGCTCGAAGCGGCGGGTGATGATTTTCAGGTCCTCGGGCACCAGCGAGGACGGCATTACGGCAACGCCGATGCCGGCACGGACGGCCGCCAGCACTCCGCTGATCTGCTTGGTGGTGCAGGTGATGCGCCACGTCCGGCCCACGGATTCGAGGGCATCGATGGCAAGCTTGCGGCTCAGGCTCGGCGCAGGGTAGGCGATCAGGGGCACCGGATGGCCAGGCTCCAGTGAAGTCTGTTCGAGCCCCACCCAGGAGAAGGTGTCGTGCTGGACCACGGTCCCGTCCTTGGCACCGGCTACCCACTTCACGAAGACGAGGTCCAGCTGGCCGGAATTTAGGCGCTTGTACAGCTGGTCGCTTTGGCCGACGGTGAGCTCGAGATTGATCTGCGGGTAGATCTGCCGGAATTCGCGCAGGATGCGGGGCAGGCCGGTAATGGCGAGGTCGTCGGCGGTGCCGAAGCGCAGCCGCCCGCGCATGGCTGAGCCGGAAAAGTAGCGGGCGGCGGCGTCATGGGCCGCGAGGATGCTCCGGGCGAAGCCTGCCATGGCGTCACCGTTATCCGTCAGCCTGACATCCCTCGTGTCCCGGTTGACCAGCGTGCGCTTCGCGGCGACCTCGAGCTTGCGCACGTGCTGGCTGACCGTCGGTTGGGCCAGGCCCAGGCGTTCTGCCCCCTTGGTGAAACTCAGGGTTTCGGCAACGGCGAGGAACGATCGGAGCTGGGCCGGTTCGAACATGGGCCCTCCTCGGGGCGGCAAGTCATTACGTTCAGCAATGATAGTTATAGGAGCAATAGTCTTCCACAATCGAATGTGCGGACCATAGCGTTGAGGGCATCCCCCATCGGACCGCACACCTGAGGAACCCCTGTGACACCCCCACCGCCGCCACTGGCCACCGTCACCCAGCCCGTCGCCGTCGTCAGTGAACGCCTTCCGTGGCGGCACACCTTCATCTCTCTCCGGGTTCCCAACTTCCGGCTCTTCGCCACGGGCCACTTCATTGCGGTCATCGCCATCTGGATGCAACGTATCGCCCAGGACTGGCTGGTGCTCCAGCTCTCCGGATCCGTAACCGCCGTCGGCTTCACGGTGGCGCTGCAGTTCCTGCCCTCCCTTCTGCTGGGACCGTGGGGCGGAATGGTCGCGGACCGTTTCTCCAAGCGCAGGATCCTCATCATGTGCCAGTCCGCCGCTGCAGTCCTCGCCGCTGCGCTCGCCGTCCTCGCGCTCACCGGGAGGATCGAGGTCTGGCATGTCTACGGCATCGCGCTGGTGCTTGGCCTGGTCACTGTGCTGGACCAGCCCGCCCGGCAGGTGTTCGTCCATGAACTGGTGGGGCCCCGCTACCTGCGCAACGCCATCAGCGTGAACTCGACGACGTTCCAGTTGGGCGGGCTGATCGGTCCGGCCATCGCCGGGGTGCTGCTGACCGCCGTCGGCGCCGGCTGGGCGTTCGCCGCCAACGCCGCGGCCTGCTGCTCAACCGTGGCCATGCTCCTGCTGCTGCGCCGGGACGAACTGTTTGTCAGCGCGCCCGTCCCCAAGTCCAAGGGCATGCTGCGTGAAGGGCTGCGGTACGCGCTCAGCAAGCCCACCATCTACTGGCCGTGGCTCATGGTGGGGTTCATCTCGGTGTTCGCCATGAGCCTGCCGGTGCTGCTCGCCGCCTTCGCCGACCGGGTGTACGGAATCGGCGCGGGCGGCTACGGAATGCTGAATGCGCTCGTCGCACTCGGGGCGCTGACCGGCGCGGTGGCTTCCACCCGGCGCCGGCAGCTCAGGCTGCGGTCGGTGGTCCTAGCGGCCGGCATGTACGGGCTGATGTTGTGCCTGTCCGCGGCCGTCCCCACCCTTCCGCTGTTCGGCGCCGCGCTGGTGCTGTCCGGATTCTGGTGCCTGATGTTCCTCACCGCGTCCAACCAGCTGGTGCAGACCAGCTCCAACATGAGCATCCGGGGGCGGGTGATGAGCCTCTACATCATGGTGCTGATCGGCGGCCAGGCCCTCGGCGGACCGATGATCGGTTTCATCGCCGAACACGTGGATCCGCACGCCGGGTTGCTGGTGGCCGGCGGGGTGCCGTCCCTCGCGGCGGCGACTGTCGCCGTCGTGCTTGCCCGCCGGGGTGAGCTGACGCTCAAGGTGAGTCTGCGGAACCGGCGTGGATTGCTTCAGGTGGTGCGCCGGGCAGCGTAGTGCCCATCCAAAGAGGTGGTGTGGAGCGGCTGACGGGAATCGAACCCGCGTATCAAGCTTGGGAAGCTAGCGCTCTACCATTGAGCTACAGCCGCAATGCACCGAAACTGCCGGGGCAGAACCTAGCTTAGCGCAGTTGCGCCGAGGCGCCCGCCAACTGGATCCTGAGTCCGCGCGCGTCGACAACCCCGCCCGAGAGGCCTCCCGTAACTGTTCGGTAAAGGCCCGGGCGGCGCGCGGCCGTGGGCCGGCGCCGGTGACTATCCTGAATCTCGTTAGCTGCAGTACAGGGGAACGGGCTACGCAAGGCACGCCCGACGTCGGAAAAGGATCCCCATGGCAGGTGCAGAACACGAGGTCCTCGTTGCGCGCGACGCCATGACGGTCTATTCGTTTCTCCTGGACGGGCGGAACCTTGCCAGTTGGCAGGACGGCGTCCGGAGTGTGGGGTTAAGTTCCGGCAGCGCCGGCAGCACCGGAGCAAGGTATCAGGTCACCATGGAAGGTCCCAGAGGCCGCCCGGTGGCGCGCGATTACGAAATCACCCATGCGCGGCCCGGCGCCGAAATCCAGTTCCGGGTGGTCGCCGGGCCGTCCCTCCTCCGCGGCGGTTTCTACCTCAGCACCGAGCGCGCCGGAACCCGGGTGCGGTTCGCGCTGGAGGCGCCGTCCAAGGGTTTCTGGAGCTATATCCGCCCGGCGTACCGGGGCCGGCTCCGGGCGGCGGTGGGGCAGCTTGCGAAACTGCCGGGCGTTATCGAAGAGCGTACGACGGCGGACTGAGACCCCCGCCGCTTTTCCAGAGCGTTGTTCCGGCGGCCGCCTATTGTGCCAGGCGTTGGCCCGCCCACGTCCCGGGGATGGCCGACGGCGGCGACAGCACTCCGGCGTCGAGGTTCCAGTACTGCACGGGGCCGGCCATGCCGGTCCTCTGCAGGGCCAGGCCGACGGAGTAGGTGCCGGTGACGCCGTGCAGGGCGCGAATGGCTGTCACATCGCCCCACCCGCTGGCGACCAGTGTGCGGGCTTCGGCTTTGGGCGACGGCCCACCCGAACCCCGGTAGAGCACAACGTTGCCATCACCCTGGCGGGCCAGCAGGTCCTGGAAGCCGTCGCCATCATAATCCACCATGGCGAGCCGTGTCGCCGCGACGCCGGAAGCGATGAGCGTCCGCTGGGCCAGGTCGCCTATGCCCCGGTTGGGGTAGAGCCAGAGGTTTGAGTCGGAGTCGAGGGCCAGGAGCTCGGGCAGCCGGTTGGTGGAGCACCATCCGCCGACGGCCAGCGTCATGCCGGCCCAGCCGGACTGCCCCAGCGTCACCGGTGGCAGGAAGCCGCCCGCCAGCTGCCCCGGATGCATGGTCAGTCGCCCGTCGGACCATTGCGCCAGCAGATCGAAAACGCCGTCCCGGTCCCAGTCCGTAACGAAAACCTGCCTCGCGGCCGCAAATCCTGCCCCGATTGTTTCGGCCGGACCGAACTGTCCGGCGCCCAGTGCGGGCCGGTTGATGAGCTGGCCCGAAGAGTCCACCGACACGATGTCCCCGGCACTTTTGATGGCGGCGGTGGCCAGGTCCAGCGTGGGCGGCATGTGTTTGACCAGCGGCTCGCACACATCGGTCGGCTGAACTGGAACCGAGGCGCTGGCACCCGGCGCCGCGGTGGTCCCGGCAGGCAGCGCCGTGTAGCCGAAGAAGTTCACCACACCCCACATGGTGTAGCGGTTGGGGGTAGTCTGCCAGTTCCCGTCGGTGAAGGTGATGCCGATGCCGACGACGTTAAACCGGGGGTCCATAAGGATGGCGTTGTGCGCCGGCGAATTCTTCCACCACTCGACGAGCTGCGCAGCGTCGCGGTCCCAGCGGACGGCAATGACCTCGCCCGCGCCGTTGTTGGGGCTCAGGGCGCGTGCGTCAGTCCAGAAGTTGGCGCGGTGTTCGATGACCTCCCGGGAGGCAATGCTGTCCGACCATTCCTGAGCCATGCCGGCAACGGTGGCGTGGTACTTGACAGCCGGCAGGCCCAGGGACGCCCGGTAGGTGTTGATGGCGTTGAAAACGGCGGTCACCTGGGCCGCGTTGCTGTCCGGCACCAGGGCCTGCGTTGTCAGCAGGCCCTTTGCAGCGCCGCCTGGCTCCGTCCGGGCCGTGTGTTGCGGTGCCGCGAACGCATCCGCGGGAGCTGAGAGTGGTGGGATGGAGGCTGGCTCGGGCGGGCCCGCCTGCTGGGCGGGTTGGGTCGCCTGGGCCGGCCGGCCTGGAGCAGGGGCTGTAGGGGACTGGCTGGGCACAGCTGTTGCCGGGCTGGGCGCCGGTGCGGGCAGGGCAGCCGGAACGGCAGGTGTCGTCCCGGAGGGCGCTGCGGTGCCGGCCGAACCCGTGGGTGGAGGCCCGGGTAGGGTCGGCGCGGTACCTGGGCCGCCGTCGTCGGGCGTGGCCGCCGTCCCCGGCATGGCAGCAGCGGGGGCGGAACTGCCGGCTGTTGCCGTGATTGGCAGGCCGCCCGTCGGTGGCAGGCCGTTGGCCGCGGGCGTCGCCAGCGCGAGGGCGCAGGCGAGTGCAACAGCGGCCTTGGCCGCAATCCTGTTCAAAATATCCCCAGCTCTATTTCTGGCCGTATGACGTGAGACCGTCGGCCTGATTGTTCACGCAACACTAGCGGCAGGGCAGGGGAGCAGCAATGGTATTTTTGACGGTGTGCTGATCTCTGACCGCGACATTCGTGCCGAAATTGATTCCGAGCGGATCGTCCTCGATCCATTCGAAGCCGCGATGGTCCAGCCGTCCTCGGTGGATGTCCGGATTGACCGCTTTTTCCGGCTGTTCGACAACCACAAATATGCCCACATCGACCCCGCCGAGGAGCAGCCCGAGCTGACCCGGCTGGTGGAGGTGGAGGAGGGCGAACCGTTCATCCTGCACCCCGGCGAATTCGTGCTCGGCTCCACCTACGAAACCGTCACGCTGCCGGACGACATCGCCGCGCGCCTCGAGGGCAAGTCCTCGCTTGGCCGCCTCGGCCTGCTGACGCACTCCACAGCCGGCTTCATCGATCCCGGCTTCTCCGGGCACGTCACGCTGGAGCTGTCCAACATGGCCACGCTGCCCATCAAGCTGTGGCCGGGGATGAAGATCGGACAGCTCTGCTTCTTCCGGCTGTCCTCCGCTGCGGAATTCCCCTACGGATCCGGCGAGTACGGCAACCGGTACCAGGGCCAGCGCGGCCCCACCGCAAGCCGCAGCCACCTGAACTTCCACCGGACGGATATCTAGCGCGGCGTGCCCGTCGAACGGGCTCAGGCCGGGACGGGCTGCGGCCGCGTCCGGCGGGAGAACCTCTTGACGAGCGGTTCGATGTAGCGGGCAGCCAGCGGCCCGAGGATCGCCATGATCAGGACGTACGCCGTGGCCAGGGCGGCGAGCTCGCCCGCGACCACGCCGGACGTCACAGCCAGGCCCGCGATGACAATGGAGAACTCGCCGCGGGCTATCAGCGCGGCCCCGGCGCGGAAACGACCCGGCCGCGCGATGCCGGCACGCTTGGCGGCCCAGGCTCCGGTGATGATCTTGGTGGCGGCGGTGAGCACCGCGAGGACAAGCGCCCACGCCAGCACGGGCGGTATCGAGGTGGGGTCGGTGTTGAGCCCGAACGCCACAAAAAAGATCGCGGCAAACAGGTCCCGCAGCGGCTCAAGGATCCGCGTCGCACTGTGGGCCGTGGCGCCGGAGATGGCGATGCCGAGCATGAAGGCGCCCACCGCGGCGGACACCTGCAGCACCGCCGCCACACCCGAGACCAGCAAGGCGGCCCCGAGCAGGTTCAGCAGGAATACCTCCGAATTTTCGCTGTGCACGGCTTTGGAGACGTGGTGCCCGTGCTTTAGGGCAACCAGCAGCACCACGGTGACGACTGCGAGCGAGACGCCCACGGTCTGCAGGCCGCCCAGGAAGCTGACGCCGGCAAGCGTGGCGGTGAGGATCGGCAGGTAAATCGCCATGGCCAGGTCCTCGAAGACCAGGATGGAGAGAACCACTGGGGTCTCCCGGTTACCGATACGGCCAAGGTCCGTGATGACCTTGGCCGCGATGCCCGACGACGATATATACGTGACGCCGCCCATAACCATGGCGCCCACCACTCCCCACCCCAAAAAGGCAGCCAGGGCAGCGCCTGGAACGAAGTTCAGGACGAAGTCGAGGATGCCGGCCTTCCACGATCTTCGCAGGCCGGTCACGAGTTCGGTTGCCGTATATTCCAAACCGAGCATAAGCAGGAGCAGGATGACACCGATCTCACCTGCAAGGTGGGAAAACTCCTTCATACCGCTCAGCTCCACCACGCCGCCGGCACCGAAGCACAGTCCGCCCACCAGATAAAGCGGAATGGGGGACATCCCGATGCGCCCCGCCAGCCTCGCCAGCAGGCCGAGGCAGAACACGACTGCCCCCAGTTCGATGAGAAACAGGGCCACGCGGTCCACGAGGATCAGCCGTTGCGGAGGATGTCGGCCGCAGCGTCCAGGCCCTCTTGCGTGCCTACGGCAACCAGCAGGTCACCGGCGTGAAGGACGACGTCGGGACCCGGCGACGGGACCACCTCGCCTTCACGCATGATCGCCACAATCGAAACGCCGCACCGCGTGCGGATGCAGGCCTTGCCCATGGGCTGGTTCTGGAACGGGGAATCCGCGGCAATGGAGAACTGCCGCGTGACGATCCCAGGAACTTCCCGGTGCGCCTCGGTCAGCTTCATGGCAAGGTGCTGGCCTCCCAGCAGGTTTCCCAGGGTCGCCGCCTCATCGCCGGTCAGCGGGATCGAGGCCTGGCAGGTGTCGGGGTCGTCCCACGTCGAAACGAAGAGCTCAGTCTGGCCCTCGCGGAGTTCCACGACGCCAATCCGGCGGCCGGACGCCGTCATGAAGTCCTTGCGCCTGCCCAGACCTGGGAGATCCGTCTCTTCCACGTTCATGACATCAGCCTAGTCCGCGAAGGCGCGATTTCGGCCGAAACCGTGCGCCCTGCCGGGCCGCACGTGTCCGTTGGCGCTCCGCCCGGGCTAGGACTGCGGGACGACGGCAATCCCGGCTTCGCTCGGGGCCTTCACGGGCAGGAGGACCAGCAGCCCGGCGAGCAGCACCACCATGATGCCCAGGATGCCCCAGCGCTGCGCTTCCCCTTGGGCCACCAGGGGTGTCGCGACGGTGATGCACAGCGTGAAGAGAGCGGGGGCGAGGAAGCTGACGGCCCGGCCGGTGGTAGCGTACAGGCCGAAGAGCTCACCGGACTCGCCCTGCGGCGCCAGCCGGGCCAGGTACGCGCGCGAGGAGGACTGGGCGGGGCCTACGAACAGGCAAAGGAACAGCCCGAAAACCCAGAACGTCGTAGCGCCTGACCATGGTGCGCCGAAAAACGTGTGGTTGTCGTTGCCCAGCACGAGGATCGCCGTGCCTGCGACCAGCAGACCGGTGAGGGAACCGACGATCACGGCCTTGGGCCCCACCCTGTCGTCCAGGAACCCGCCCATGACCGCGCCCGCGGCCGCCACGATGTTGCCAAAGATCGCGAAGAAGATGACCTGCGGCAGCTCGAAGCCGAAGGTGCCGGCCGCGATGATCCCGCCGAACGTGAAGACCGCTGCCAGCCCGTCGCGGAAGATGGCACTGGCCAGCAGGAAGAAGATGGTGTGCGGACTGGTCCGGTAGATGGCTTTGATCCTGCGTGCCAGCAGACCGTACGACGCCAGGAAGCCGAGGCCCGCGGCCCGCCTGGGCTTGGGCAGCTCCGGTACGGCGAACATCACCGGCAGCGCGAAGATGAAGAACCACAGGGCGGAGAACACGGCCACCAGCCGGATGTTGAGGCTGTCCTGGGTGGAGGCGCCGAACCACTCGAAGCGCGGCTGCACAAACAACTGGAGCACAATGAGCAGAGCCACGATGCCGCCGAGGTAGCCCATGCCCCAGCCGAAACCGCTGACCTTGCCGATGTTCCGCGGCGTGGAAACCTGCGCCAGCATCGCGTTGTAGTTCACGCCCGCGAACTCGAAGAACACATTGGCCAGGGCGATCAGGGCCACTCCCGGGAGGAGGAACTCGGGCCGGGGAAACACAAAGAAGCACAGTGCCGTCAGGATCGCGACGGCGGCCGTGTTCACTCCCAGCCAGAGCTTGCGGCGGCCCCCGGTATCCGACCGCTGGCCCGTGACCGGAGCGAGCAGGGCGATGGCAGCCCCTGCAATGGCCAGCGCTCCGCCGAGCACCGCTGAGGCCCGGTCTTCGCCGCCGAACGACTGGGACGTCAGGTAGACGGTGAAGACGAACGTCGTCATGACCGCGTTGAAGGCGGCCGACCCCCAGTCCCAGGCTGCCCACGCCAGGACGCGGCCCTTGCTGAAAGCCTGACGCCCTGCTTCAAGTTCCGACGACGGCTGCGTCGCCTCGGATGCGGCTGCGGAGTTCATAGGCCGATGCTATCCGCCTGTGGCGAACAGGGAACGGAAACTCTCCCGCAGACTGGCGAAACTCGCGCTGCGACCGGCCCGGGCGGGGAAAACTGCCAGTACCCCCTTGATAAACTGCTGGAACCGAACCCAACGAATGACCGCCTGCTCCAACTTTTGATAACCGAATTCTGACTTTGCGGAGATACCAGTGATCACAGTCCTTGCCGTGCACTTCGCGGTGGCCGCTGTGGCGCCGTTCGTCTTCCGGAAGTTCGGCCGCAACTCGTTCTACGCGCTGGCCGCGGTGCCCGCCGGTTCGTTCGTCTGGCTCCTGTTCCAGCACGCCGCCGTCTATGGCACCCGCGGCCCCGCAGAAACCGGCGCCCCCGCAGGCTTCGGCGGCCCCGCCGAAACCGTCCCATGGATCCCGGGCCTTGGCATTGAATTCGCCTTCCGCATGGACGCCCTGGCCTGGGTCATGTCGCTGCTGGTCCTCGGCGTGGGTGCCCTGGTGCTGGTCTACTGCGCACGGTACTTCAAGGACAAAGACAGCTACCTCGGCGGGTTCGGCGCGCAGCTGCTGGCATTCGCCGGGGCAATGTTCGGGCTGGTCACCGCGGATGACCTGCTCATGATGTTCATCTTCTGGGAACTCACCACGGTCCTGTCCTACCTGCTGATCGGCTACGCGCGGACACGACTGGCGGCCCGCCGTTCCGCGCTGCAGGCCCTCATGGTCACCACCGCAGGCGGCCTGGCCATGCTCGTGGGCCTGATCATGCTCGGCGCCAGCGCCGGCACCTACCGGATCTCCGCCATCCTCGAGCAGGCACCCGGGCTCGTGTCCGGGCCCACGGCGCAAGCCGTGGGCCCCGCCGTCGTCCTCATCCTGATCGGCGCGGTGACCAAATCCGCGCTGGTCCCCTTCCACTTCTGGCTGCCGGGCGCCATGGCCGCGCCAACGCCCGTGAGTGCGTATCTGCACGCCGCTGCGATGGTGAAGGCCGGCGTGTACATCGTGGCACGCCTCGCCCCGGGCTTCACGGACACCGCCTACTGGCTGCCGATGGTCCTCGGGCTCGGCCTGGCCACGATGCTGGTGGGCGGCTACCGTGCCCTGCGCCAGACGGACGTCAAGCTCATCCTGGCCTACGGCACCGTGAGCCAGCTCGGGTTCATCACCATGGTGGTGGGGCTCGGCAAGCCCGACGCCGCGCTCGCCGGCCTGGCCATGCTGCTCGCCCACGGGCTCTTCAAGGCGACCCTTTTCCTCGTGGTGGGCATCATCGACCACCAGTCCGGCACCCGGGACATCCGCAAGCTCTCGGGCGTTTTCCGCTCCTCCCGGGCGCTCGGCATCGTGGCCGGCATCGGCGCCGCCTCCATGGCGGGCATTCCGCTGCTGGGCGGCTTCGTGGCAAAGGAATCCGTGCTCGAGGCGTTCGTGCACTTCACCGGCTCGCCCGGCTACGGCCCGTGGGGTGCAGTGGTTTTGGCGGGCGTGGTGCTTGGCTCGGTGCTGACGTTCGCCTACAGTGCGCGTTTCATGTGGGGCGCCTTCGCCGTGAAGCCGGGCGTCGAGCGCACAGAGTTCAAGGCCATCCGGCCGGCCTTCCTGGCGGCTCCGGCAGTGCTGAGCGCCCTCACCATCGTCTACGGCCTGTGGCCGGCGCCGGTTGATGCCTGGATCCAGCCGTACGCGGCCCTGTTTGCGGAGGGAACGTCCGACGCCGGCACGGCGGCAGGTGCCGCCGGACACCTGGCCCTGTGGCACGGATTGACCCCCGCGCTGGGGCTGACCGCCGTCACCTTCGCCGCCGGCGCGGCGATGTTCTACGGACGCGGCGTCGTGGACCGGGTCCAGAGCGCCGTCCCGCCCTGGTTCGACGCCGACCGCGGTTACCAGCTGACCATCGGCGCCCTGGACGACGTCGCAGTTTGGATCACCGGACGCACGCAGCGAGGTTCGCTGTACTTCTACCTGGCCGTGATCCTCAGCGTTGCCTTCGCCCTGCCGCTGTCCGCCCTGATCGTGGCGAATAAGCCGCTTCCGCCAGGTCTTTACTTCGTGGACCCCAATTCGCCGCTGCAACTGGTGGCGGGTGCCGGAATCGTCATCGGGGCGCTCGCCGCCGTTCGGGCCAACAAGCGCTTCCTGGCCGTGCTCATGGTTTCCGTCACCGGCTACGGCATCGCCCTGATGTTCGCGCTGCAGGGTGCCCCGGACCTCGCCCTGACGCAGATGCTCGTGGAAACCATCATCCTGGTGGCATTCGTGCTTGCTATGCGCAGCCTGCCCGCGGAGCTGCGGGACCGCACCCGGGGCAAGTACCGGGTGGTCCGCGTGATCATCGGCCTGTCCTTCGGTGCCACCATGGTCTTCGCCGCCATCCACGCCATGGGTGCCCGCATCGCCACGCCCGTCTCCCTCGAGTTCCCCAAACTGGCCTACGAGGGCGGCGGCGGACTCAACATCGTCAACGTCACCCTGGTGGACATCCGCGCGTGGGACACCTTCGGTGAGATCTCCGTGCTGGCGCTGGCCGCGACCGGCGTGGCAAGCCTGATCTTCGTCCGGGGGCGCGGGGACCGGCTTCGCACGGCGTCCGCGGTGGCCGAGGGGACCGTGGGCCGCCGGCACGGCGTGGACAAATCGTCGCGGGACGGCGCTGCGCTGGCGCTGACCCGCAAGTTCGCCGCGGCAGCGCGGGACCCGTGGCTCGTTGCCGGGCGCACGCTGGCGCCGGAGCGCCGCTCCATCATCTTCGAAGTGGTCACCCGGCTGATTTTCCACTCGATGATCATCTTTTCGCTCTACCTCCTGCTGGCCGGGCACAACCTCCCCGGCGGCGGCTTTGCCGGCGGCCTCATGGCCGGGCTGGCCCTCACCCTGCGCTACCTCGCGGGCGGCCGCTTCGAACTGCGGGAAGCCACTCCCATCAGCGCAGGCACCCTGCTCGGGATCGGCCTGGCCACCGCCGCGTTGTCCGGGGCCGCCCCCGTCCTGCTGGGCGGCCAGGTGTTCCAGAGCGCCATCATCGAGTTCTGGCTGCCGGTCTTTGGCGACATCAAGTTCGTCACCTCCACCATCTTCGATATCGGCGTGTACATCGTTGTCGTCGGTCTGGTGCTGGATGTGCTGCGCAGCCTGGGGGCCGAGATCGACGAGCACTTCGAGGAACGTCCCCTGCAACTTGACGAGCAGGAAGACGGGCAGGAGGGCGCCGAAGGCACTGAACAGGTGCCAGCCGGTGTCCCCGCCGGATCGACCCGAGGCGGCCAGGCATGACAGTTAACCTGACCCTGCTGACGGTCATGGGCGCGCTTTACGCCTGCGGCATCTACCTGATCCTGGAGCGCAGCCTGACCCGTGTGCTGCTGGGGCTGATGCTGCTGGCCAATGCCACCAACCTGCTGATTCTCGCCACCGGCGGCTATGCCGGACTGGCGCCTTTCTTCAGCAAGGACACGGATCCCGCGTCCTACAACGATCCCCTGCCGCAGGCGCTGATCCTGACGTCCATCGTCATTTCCTTCGCCGTGACAGCCTTCATGCTGGGCATCATCTACCGGACCTGGGTGCTTGCCCGCCAGGACGACATCCAAGACGACATCGAGGACCGCCGCGTGGCCGAAACCCCCAGCTTCGACGCGGAGGACGATGCCGTCATCCCCATGGAAACCTCCGAGTTCCCGTTGCCCATGCTCGGCTCGGACAGTTCCGCCGCCGCAGGGCCGGTGGCCACCGTCGAGGCGGGCGGCCGGACGCTCCTGGCAGAGCACGCAGCGATAGAAGAGAAACCGGGATCCGGCAACGTCAGGGCTGACCCAGAAACAGACAAAGACACAGACTCAGGCGCGGCTGCGGATGGAGGTGCGGAATGAACCTCGCAAGCCTTGCCCCGCTCGCCGTCGTACTTCCCATCCTGGGGGCGGCGCTGACGTTCCTGCTGATCCGGCATTCCCGCGCGCAGCGCGCCGTGAGCATCGGACTGCTCTCACTTACCCTGGTGCTGGAATGCCTGCTCCTCGCGTCTGTCTGGAACGGCGGCACGGCGGCGGTGCACATTGGCAGCTGGGTGCCGCCGTGGGGAATCGTTTTGGTGGTGGACCAGTTCTCGTCGCTTATGCTCGTGGTGTCCTCCGCAGTGAGCCTCGCCGTCCTGGTGTATGCCACGGGCCAGGGCATGGCCGACGGCGACCGGGACGCCCCGGTGTCCATCTTCCACCCCACGTACCTGATCCTCGTGGCCGGAGTTTCCAACGCGTTCCTGTCCGGGGATCTGTTCAACCTGTACGTCGGCTTCGAGATCCTGCTGACGGCCAGCTACGTGCTGATGACCCTTGGCGGCACGGGTCCGCGCATCCGGGCGGGCGTCACCTACGTGGTGGTTTCAGTGGTGTCGTCGGTGCTGTTCCTGATTGCCATCGCGATGGTCTACGGCGCAACGGGCACCATCAACATGGCGGACCTGGCCATGAAGCTGTCGGAACTGGACCAGGGAACCAAGACGCTCCTGCATGTCATGCTGCTGGTGGCCTTCGGGATCAAGGCCGCTGTCTTCCCGCTGTCCTTCTGGCTTCCGGACTCATACCCCACCGCGCCGGCACCGGTCACAGCCGTGTTCGCCGGCCTGCTGACCAAGGTGGGCGTCTACGCCATGGTCCGCACGGAAACCCTGCTGTTCCCCGGCGACAGCCTCAACACGCCCCTGATGGTGGTGGCACTGCTGACCATGGTCGTCGGCATCCTGGGTGCCCTCGCGCAGAGCGACATCAAGCGTCTGCTGTCCTTCACCCTGGTCAGCCACATCGGCTACATGGTGTTCGGCCTGGCGATGTCCTCCGTGGCCGGACTGGCGGCTGCTGTGTTCTACGTGGCGCACCACATCACCATCCAGACCAGTCTGTTCCTGGTCACCGGGCTGATTGAGCGCCGCGGCGGCAGCTCCTCGGTGGACCGTCTGGCCGGGCTGGCCAAGCTGTCCCCGCTCCTGGCGCTGCTGTTCTTCGTTCCCGCCATGAACCTGGCCGGGATCCCGCCGTTCTCGGGCTTCCTGGGCAAGCTCGGCCTGATTCAGGCCGGCATCGGACTGGGCACCCCACTGGCCTATGCCCTGGTAATCGGGGGCGTGCTGACGAGTCTGCTGACCCTCCTGGCCGTCGCCCGGGTCTGGAACCGCGCGTTCTGGCGCAAGGCCGAGGACGCGGAGCACCCCGACCCGGTACTCCTCGCGGTTCCGGCCCCCGTCCGGGCTCGGGAAGGTGGCTCGGCCCCGGAAGGCGGCACGGCGGCGGTCCGCCTGCTGCCGCGGACCATGGTGGGGTCCACGCTGGGTCTGGTGGTGCTGGGCGTGGCACTCACCGTCTTCGCCGGACCGCTGTTTCAGGTGGCGGACCAGTCCGCCGCGGCCATGCTGGACAGGTCCGCCTACATCCAGGCGGTGCTCGGCGACGGGGCGCCCGTGCCGGCCCTGGCGCTGAGTGGAGGCGGAAAATGAGCCGGAAACGGGTGTCCCTGCGCCAGGAACTGCCGCTGCTGGTCTGGCTTGTTTTCGTCTGGGGCGCGCTCTGGCAGGACTTCAGCCCCGGCAACCTGCTCTTCGGCGCCCTGCTGGCGATCGCCGTGGCCCGCCTGTTCTACCTGCCGCCGGTGGAGCTGAGCGGCCGCTTCAATGTCCTGAGGGCCGTTCGGTTTGGGGTGGTGTTCCTCGGCAAGGTGGTGGCCGCCAGCTGCCAGGTGTTCTACCTGGCGGTGGCCCAGGGGCCCAAGGTGACCAACGCCGTCGTCGCCGTTCCGTTGCGGAGCCATTCGGACCTGATGGTGACGGCGACCGGCCACGTGATCTCCCTGATCCCGGGGTCGCTGGTGGTGGAGGTGGACAGATCCACGTCCACGCTCTACATCCACGGACTGAACGTCGGGAACCAGGACGACGCCCAAAAACTGCGGAAGGAAGTCCGCGACACCGAGGCGGGACTCATCCGGATCATGGGAACGAAGGAAGAGCTTGCGGCCCTGAAGCAGGAGGTTGGCGCATGATGGGCCTGGTCCTCACCGTCGCGGCTGTGGCGCTTGCCCTCGCGGCTGCGGGAGCGATCATCCGCATTGCCCGGGGCCCCTCGCTGCTGGACCGGGTCCTGGCGGCGGACGTGCTGCTGGCCATTCTCGGCGCGGCCCTGTGCATCGACATGGCCGTGAACCGGCACCTGAACAACCTGATGCTGGTGGTGGCCGTGTCCGTCATCGGGTTCATCGGCTCGGTGACGGTGGCCCGCTTCGTGGCCGACAGACGGGAACAGCCCAATGAGTCCTGAAGCAAACGTCGTGGATACCGTGATCGATGCTGTTTCGGCCGTGTTCATGGTGGTGGGAGCCTTGATGTCCCTGGCCGCCGCCATCGGCCTGCTGCGCTTCCCCGACCTGATGAGCAGGATGCATGCCGCCACCAAGCCCCAGGTCCTCGGCCTGTTCCTGCTGCTGGCCGCGGTGGGGCTGCAGCTGCGCACCTGGTGGGTGTGGCCGGTGCTGCTCGTGGCCTGGATCTTCCAGCTGCTCACAGTCCCGGTCTCGGCCCACATGGTGGGCCGCGCCGGTTACCGTACCAAGCACCTCCACAAGGAGCTGCTCAGCACGGACGAGCTGGAGGCCGTGGTGGTGAAGGCCGCCAAGGCAGCCCGCGATGCGGAAGCGGAGGCGGACGACGGCGGCAACCGTACCGCTGGTTGACGGACTCAAAACAGGGGATTATTTTAGGTCGCCGGCCGGATGTTCTGGTTGGCGCGGAAGAGGTTGGCCGGGTCGTATGTGGCCTTTACGGCGGCAAGACGGTCGAAGTTACTGCCGTATGCTGCCCTCACCCGGGTCTCCCCCTCGTCGCCCAAGTCGTTAACATAAACGCCGCTAGCCGCGAACGGCTGCATCGCCTCAAAGAGGGCGCGGGCCCAACCCACGTTGCGTTCGGTCTCCGCCGGGTCAGCCCATTGGGCCAGGATGAGGAGTTCGCTTTGAGGCCGGCGATGAGGGAAGGCTGTGGCTGAGGGGGCGACGCGGGCAGCGGCGCCGTGCAGCTGCTGCATGCCGATGCCACTGGCCGGTGAGGGCATTTCGGCGGCAAAGTGAAGCAGCGTGTCGACAGCATCGTCGGTTAGGTCGCTGCAGAAGCTGGATTTCCAATAGTGGTTTTGGCCCCGCGGGAAGCCGCCATCGTGCGCGCTCTGCAGGGCGCAGTAGCCTGTCGGGGCAACGTTGTCGGCCACCGGGCCGGTGTCGCGCAGCGGCCGCAGCACCGCATCCAGCTCCTCAGGATTCCCACTCCAGCAGAGTCCGACGTTGAAAACAGGGCGACCGGAGTCGTCCCGGCCAAGACTGGCCGACATTGAGAGCTCGTCGGGACAGGAAAGGGCGAATGCAGGATAAAGCTGCAAAACCTCCCTCGTCCGCTCGGGCGGAAATGAGAGTCCTCCGGCAATGACGGTCCCCACTGGATGCAACTGGTAGGTGAACGAGGTGACCACGCCGAAATTGCCGCCCCCTCCCCGGACCGCCCAGTAGAGGTCCGGATGATGGTCCGAGCTTACGGTCAGGAGCTCGCCGTCAGAAGTCACGATCTCGGCGGAGAGCACGTTGTCGCACGCAAGTCCGAACTTGCCGTTGAGCCAGCCGATGCCGCCGCCGAGGGTCAAACCGGCGATGCCGGTCACCGAAACCACTCCGAGCGGAGTTGCCAGTCCATACGCCTGGGTGGCACTGTCGAGGTCGGCCAGAAGCGCTCCGGCTTCAGCCAGGGCTGTCCGGCGGTCCGAATCAACCCGGATGTTCCTCATGCCCGAGCAGTCCACCATGAGCGCCCCCTCGCCCACGGCGTTGCCCGCGACATTGTGGCCGCCGCCTTTGATGGAGATCGGAAGGTGGTGATCCCGTGCGAAGTCCACGGCGTGGCGGATGTCGTTAGCCTCTGCCGGACGGACTATGACTGCCGGGCGGCGGTCGATCATCGCATTGAAGACCTTCCGTGCCTCGTTGTAACCAGGTTCCCCGGGGAGCATCAGCTGTCCCCGGAGGGCCGAACTCAAACCGTTTACGAGCGCTGGCGAAGGCGTTTGGATAGCCATTCGTATCCCCTTTCGCGGTCCGGGGCATCGCTCCGTTTGGCGATGCCGCACGGTAGGTGCACTGAGCCTACGCTCGGCTCGCAGCCTGTCAACGGGACGGAGGAAAGCCTGCCCGGGTCCCACCGGTTGCCCTGCCCGGTGACCTGCTCGAATGGATCGAGGACTGACCATCCTCCGGATACGAACCGGGGCCCTGTCTGCTGTGCAGACAGGGCCCCGGTTGGTACGGACTGCCCGTGTTACCGGGTGGCCAGAGTTCCGGTGGCGGTGCCGCCGCGGGTGGACTGGACCAGGACGCTGGTGATCTGCCGGCTAGGACCCGGCTTGACCCGGTAGGACCAGGCACCCAGGGTGTCCACCTGGGCGGTGCCGATCTTGCTGACGGGACGTCCCGGCGTCGTGTCGTAGATGACCACCGTGGTGGCCGGCACCAGGACGGCCGTGTTGCCTGCCAGTGTTGAGGTCCCGTCGATCCGCAGTTCGGTGTTGAGCCGGTGCCGGGACGGGGAAACCACCACGGTGTCCGTTTGCACCGTCAGACCCACTGTTGCGGGGGCGCTGCCGATGCCGTTCTTGTCCGTGACGACCAGCTGGAGCTGGATCGGATCGTTGGATTTGGCCGTCAGCGGTGCCGTATCCGTGGTCTTGGCGTAGAACGGGACGGTGACGGTGGGCTTGGCGGCGGTGTCACTGGAGAACGTGACGGCTGGTCCGCTGACCTGGATCCACTTGTAGCTGGCTGCGCCTGTTGATGTGCTGCCGTCCAGCTGGACGGTTCCGCCGCGCGTGACTGTAGTTGATGCGGCGGTGGCTACCGCCGTCGTCGGCTGCGTTGCGCCGGGGACAGAGCCGCTGCCGGTGTCGACGACGGGACCGGGGTCCGGGGCCGGTGTGACGGCGGGCTGCCCCGTCGCGGAAGCAGCGCCGCCGGACACGGTCACCGGCAGGGAGGCCGAGCCGCCTGCCGCGGTTTTCACCGTGACGGTGGCCGGCGGAGCGCTCACCGGGAACGACTTTTCAGACGGTGCTCCGGCAGCCGGCTCATCCAGGGTGCCCAGGCCGGTGACAGTCAGCGGGTAGCCGGCCGTGGAGACGGCGGCAACCGTCAGGTTCGTTCCGTCATAGACAGCCTTGGTGATCAGCACGCCGCTGGGTTTGGTGACGCTGATCTGGCTGCTGCTGGCGGGCTTGTCGCCAATATTGGTGACCTTCACGGTGGCCGGCGCCGACCCGGTGAACTGCACCCGTGCGTAGTACCGGCCGGTGTCAGGGTCGCTGAGCATGGGGGTGGTTTCGAAGGCCCCGGCCTGCCCGTCGACCTGGACCTGGGCACCGTTCCCGCTGCTGGCAAACACATCGATCATGTTGCCGTTCACGACGGCGCTGTCGCCGTTAACCCCCTGGTTGGTGGAGATCTTGCCCCGCACCGTGAACTGGTCCGTTTCAATGGCGAGTCCGCCGCCGTTCACGGAGAACTTGTTGTAGGCGAACGGGCTCCCCACGACCGTGTGGTTCTGGGCGGGGTCGCCGAGGAACCCGTCGGGGGCAGCCGGGGCGGTGGCCGGATCCCATTTCAGGAACGGGCCGATGTTGCTCTTCAGTGCGGTGGTGAAGTTACCGGTGGCGGGGGAGATGTCTTCCACAAGCTTGCCCGCTCCGGTGCCATCCGTGTCGATGGTGATGGTGCCGTAAGGGTGCCGGAAGGTGAGGGTGCTGTTGGCCGGTCCGCCCTTAACCACGATGCGCTGCCGGCCGAAGACAATCTGGTCGCCCGGTGTGACGGTGTTGGCGAAGGCTGCCTCCAGGCCGAGGACCAGGACCGCCTTTCCCCCGCCCGGGAGGTCCAGCTGGGAGCTGCCGAGGAAGTAGAACGCTTCCTGTGGGAAATTGTCCGGGAAGGATATGGGCGCCGCATCATCCGGGATGTCCCCGGGCAGGAACCCGCAGAGCGGGTTCTGGTCGTCGAGGCAGAGCTCAACGCGCGTTTTTGTGCTGTCTTCGTACCATGACGGGAAACCATGTTCGCTGTTGACGGGGCCGACGGCGGTCAGCCCGCCTGGATTCTTCACCGTCACCTGCGTGGCGGCCAGCGAGGTTCCCGCGCCTGTGGCCGCAAGCAGCAGGGCTGTGGCGGCAGCAATTCCGCGGCCGCGGGATGCAGGCCGGGGGGCGCGGTGCCGTGGGGTCAGGCGCTGGGCCGACAGGAAATGTGGGATGGATGCCATTTTTGTCTCCTCGAAAAGACGCTGATGGCAACCACTTAAAGCGGCGGGGGTTGGGAAAACGTTCGGGTTCGAGGCTGGAAAAACCTTGGAATCCAAGGTTTTTGGCGCAGGGGTGGGGGACCACGCCAGCCCTGCCCGGGCCGTGCGGCCGGCTGCCCAGGACGGAGGGCCCGGCCGCCCAGGACCGACCCGCGCCCGCCGGGGGCCGAGCCGGGTGGACACTGCCGGCAGGACGCGAACGGACCCGGCGCCGCTTAGTTGCGGTGCCGGGTCCGGATGTTGTGAGCCCGGCCGAGGTCATCAGCACTGCCAAGTTCAGAACAGATACAGCATGGCCTGCCGTCCTTGGGGAAACCCGGTCAGAGCCCTCAGCGAGCTGCGGCCGGCCCACCCCTTTGTGGGGGACTCCAGAGCCCGGGTGGTCCCGGGAGCCCGCCCGCGGGGGAGCCTAGACGACGTCCTGGGTCTTGGCGAAGCGGGTTATGGCCCGCTGGGTGCCGCGGTTGGCCAGCACCTGGATGACCGCGCTTACGGACGCGGAGATGAGGGCGAACGTCAGGGCCGAGCGCAGCGTGGTGGGGACGTCGTCCTTGTCGCCCTTCGGCGGCTTCCGGCCGGTGACCTTTTCCCAGACCGTATCCACGGCCTTGGTGCCGGCAAACCCTGCCAGCAGGCTGATGCCGGTGCCAAGCAGCTTGATGACGAAACTCATTGCAGAACTCCTCGCGTGGTGAACACTGGTCTTTCCTTAGCCTAGCCGCATGGAACGGTGGATTTCCCGCAATGCCTGCACGACGAGGTCGTGGTCCGCCTTCTGCGGCAGCCCGGACACCGTGACCACGGCCACTGCACCCACATCCCGCACGTAGACCGGAAAGGCTCCGCCGTGGGCAGCGAAGGTGGACTGGTCGAACCAGGCGTTGTCCTCGATCCGTCCGCCGCCGGCCCTGCCCCGCAGGCCCACCAGCAGCGACGGTTCCTCGTAGCGCACGGCAGTCCGCTGCTTGGCCCGCACCCACCCTTCGTTGTCAGGCGTGGCACCCTCGAGCGCCACGTGGAAGAGGACCTGGTCACCCTTGGTGATGTCGATGGCGATGGGCAGGTTTTCTTCCTTGCCCCGTTCCACCAGTTCGAGGCCCAGGGCGAGGGCATCGTCCTTGCTGAACTTCGGGAACTGCAGCTCGGCAATTTCACCCTCGATCTGGCCGATCAGGGCCTCCAGGGCTCCAGCTGGCTGTTCCTCGGACGAATCGGGGTCAAAGGCGGGCAGGGCAGCGCTGCCGGAGTCCTGTTGCGTCATGGCCCCAATGTACTCCGGAGCGCTGTGCCGGCGGCGCGCGAAAACTCCCGCAATATGACAATGGGCCCGGGATTCCGGACCCGCCGAGGTGTAAACTGGACCAGCCCACAAGGGCAGATTTACCACGACAGGGGAGCGCCGCCGTCGGGATGCAAAGGCAACTGCCAGCGCAACCGCGGATGGGCGCTGAGAGTGCGGACCGCCGCAGACCCTCGAACCTGATCCGGCTAGTACCGGCGCAAGGGAGTCGAGTTCTCAGAGTGCCCGGCAGCGGGTGGCCCAGCCACCGGCAGCCGGGGGAACGCTTTCCCCTCCTGTTCCTCAGGAGGATCATCATGACAACTGCAGCAATCAAGAAGACCGGCTACAACTGGCGCGTGGCGGACATCGTGGTGGCGGCACTCATTGCCGTCGCCGGCGGCGTGATCTTCTGGGCCTGGGACCAGGGGGCCAACCTCATCTCCACACCCCTGTCCGCGGCCTATCCGCCGCTGTCCGGCCTGTACGCCGGCGGCTGGATGATTCCGGCCGTCCTCGGCATGCTCATCGTCCGCAAGCCCGGCGCGGCCCTGTTCTGCGAAGCGGTGGCGGCCACGGGCGAGCTCATCATGGGCTCGCAGTACGGCACCACGGTGCTCATCTCCGGCATCCTCCAGGGCCTGGGCGCTGAGCTCGTGTTCGCCGCCCTGGTGTACCGGAAGTTCAACTTCCCTGCCTCGCTGCTGGCGGGTGCCGGTGCCGGCCTTTTCTGCGGCCTCAACGACTCCTTCGCGCCGTGGGGCTGGAACATTGCCTACACCGCCGGTGACAAGCTGGCGTACATCGTGTTCTGCGCCATCTCCGGCGCGGTCATCGCAGGTGGCCTGTCATGGCTCGCCACCCGCGGCCTGGCCAAGACGGGCGTGCTGAGCTCCCTCGCCTCCCGCAAGGCAGCCACGGAGCCCGTCTTCTCCTAATGCCCGAACACCACGACGGCGTCGTCCGCCCCGCCGCTGTACACGCCCGCGGATGGGGCTGGCGGCACGCCGGCCGCACCAAGCCTGCGGTCCACGCCCTGGACCTGGACATCCGTCCCGGCGAACGGGTCCTGCTGCTGGGCCCGTCCGGGGCCGGCAAGTCCACGCTGCTGCACGCCCTGGCCGGGGTGCTGGGGGACAGTGACGCGGCCGGCAGTTCCGCTGACGGCGCCCGGACCCTCGACGCCGGGACCCTTAACACCGCGACGCCGGATCCTGACGACGCGGACGAGGCCGGCGAGCTGCTCATCGACGGTGCGTCCCCGCGTGCCCGGCGGGGCCGCGCGGGGCTCATGCAGCAGGACCCGGAAACCCAGGTGGTGCTCTCCCGCCTGGGCGACGACGTCGCCTTCGGCGCCGAGAACCTCTCGGTGCCCCGGGATGAGATCTGGCGCCGGGTGCACGAGGCGCTGGACGACGTCGGCCTGTCCCACCTTCCGCTGAACCACCCGACGTCGGCCCTGTCCGGCGGGCAGAAGCAGCGGCTGGCGCTCGCCGGCATCCTGGCGATGCGGCCAGGACTCATCCTGCTGGACGAGCCCACCGCCAACCTCGACCCGGCCGGTGTCCTGGAGGTCCGGGATGCCGTGGGCCGCTGCCTCGACAAGACCGGTGCCACCCTGGTGGTGGTGGAGCACCGGGTGGCCGCGTGGAAAGACCTGGTGGACCGCATCGTGGTGCTGCAGCCCGGCTCCGCCGCGAACGGTGCCGTGCTGATCGACGGGACCCCGGACGAGGTCCTCGACCAGGCCCGCGGGATGCTCACCGCCGCCGGCGTCTGGGTTCCGGGCTACGTTCCCGAAACCCGGCGCCGCTCTGCCGGATATTCTTCAACCACGAACGCGGGCCAGCTGCTGCTCGCCGCCGAGGAGCTCGCAGTGTCCCGGGAACGGCCCCGGCGCCGCGGCTTCCGCTCCATACCTCCAGAACCCGTTCTGCGCGACGTCACGGCACAGGTCCGGGCGGGCGAGGCGCTGACCGTTACGGGTCCCAACGGCGCGGGAAAGTCCACGTTCGCGCTGACTCTCGCCGGGCTGCTTCCGCCGGTGGACGGGAAGGTCTCCGCGACCGTTGAGCTGAGTGGCGGTGCCGGAAACGACCCGTACAAGTGGAGGGCCGAGCAGCTGATCGCCCGGATCGGCACGGTCTTCCAGGAGCCCGAGCACCAGTTCGTCACCGGCCGCGTTTTGGACGAGCTGCAGTTCGGCCCGCGCCATCTGGGCCACGGCGAAGAGCGCGTGGACGAGCTGCTGGAGCGCCTGCGGCTCACGCATCTGGTGGACGCCAACCCGTACACACTGTCCGGCGGGGAGAAGCGCCGGCTCTCCGTGGCCACGGTCCTGGCCGCACACCCGCAGGTGCTGGTCCTGGACGAGCCCACCTTCGGCCAGGACGCCAATACCTGGGCCGAGCTGGCCTCGTTCCTGTCCGAACTGCTCGACGCCGGCACCGCCGTGGTGTCCGTGACGCACGACGAGGAGTTCACCCAGGTGCTCGGCGGCACCCAGCTGCGGCTGGGCTCCGGCGGACGGCCCGAGCCGAGACCGGCTGCGCCACGCCCCGCTGCGACCAGATCCGCCGCGCCCCGCCCCGCCGAGCCCACTTCAGAACAGGCGGCGACATGAGGGACGCACTGACACTGGCCGGAAACCGGGCGGTGCTGACCCGCGCCAACCCGCTGGCCAAATTCGCCGCGGTCTTCCTGATCACCCTGGTCCTGGCGCTGTCCATCGACTGGATGTCAGCCTCGGTGGCGCTCGCGTGCGAGCTGCTGGTCTTTCCGCTGGCCGGGCTGACGTTCTCACTGCTGTGGCAGCGCGGCTGGCCGCTGATTCTGGCGGCCGCCGCCGGCGGCTGGAGCACCTCCATCCTGGCGCCGGACAGCGGCAGGATTCTGCTCGACGTCGGCCTCTGGTCCATGAGCGAAGGTTCCCTCCACCTGGGGCTGGGATTCCTGCTGCGGGGCCTGGCTATCGCCCTGCCAGCGGTGCTGCTCATGAGCTGCACCGATCCCACCGACCTGGCGGACGCCCTGGCGCAGAAGGCCCGGCTGCCGCACCGTTTCGTGCTGGGCACCCTGGCCGCGATGCGGCTGGTCGGGCTGATGGCGGAGGAATGGCAGACCATTGGCATGGCCCGGCGTGCCCGCGGCGTCGGATCGCGCGGGAACCCGTGGCAGCGGATGCGGGCCACCCTGGGGCAGAGCTTCGGCCTCATGGTCCAGGCCATCCGCCGGGCCACCCGGCTTGCCGTGACCATGGAGGCCCGGGGGTTCGGCGGGGCCAGCCGGACCTGGGCGCGCGTGTCCACTTACAGCGTGCTGGACGTCTGGGTGGTGTTGGGCGGAGTGCTCATCGCTACCGGCGCCGTGGCCGCGGCGCTGTGGGCCGGAACGTGGAACATGGTGTGGCTGGAGGGCTCCTAGGGGGCGGAGGGCCGGGCGGTTTGCGCCATCCGGACCTCGGGCAGCCCGTCCGCGTCCTCGTAGCGCCGGCGGAGCCAGCCGTGGACGTCAGGTACAGGACCGGTCGTAGTCGAAGCCGCCGGCCACGAACTGGGTGAGGACTACTTTGCCGCCCGCGGTGAGCGGCGCCGCGGAACACATGCTCCTGGCCTCGTCAGCCGTGTGCCCACCGGCCAGCCAGGCCGGCAGCGAGTAGAGGCTGCTGGCCGAACCCACGTCGCCGATGATCTGTGCCCACTGCCGCGGCAAGGAGTAAACGCCCACCCTGGCTCCGATGCTGAGGAAAAAGTCGGCCATGCCTTCGAGGTCCGCCCGGTTGGCGTTCTTGTCGCCTGACCAGCTGTTGCCCGTCTCGACGTCGAGCCACCAGAGGTACGCCCCAGGCTCGGAGACCGTGCGGAGGTAGGCGTCGTCGAACGCCTTCGCGTACCCGTACATGTAGGCGCACGCCGCGTCCTCCTGCCCCTGGCAGTCGCCGTACGGGTTGGGCACCACGCGGCCGCCGTATTCGTTGTTCGTCGGCCACCAGGATGCACGCAAACCGGGATTGGCGGTGTTCACGTAGAGCGCCAGGTGTGGGTGTCCGGTCCTGCCGCCCGAGTCCTCCGCCCAGTCAAGTTGCTGGTGAAGGCATGGATTGGTGGTGTTGGCGAGCCCGTTGGTGACGCCGACAATCACGAACGCGGGACCATCCGGCATGTCGCCGCTGCACTGCGGCCAGGAGACATCGTTGCCGGGCACGGCGTCGTTGCCCGGCGGGACGTCGTGAGCAGGCAGGGCGGCGCGGCTGGGAGTGGCGGAAGCTTCGGGTGACGCCTTGGTGACGCTGGATTCGGGCGCCGGCGGCGCGCCGTCGTCGAGCCTAGGACCGGGGATAAAGCCCACAGCGGTTGCGACAATGAAGGACAGCAGCGCTGAAGCCCGGCGCCCGACGGGGCGCCTCGTGCTTAGCACGGCGGAGCTGAAAATGGACACGGCGGCCTCCCATTTCCTTATGGCCGCAACAGGTACCGCTAGCTTGCTCCCGGATGCGCAGCCGGTCAAGGCCGGCCGCCGGCCTTGACTCGGACAGCCCGCCGCTACACGGATCCTGTCACGCTCGTATGGTCCGTTACTGAATGTATATGCGTGTAACGGGTATATCAAGGGCGCAACCGCACTACGGAGGCTGGCAGGAGACGAAATAACTCATATCTGATATATTTCTCGCATGACTCAACAGACCGCTGAACACGTCGGCCTTCTGCTCCGCGATGCCCGCGGCCAGAAGGGGTGGACCCAGGGCCAGCTGGCCGCGGAACTCGGTACCAGCCAGAGTGCCGTGGCCCGCATGGAACAGGGTAAACAGAACCTGAGCCTGAAAATGATCCAGCGGCTGGAGGCAATCTTCGGCCGCAGCATCGTCCAGCTCGGCAAACCCCAGATGACCCACCTGCGGGTTGAGGGCGGCCGGACGCTCTCCGGCTCCGTTGACGTCAACACCAGCAAGAACGCCGGAGTTGCCCTGCTCTGCGCCAGCCTGATCAACCGCGGCACCACCACGCTGCGCCGGCTGGCCAGGATCGAGGAAGTCAACCGCATCGTCGAGGTTCTGAGCAGCATCGGCGTCGAATGCACCTGGCTCAACGATAACGACCTCCGCCTCCGCCGTCCCGCGGACCTGGACCTGGAGTCCATGGACGTCGAGGCCGCACGCCGCACCCGCAGCGTCATCATGCTGCTCGGCCCGCTGCTGGACGAGACGGATGAATACCGGCTGCCCTACGCCGGCGGCTGCGACCTGGGCATCCGCACGGTGGAGCCGCACATGCAGGCCCTGCGGCAGTTCGGGCTGTCCGTGGAGGCCACGTCGGGCTTCTACGCCGTGCAGGCGCCGCCGACGGACGGGCTCGACCGGTCCTTCGTGCTGACCGAGCGCGGCGACACCGTTACCGAGAACGCCATCATGGCCGCCGCCCACCGCTGCGGCACCACGGTCATCCGCAACGCCAGCCCCAACTACATGGTCCAGGACCTCTGCTTCTACCTGCAGCGGCTGGGAGTGGAGATCGACGGCGTCGGGACCACCACACTGAAGATCACCGGCAGGCCGACCATCGACGTCGACATCGAATACTTCCCCTCGGAAGACCCCATCGAGGCGATGAGCCTGATCACCGCCGGCATCGTCACCAACTCGGAGGTGACCATCCGACGGGTGCCGATCGAATTCATGGAGATCGAACTGGCCACCCTGGGGCAGATGGGCCAGCAGCTGGAGGTCTCCGGCGAGTACATGGCCCGCAACGGACGCACCCGGCTGGTGGACGTGACCACCAAACCCTCCGAGCTGCGTGCGCCGGAGGACAAGATCCACCCGATGCCGTTCCCGGGGCTGAACATCGACAACCTGCCGTTCTTCGCTGTGATCGCGGGCAACGCCGAGGGCCAGACCATGATCCACGACTGGGTCTACGAGAACCGCGCGATCTACCTGACCGAGCTGAACAAGCTGGGTGCCCGGGTGCAGCTGCTGGACCCGCACCGGATCTACGTCAACGGCCCCACCCGCTGGCGTGCCGCGGAGGTAGGCTGCCCGCCCGCGCTACGTCCGGCGGCCTGCCTGCTGCTGGCGATGCTTGCTGCCCGCGGCGTGTCCGAACTACGCAACATCTACGTCATCGAGCGCGGTTACGAGGACCTCGCCGAGCGGCTCAACACCATCGGCGCCAAGATCGAGTACTTCCAGGACTGACCCTGCTCCGAGCGCGAACGGACACTTCAGCCTCCTTTGACCGGCAGGTTATGGGCCCCGAGGTGTCCGTTCGCGCTTCGTCATGTCGGGGACGTTTCCGCTGGCCTGGCGCACAATGAAGGCATGCGGACTTTTGGCGTGGAGGAAGAGCTCCTGATCGTTGATCCGGACAGCGGGGAGCCGCTGGCGCTCGCCGATGCGCTGTTGGCTGGCCGAAAACTCGCCGCCGACGACGCTCCGGGCCGGCCCCGGCTGCTGAAGAAAAAGGTCGAGACCAAGTGCGACGACGACCAAATGGGCCTGAGCGCCGAACTCAAGCTTGAGCAGATCGAGACGCAGACACGCCCGTGCCTGGACCATGCTGAACTGCTGCGCCAGATCCGCGCCGGCCGTGCCCTGGCCGACGAAGCCGCGCAGAACCACGATGCGCGGATTGCCGCCCTGGCCACCTCGCCGCTGGCCCTGTCCAGCCACACGACGCCGGATCCGCGCTACGCCAGGATGCTCGAACGGTTCGGTCTGACCGCCCAGGAGCAACTCACCTGTGGCTTCCACGTCCACACCTACATCGAATCCCCGGACGAAGGCGTGGCCGTGCTGGACAGGATCCGGGACAAGCTGGCCGTCCTGATCGCGCTCAGTGCCAACTCGCCGTTCTGGAACGGCCTGGTAACCGGATTCGAGAGCTACCGGACGCAGGCCTGGAACCGCTGGCCGTCGTCGGGGCCGTCCGCCATCTACGGCAGCCTGTCCTCCTACCGCCGCGTGGTGACCCGGCTGCTGGACAGCGGCGTCGTGCTGGACGAGGGCATGATCTACTTCGATGCGCGACTCTCCCGCAACCACCCCACCGTGGAGGTGCGGGTGGCGGACGTCTGCCTCCGCGCCGAGGACGCTGCGCTGATCGCCGTCCTGGTCCGTGCGCTGGTGGAATCCGCGTGCCGGGAATGGCGCGAGGGTGTGGAGCCGGCGCCTGTGCCCACCGTGCTGCTGCGCATGGCCGCATGGCAGGCCAGCAACTTCGGCCTGCGTGGTGAACTGCTCGACTTCGGCAGCTTCCGGCCCGCCCCCGCCGAGGACGTGGTGCGCTCGCTGGTGGACTACCTGGAGCCGGTGCTGGCCGAGAACAATGAGCTGGAACTGGCCCGGCAAGGCATCGAGGAGATGTTCGCCCGGGGCACCGGCGCTGCAGAGCAGCGCAACGTCCGGGAGGTGGTCCTGGACAGAACAGACCCCGACGACGGCGGGCTGGGTGCCGTCGTCGCGCACGCAGTGCGGGCCACCCACAGGGGAGCTGAGGGATATTTCGGCCCCGACGCCCAGCCCGCCCCGGAGCTATTGCGCGTCCGCCAGCACTGACCTCCGCGCTCCAGGCCCTCACAGACACTTAAGCCCCCTCGGCGTGCCACCAGGTGCCTGACATGTCCGGATAGCCGTGTGGCCTGGTGCAGCGCAGGACATTGCCGGCCGATTCCTACACCGGTTTGAACGGCGCGGCCCGCCGGCGGGGACGCGGCGCGTTCCGACGTCATAGAACTGATTGCTACGGGCCGGCCCGTTGACAAGGCCGAAAGGAGGCTGTTTAGCTTGCCGCCTGAAGACAACCGACGTCGGAAGGAGTGTCGCGTGAACTCCTCATTGCAGGCCGGGCGTGACTTACGCCCGCTTTCCGAGTCCGAGGCCGAAATGTACGTGGCCTCTGTGTGCTTTAAGACGGGTCCGCCGGGCGCTGCCGGGGTGGAAGTCGAGCGACTGGTACACGACGTCCTGAATCCACGGATCCCGGTGACGGTTGCACGGGTCAAGGGGGCGATGGCGGCATCCGAGGGACAGTTGCCCGGCGACGGCGTGATCACCTTCGAGCCGGGCGGCCAACTGGAGGTGAGCTCCGCTTGCGCGCCCGGTCTTCCCGCCCTCGTGGAGGCAACCAGGGCAGACCTTGCAGCTGTTGAGACCCGGCTTGAGGATGCCGGACTCTGCTTCGGTCAGGTGGCTTTGGACCCGGACCGGCCGGCCGTACGGTCCCTGGAACATCCGCGGTACGCGGCCATGGAGCGACACTTCGCCGGCTCCGGCCCCGCTGGACGAACGATGATGTGTTCTACGGCATCACTCCAAATCTCCCTGGAAGCCGGATTCGACGGCCCTGCTTCCACCGGCGCCGTGCAGCGCTGGGCGCGGTTGCACAACCTTCTGCCGGTCCTCGTCGCCATGTTCGCTAATTCGCCTTTCGTTCACGGCCTGCCCAGCGGATGGCTCAGCAGCCGACAGCGCACTTGGCTGGCCATTGACCCCACCCGGACCGCCGCGGTCCCCCGTTCGAAGGATCCTCGCACTGAGGATCCACGCCTGGCCTGGGCGCGGTACGCGCTCGACGCGCTGGTGCTGTGCATCCCTTCGCCGGGATCCTGCTGGGACTCGCCGCGGGGGCTGACAATGCGCGACTGGCTGCGCGGGATGGGACCCCGGCCGGCAACCCTGAGCGACCTGAATTACCACCTGACCACCCTTTTCCCGCCTGTCAGGCCACGCGGATTCATGGAAATCAGGGTGATTGATGCGCAGGCAGGGCATGACTGGGAGCCGGTCACGGCCATGGTCACAGCGCTCATGGATGATGAACAAGCCGCCGACCTGGCCGAAGACGCCTGCGCCCCGGCCGCCTCCATGCCTGATCCGATCAGGACCGCAGCCCGTGACGGGCTGACTAACCCCGTGCTCGCCTCGGCTGCCCTGGGCTGCGCTGAGGCGGCGCTGATGGCTTTGCCCCGGTTGGGGGCGGACGCAGCCACGCGGGCCCGGACCGAAGACTTTGTGGAGTCCTACACGGCGCGGGGCAGGTGCCCGGCGGACGAACGGCTGGACCTGTGGCAGAGAACCGGCAATTGGTTTGCCCGGCCTGAGCACGAAGAGGATGCCGATCATGCGTACTGACCTTCCCGGAACCCCCGCCGGCTCCGAAGCACTCAGGACCTTCATCGCCGATGGTCTGGAAAGGGCCAGGCACCGCACGCATGCGCTGACCGAGTGCGACGAGGAGGATCTGCTGAAGCAGCACTCACCGCTGATGTCACCACTGGTCTGGGACCTGGCGCACGTGGGCAGCCAGGAGGAACTCTGGCTCGTGCGCGATGTGGGCAAAATGGAGCCCCTGCGCTGCGATATTGACCAGATGTACGACGCCTTCCAGCATCCCCGCAGCCGCCGGACTTCGCTGCCCCTGCTCTCGCCGGAGGAGTCCCGAAAGTACATCGCCCAGGTCCGCGACAAGGCGCTCGATATCCTGGCACGGATCCCTTTGGAAGGATCACCGCTGGTGGAGCATGGCTTCGCCTTCGGAATGATCATCCAGCACGAGCAGCAGCACGACGAAACGATGCTGGCCACGCACCAGCTGAGGATCGGAACGCCCGTCCTGCACGGAAAACCGTTGGCGGCCAGCGTCCTGCCCCGGGACCTGGATGCGCTGCCGAAGGAGGTGCTGGTTCCCGCCGGCCCGTTCACCATGGGAACCTCGGTGGAGCCGTGGGCGCTGGACAACGAACGCCCGGCCCATACGGTGGACGTTCCTGGCTTCTGGATTGACGTGGTTCCGGTGACCAACGGCGCCTACCGGTGTTTCATCGACGACGGCGGTTACCAGGACCCCCGTTGGTGGACCGGGAAGGGCTGGGATCATTGCAGGGAAGCCGGGCTGGTGGCTCCCAAGTACTGGGAACGCGATGGTGGCGGATGGGCCAGGACCCGGTTTGGCGTCGTTGAATCCGTGCCCGATGATGAGCCAGTGCAGCACGTGTGCTGGTTCGAAGCGGACGCCTATGCCCGTTGGGCCGGGCGCCGGCTGCCAACCGAAGCGGAATGGGAAAAGGCGGCGCGCCATGATCCCGCGTCCGGCCGTTCACGGCGTTACCCGTGGGGCGACGAAGACCCCGCACCGCATCACGCAAACCTTGGCGGAGCGGCCCTCCGCCCGGCTCCCGCCGGCTCCTTTCCGGCAGGTGCCTCGCCGCTGGGGGTGCGCCAGCTCATCGGCGATGTCTGGGAGTGGGTCGCCAGCGACTTCGGTCCGCATCCGGGCTTCAGTGCGTTCCCCTATCCGGAATACAGCGAAGTGTTTTTCGGCTCCGACTACAAGGTTCTCCGGGGCGGCTCCTGGGCGGTGGATCCTGCCGCGTGCCGGGGAACGTTCCGCAATTGGGACTACCCGATCCGGCGCCAGATCTTTGCCGGTTTCCGTACGGCGCGCGACGCAACCCGGGCGGAGGAGAGCTAGCCCATGTGCCGTCATCTCGCGTACGTCGGACTGGCGATGCCGCTGGCGGAGCTGCTGCTCACCCCGCGCAATGGACTTTTGACACAGTCCTGGGCGCCGCGGCGCCAGCGGTACGGAACGGTCAATGCCGATGGTTTCGGCGTTGGGTGGTACGCGCCTGGGGATCCCGTGCCTGCACGCTACCGCCGTTCCATGCCCATCTGGGCTGACAGGACCTTCGCCGACGTCGCCCGGGTTACTTCCAGCGGTGCCGTGCTGGCGGCCGTCCGGTCAGCGACCCCGGGGATGTCGCCGGAGGAATCAGCTGCCGCGCCCTACGCGCACGGGCCATGGCTCTTTAGCCACAACGGCCGTGTGGAGGGCTGGCCGGAAGCAGTGGAGGCGCTGGCTGCCTCACTTCCGGCGTCACGTCTGCTGGCGCTGGAAGCCCAGGCCGACTCTGCGCTGCTCTGGGCCCTTGTCCTGGAACGGCTCGCGGCCGGGGAATCTGCCGGGGACGCTCTGGCGCGGGTGGTCCATGATGTCTCCGAGGTGACCCCTGGCCGGTTGAACTTTCTGCTCACCGACGGGACAGCCATAGCGGCCACGGCCGCCGGGGACACCCTCTTCTGGCGGTCCGGCCCCGGAAGTGTGGTGGTGGCAAGTGAACCAATCGATGACGGTCCAGGCTGGCAGGAAGTACCGGACAACTGCCTCCTCACCGCGACGGCCAGCCACGTCGACGTACGTCCGATCTCCAACCTCACGAAGGAACAGGTAGCCCCTTGAGCTTCTCTGCCGATCGCTCCGACATCATTCATCATCTGCCCCCGGACCACTTGGAGCGAAGCCTGCACAGCGACGTGCTCGCAGGGCTCGGTGGGTCCCCCAAAACACTGCCGCCCAAGTGGTTCTACGACAAGTTGGGCAGCGAACTGTTTGAGCGCATTACATGCCTGCCGGAGTACTACCCGACACGGGCGGAACGTGAGGTGCTTGAACTCTTTGCCGGCGAGATGGCTGCCGCCTGCCCGGCAGAGACGCTTATTGAGCTTGGGTCCGGATCCTCGAGGAAGACCCCGCTGCTGCTGAATGCCTTGGGCGAGGCGGGATGCCTTCGGCGTTACGTTGCCGTGGACGTCAGCGACAGCGCACTGCTGGACGCACGCAACGAACTGGCGCCGGACTTTCCCGGCGTTGAGCTGGAGGCTGTGGCTGCCGACTTCGAAACCCAGCTGCACGTGCTCCCGCGGACGGGACGCAGGATGGTGGCGTTTTTGGGCGGCACCATCGGCAATTTCGAGCCGGCGGCCAGGGCCCGTTTCCTCTCCGCCGTCCGCGAGTTGCTCGGCAGCGACGGTGGCTCGCTGCTTCTTGGCACGGATCTGGTGAAATCACCCGACGTCCTTGTTCCCGCCTACGACGACGCCGAGGGGGTCACCGCCGACTTTAACCGGAACGTGCTCCGGGTTCTCAATACCCAGCTGGGCGCCGACTTTGACGTGATGGCCTTCGAACACGTGGCGGTGTGGATGCCTCAGGAAGAGTGGATCGAAATGCGGCTACGCGCCACCAGACCGATGCTGGTGCGGCTGCCGGGCGTGGGCATGGATGTGCGGTTCCACGAAGGGGAGGAACTGCGCACCGAGATTTCCGCCAAGTTCCGCCTTGACGGCGTGGCCAGCGAGCTGGAATCGGCCGGGTTCTCCGTGGCAGGGCAGTGGACCGACGGGCAGAAGCGCTTCGCGATGACCCTCGCGGAAGCCAATTAGCTTGACTGCCGGGATGGGCTGACTGCCAGGCGAACACCAGCCATATCGAAGGACGTTCACCGAAGGAGGCAGACCAGCCGCTGGATCTCTGCCTCCGTGTTGTAGTAGTGAACGGAAGCGCGCACCACGGTCTCCGGCCCTTGTGCTGTCTGCGTGAGGACGGAATGGGCCTCCGTGAGGGGTGCCACAGAGACGTTGATCCGGTGGTTCGCCAGCCGGGACCTTATGCTGCCCGCCTCGCTGCCAGCAACCGAAAACGTGACGATGCCGCAGCGGATGATCCCGCGGTCATGGACAGTGACCGCCGGAACCGCCGCCAGTTCGTTCCGCAGCTGTTCTGCAAGGCCAGCCACCCGCTCCTGCACAGCGTCCAGGCCAAGGGCCAGGGCATAATCGACGGCGCGTCCCAGCCCCAGCCTTCCCGCGGCACTGCTCTCCCAGCTTTCGAAGCGCCGGGCATCGCGGCGGACTTCAAGGCCTTCCTTGCCGGCCGGAACGGCGGAATGCCCGTCCAGCATGGCGGGTTCAAGCCGTTCCAGGACTGACGCCCGCACGTAGAGGAACGCGGTGCCACGCGGCCCGCGGAGAAATTTTCGGCCAGTGCCCGCCAGCACGTCGCAACCCAGTGTTTGCACATCCAGCGCCATCTGGCCCACCGACTGGCATGCGTCAAGCACAAACGGCACCCCGGCGGCACGGCAGCGCCTGCCGACCTCGGCCGCCGGATTGACCAGGCCGTTGGCCATGGGCACATGAGTCAGGGCGACCATGGCGACGCTTCCACGCTCAAGCTCCCTCTGCAGGTGCTGCACGTCGACCTGGCCGTATGGGTCGTCGTCGAGAACCACAATCCGAAGGTCGTGGCGCCGCGCCAGCTGGCGCAGCGCAATGACGTTGCCGGCATACTCGGTGCGGCCGATCAGCAGCCGCATCCGCGGAACAAAGGGAAAGCTGTACACCGCCGCTGCCCACGCCCGGCTGCCGTTTTCGGCCAGGGCTATCTCATTCGGCTGTGCTCCGATCAGCCGGGCCACCGAGGAGTAGACGTTTTCCAGCCGATCAGCAGCCTCCTCGGCCGCCTCATAGCCGCCGATTTCCTCTTCACGGCGTAAATGGCGCATCACGGTGTCCGCCACAGGACCGGGCATGAGGGAACTTCCCGCGTTATTGAAATGGGCTACGTTCAGGACGCCGCGGGTCTGCCTGCGCACCGCTTCAACATCAATGGGCATACCCACATCCTGCCCCAACGGATCAGATCTGCTTGAGTGCCTGCTCCAGGTCACCGATGAGGTCATCCGCATCCTCCAGCCCGACGGACAGCCGCACCACTCCGTCGCTGAGCCCGATCGCGGCGCGTCCTTCCGGACCCATGGCCCGGTGCGTCGTGGTGGCGGGATGGGTGATCAGCGACTTGGCGTCGCCAAGGTTGTTGGAGATGTCGATGATCCTCAGGGCGTCCAAAAGCGCAAAGGCGGCTTCTTTGCCCGACTGGCCGGCCGTCGTCGCAAGCTCCAGCGTGAGGACGGTGCCGCCGGCCTTCATCTGCTTGGCCGCAAGCTCGAACTGCGGGTGCGACTTGAGCAGCGGGTACTTGACCCAGTTGACGGCGGGCTGGGCTTCCAGCCATTCGGCCAGGCGCAGTGCCGTGGCGGAGGAGTGGTTCACGCGCAGCGCCATGGTCTCGAGGCCCTTCGTGAGGACCCAGGCATTGAACGAGGACAGCGCCGGGCCGGTGTGGCGCATGAGCTGCTTGACCGGCCCGTCGATGAATTCCTTGGTGCCCAGGATGGCGCCGCCCATCACCCGGCCCTGGCCGTCGATGTGCTTGGTGCCGGAGTAGACGATCACGTCCGCGCCCAGGTCTCCGCAGCGCTGCAGCAGCGGTGTGGCGAAGACGTTGTCCGCCACAACCTTGGCGCCGGCGGCGTGGGCGAGTTCGCTGACCGCCGCGATGTCCACGATTTCCTGCATGGGATTGGACGGGGATTCGAAGAACACGGCGGCGGTGGGGACCGAGAGGGCCGCGCGCCACTGCTCGAGGTCCGGGCCGTCCACGAACACCGTCTCCACGCCCCAGCGGGGCAGGATTTCGTTGAGGATCACGAAACAGGAGCCGAACAGGGAACGGCTGGCCACCACGCGGTCCCCGGCCGCGAGCAGGGCGCCAAGGGCGGTGAACACGGCGGACATGCCGGACGCCGTCGCAAAACATGCCTCGGTGCCTTCGAGCAGGCGGAGCCGTTCCTGGAAGGTGGCCACGGAGGGGTTGCCGTAGCGCGAGTAAACGAAGCGTTCGTCCTCGCCGGTGAAGGCGCGCTCGGCGGCCGCGGCGGATTCGTAGACGAATCCGGAGTTCAGGAAGACCGGCTCGGTGGTCTCTTGGAAATTGGTGCGGTCAAGTCCGCCGCGGACGGCCTGGGTATCGGGGCTCCAGCCGGCGGCGTCGTGATTAAAAGTCAACTTAGTTCTTTCCCAGGTTCGTCGGCAGTCCGCGGTTCTTCCAGCCGTTCACGGTGCGCTCGCCGTAGCGGTCGGGTTCGCCCTCGAAGCCTTCGAGCACGTTGTAGGCGGTGAAACCGGCCTGCGTGGCGGCGATGGCGGCGGCGATGGAGCGCTGGCCGGAGCGGCAGAGGAAAAGCAGCTCCGCCTTGGTGTCCTCGGGAGCCTGCTGCTTCAGCTGCTCGACGAAGTCGGGGTTGGGGATGCCGCCGGGAAAGGTCCACTGGATGAACAGGGGGTCGTTGTCGGTTGCCTTAGTGTCCGGGATGCCGATGTGCGCCCATTCGCCTTCGGTGCGCACATCAACCAGGACGGCGCCTTCTTCGAGCTTGGCCCACGCGTCCTGCGGGGTGAGGTCTCCGGCGTAGCTCATGCGTGGCCCTCGTAGGCTTCTGCGCTGAGGTCCTCGTCGGAGTCCAGCCGGTCCACGGCGGTGGCGACGGCGGCATCCGCGCTGGCGACGGCGTCCGGCAGGATGACGGCCTGGGCCACGATGACGCTGGTGCCGTTGAACGTGGCGGCCGGGCTGCCGTGCAGCACGTACCCCTCGGCCAGGGCCGCGGAGATGCGCTCACAGAACGAGCGGTCGTCCGGCCCCGTGATCAGGCGGTAGGACAGCTTTTCCTCAGGTTTATCCTGCTGGGACGGCAGCGTTGCAACGCCGGGGGCGTCTGACACGACGGATCTCCTTTTCTCACGCTTGCAGCTCGAAGTGGTCGATATGCCGAGTATTCACCTGAGGCACCCCGCCGTGGAAGGAGGGTTGCCGACCGGCCAGTCAGGGCTTAATGCCGGTACTCATTACTCCCCGAAAACGTAGCACTGACGGCGGCGGCGCGCACCGCCGCCGCCGTCATCTTCCGTAACGCACCAAACGGCAACGCGGGGTCACTTACGGCCCAATCCGGGTGCGGAAGCGGCCGTAAGTGACCCCGCGTTGCGGTCACAAAGCCGTTGGCCGGGAGGATAATGACGGGAGATGAACCGCCGTAACGCCGGATGAAACCAGGCCGCAGTGAATGATTCGACCGCGAATACAGTGACTCCCATGCTGCACTTTGGATGGTTTGTGGGCCACGGCTTCGGGGTCCAGGGCTGGGGGACGCCCGGGTACGGAATCGGCTATGACTGGAAGAAACCCGCCCCTTACCAGCACGCGGTCCGGGAGTTTGAACGGGCGGGGCTGGACCTGTTCATCATCGAGGACTCGCTCACCGTCCCCGACACCTACGGCGGCAGCGCGGAGGTTTCGCTGGCGCAGGCATCCTTTGCCCCGAAGCACGATCCGCTGGCCCTGGTGCCGTACCTGCTGTCCGCCACGGAGCACCTCGGCATTGTGCCCACCATCAGCGCCTCGTTCTATCCGCCGTTCACCGCAGCCCGGCTGCTTGCCACGCTGCAGCACTTCTCCAACGGACAGCTGGGCTGGAACGTGGTGACCTCCGGCAGCGACCTTGCCGCGCAGAACTACGGGCTGGACCAGCAGATCGAGCACGACCTCCGCTACGAGAAGGCCGAGGAGTTCGTAGGCGTCGTGCGGAAGCTTTGGCGCAGCTGGGAACCGGACGCCATCCTGGAGGACACCAGGGCAGGCGTCTTCGCGGACCACACCAAGGTCCGGCCGATCCACCACGACGGGGAGTTCTTCAAGGTCCGGGGACCTCTGAACACGGCCCCGCTGCCGGAGGAACCGGTGCTGGTGCAGGCCGGGGCATCCCCGCGGGGCAAGGCCTTCGCCGGGGCGAACGCGGATGTTGCGATTGCGCTGGCCCGCGGTGCCGGCGGCATGAAGGCCTACCGCGACTCCATCCGCGCCGAGGCCGCCGCGGCCGGACGGAACGCCGACGACGTCAAGGTGCTGTTCGTCCTGAAGCCCACCGTGACCGGCTCCGAGGCCGAGGCCGAGGAGCTGCGGACCGCCCGCCGCGAGCTCACGCAGCGGGACATCGACAGCCAGCTCAACTCGATCTCCTACCTGTCCGTCATCGACTTCAAGAAGTTCGACCTCGACGCGCCCCTTCCCGAGCTCAGCACCAACAGCAACCAGGGCACCCTGGAGCACTTCACCAAGGCCGCGCCGCCGGGTTCCACCCTGCGGGAGATCCTGCAGGCCCGAAGCGGCGGGGCCGGTGACAGCATCATCGGCACGGCCGAGGAAATCGCCGACTACCTTGAGGAAACCGGGGCCGCAGTGGGCGGCGACGGCTTCCTCTTCTCCGGCTTCGTGGACCCGGCCACCATCCATGGCGTGCTGGACCGGCTGGCGCCGGTGCTGCGCCGTCGCGGGCTGCTGCGGACGAGCTACGGCGACGGCGGCTTCCGCCGGAACCTGCTGGACTTCTAGGGCCATGGCAGGGGCTGGTCCAATGGCAGGGACCGGGGGACGCCACGGAGTGAGGCCGGGCGTCCGCAGCGGCACGTTCCTGATCGGCACGGCCCACATCCGTGCCGACGACGTGGCCGCGGCAGCAGCCGATCCCGCAGTGGAGGTGGTCCTCAGCGCCGAAGCACTTGAACTCGTGGGGCTCTCACGCGAGGTGGTGCAGGCGGCCATCGATTCCGGCCACCGGGTCTACGGCCTCAACACCCTGCTCGGCTCCGGCCGTGACACGGCCGTGGAACAGGAATCCATCCGCGACTTCCAGCTGCAGGTGGTGCGGTACCACCACAGCGGCGTCGGCGAGTTGCTGGACCCGGATGAAGTCCGGGCCCTCATCCTGGCTAGGCTCATCGGATTCACCCGGGGAGGCTCGGGGGTCCGCCCGCAAACTGCCCGGTTCTACGCCGAACTGCTGAACAGGGGCGTGCTGCCGGCCGTTCCGCGCGACGGGTCCGTCGGCTCATCGGACCTTACCCAGCTTGCGGCGGTTGCCGCCGTCGCCATCGGGGAGGGGCAGGCGCTTGCTGCCGACGGCGGCCTGCTGGCCGGCGCGGAGGCACTCTCTGCCGCCGCGCTGGAACCGCTGATCCTGGCGCCCGGCGAGGCCCTCGCGCTGGTCAGCGCCAACTCCTATTCGATCGGCGCCGGCGCGCTGGAACTCCGTCGCATCCGGTGGCTCGCCGATCTGGCGGACACTGCGCTGGCGCTGTCACTCGAGGCCACTGCAAGGTACGACGGCGCCGGGAACCTCAGCCCGTTTTCGCCGGCCGTGCAGTCGGCCAAGGCGGTGAACGGCCAGAGCGTCTCGGCTGCCAACGTCCGGCGCCTGGTACGCGGTGGCTGGCTGGAGGATCCGCGGCGGCAGGTGTCGGTCCAGGATGCCCTGTCCTTCCGGGCCGCACCGCAGACGCACGGTGCCTTCAGGACCCAGGTAACCGCCCTGGCCGAGGCGCTGGAGGTGGAACTGAACGGCCGGGGCGACAACCCGCTGACGGATGTGGCTTCCGGCCGGATGGTGTCCGGCGGAAACTTCCAGCCGATGCAGCTGGCCCTGGCATTTGAGGCGGTGCGGCTGGGGCTGGCGCACGTGGGAATCAGCAGCGAGCGGCGGATCGCCAAGCTCTACCCGCCGCAGCGCCTGATCCGCCAGCTCAACCTCGAAGCGGCACGGGCCGGCACCCCGCTCGCGTCCGAGGACCTGCCGGGTCTGCTCTGGTATTCGGCTGCCGGCCTGCTGGCGGAGCTGAAGTTCCTGGCAGCGCCTGCCACGCTCGGTGCCCCCACGCTGTCCGCGGACGTGGAGGACCATTCCACGCTGGCCCCGCTGGCCCTCCAACAGCTGGAGCGATCCGTGGAGGCTGCGGCCAAGCTCCTCACCATCGAGGCATTGACGGCTTCCTACCTATTGGCGGAGGCGCAGGACACGGATCTGCGGGAGGCTGAAGTCCGGCAGCTCGGAACCGGAACCGGGGCGGTCGTGGCGCGCCTCTCGGGGCTGCTGGCCGCGCAGCTGCCCGCGGCGGTGCTGGTTGACAGTGCGCGCGCTGCGCTGGCGGACCTGCTGGCAGGACTGCCGGCATTACGGACACAGGGGCTGGACACTCCGAATAACGGCGGCCCTAACGGCGGCGGTCCGGATGACGGGGGAGGAAAACCATGACAACCGTGACAGGGAGCGGCCGCCAGCCAAGGCATGTGGGGCCCATGCTGGATCCGGCCGTCGACGCCGGCGCTGTGCTGGCACGGGTGGGGAACACCCCGCTGGTGCCACTGGACGTGCTGAGCCGGGGGCTGGGGAGCACCGTCTTCGTCAAACTTGAATCCGAGAACCCCGGCGGGTCCATCAAGGACCGGACCGCGTTAAGCATGGTCCGGGCGGCCGAGCGCGCCGGCGAGCTGCAGCCCGGCGGGACGATCGTGGAAAGCACCTCCGGGAACACCGGAATCGGGCTCGCGCTGATTGGGGCGCTGACCGGCCATCCCGTGGTGGTGGTTACCGGCGACTCCATTTCGTCCGAAAAGCTGGAGGCACTCAACCGGTACGGGGCGCGGGTGGTGTTCACGGACTGGAGCGCGCCGTCGGCTTCGCCGGAGAACGCGAGGGCGGTCGCTGCCCGGATCACGGCCCAAATCCCCGGCGCATGGCGTCCGCTGCAGTTCGACAACCCTGCCAATCCGCGGGCGCACTACGAGGGGACTGCACCGGAAATCTGGGAGCAGACGGCCGGCCGTGTGACGCACTTCGTCGCGGGCGTGGGCACCGGCGGCACCATCACCGGGAACGGGCGGTACCTCAAGGAGAAGTCCGGCGGCCACGTGGAGGTGATTGGCGCGGACCCCTACGGCTCCGTCTACAGCGGCGGGCATCCGGGCCAGATCCTGGTGGACGGCGTCGGCAACTCCTGGCCCAAACCGGACTGGCCAAAGGTCTTTGACCGCGGCCTGCTGGACCGGTTCCTGCGGATCCCGAATGACGAGGTGTACACCACCCTGCACCGGCTGCTCAACGACGAAGGGCTGTCCCTCGGGCCATCGTCGGGCCTGACAGTGGCGGCCGCGCTCCGGGTGGCAAGGGCGGCACCGCATGGGTCAGTGGTGGTGGCGATCGCTCCGGACACGGGCAGCAACTACCAGAGCAAGGCCTTCAACCCCGTGTGGCTGGCGGACAACCACATCCGTCTGGCCACCGACCTCGCGGAGGACTAGCTCAGGAAGCCGGGCCGCTGGCGGCAGTCTCACTTTCCGAACGGATCCAGGCGTTCCAATCCAGCGGGTGGATGGAGGGCCGGCCCAGGAGGTAGCCCTGCGCAGCCGCCATGCCAAGGGCGGTCACGGCCTCGAGTTCCTCCGGTGTCTCGACCCCTTGCGCGCCGACCACAGCGTCAATGTAGCGGGCGAGTTCGGCCATGGCGGCGGCCCTCAGGCGCTGGCCGGGGGAGTTCTCGATGCCCGCAATGAAGTTCCGGTCCAGTTTGATGATGTCCGGGTGAAGCTCCACGACCTGGTCCATGGACGCGAAGCCGGCTTCGGCGCCGTTCACGGCGATGCGCAGTCCGCGGCGCCGGAGCGGAGCTGTGGCCGCCGTCAGTGACGGGTACTGGTCGAGGGGGATCGAACCGTTCAGGTCGATGACGATCCGGTCCATGGCAAGCTGGGAATGTTCCAGCAGCCCCGGGATCCGCGGGTCCGCGCACGTGGCCGGTGTCAGGTTCAGGGCGATGAACATGTGGTCGGGCACGGCCTGCGCGGCAGCGAGGGCCTGGTGCAGTGCCGCGAGTTCAAGGTCGGTGCCGAGCCCGACGGATTCTGCCTCATTGAACCAATGGTCCGCGCTGGCACCGTCGTCACTGACAAACCGGGTCAGGGCCTCCACACCGATGACCTGCCCCTCGGGAAGCCCGCGGATCGGCTGGAACGCGGTCATCAGCATCCTGTCGGCAATGATGGCTTCAATACGATTCCTGCTGCGCCGGGTGAATGGCACCGGCTCAGGCGGGGCCACAGCCTGGGATGGCGCGCTGACCGGGATGGCACCGTTCTCGGCGTTGGCCAGCCCTGTGGTGGCGGTGAGGTGCTCGAGCAGCACGTATTCGGGATTATCCGGGTGGGCGTCCAAAAGCGCACGCAGCTGTGTGCGGGTCCACGCGCTCGCCGGATCTGATTCGGCAAGCAGTTCGGTGATGATCTGGTGGGCTTGCCAGCGCACAGTAATTTCCCCTATGTCCGCAGGCAACGCTGCCTGGGCCCCCAGGGCCGTGGGCAGCGAGTCCGTCAATGCGGGAAGGGAATTCTCGTCCCAAGACATCGGCTATTCCTTTATGCGTACTCATTCCGGCTGAGCCCGGAACCCGGCCGCGTGTCATTACCCCTGCGGGTACGGGCAGTTGGCCGTGGAAGAAGACTACAACGCAGGGCACCGGCTTGTCCCGCATTTTTTCGAACGGTGCCTTTTCGTTATTACTCGATTCCGGCGAACAGTTCGTTCAGCTCGGCGGTCAGCTGCTTGCGGAGCGCCGGCGTGCCGATTTCGCGGCCGTCGACGTGATTGACCGGGGCCAGGAGACGGATGCTGGAAATCAGCCAGACGGCGTCGGCGTCGAGCAGGTCCTGGGGCTTCAGCGGGCCGTAGCCCAGTTCCCAGCCGGCGGCCTTGGCGGCGGCGAAGAGCGCGCCCTGTGACGTCCCGGGGAGAATGCCGCTGTCCAGCTGCGGCGTGACGAGGCGCTTAACTGTTGCGCCGCCGTCGTTCTTTTCCACGTTGGCCAGCAGCACGGTTGAGGTCGGGCCCTCCAGCACGCGGCCGTCCGAGGATGTGAAGATGACGTCGTCCGCGCCCTGCTTGTGGGCATGGCGCAGGGCGGCCATGTTCACCGCATAGGACAGCGTCTTGGCGCCGAGGAGCAACCACGGGGCTCGTTCGGCAGCATCGCTGTCATAGCCGCGGTCCAGGAGGATGACGTCGATGCCGGTCTCGCGCTGCCGCCGTCCGGCGGCGGCCACAGGGGAGACCTGGACCCAGGAGGTGGGGGCAGCGGCGCCCTCGATGCCGCGGGTGACGATGAGCTTCACCACGGCCTCGTCCAGCTCCGGTGAGGAGGCCGGGTTGTCGGAGCGGAACGCCGCGACGCCCGTCTCGACGGCCCGGCGCCACGTGTCCGGCCCCGGAATCTTGAGGTCCATGGCCTGCGCCGAGCGCGCCAGCCGGTCCAGGTGCGCCTGGATTTTCCGCGTGTGGCCGGCGACGGCGAGCATGGACTCGAAAACCCCGTCGCCGCGGGTGGCACCCAGGTCCGTGGCCATCAGCTGCGGTTTTTCGGGGTCGGCAATCCGGCCGTTCTGATAGTCCGGATCCAGGAACACCAGCACTGTGTGGGAAGTACGAGACGTCATGCCTCAAGCTTAGTGCGGCCGCTCCCCGATAGGCTGGCCTCAGCGCTCCATACGGAATGGCTGCGAGGGAACGAAATAACGGGGGTTCCAACTGTGTTGTGGCCATTTCCGCTTGCGGAAACACTGCCGGGCTGGCTGATCCTGCTGCTCAGCGGCGCGGACCTGGTCATCAGGGTCCTGGCCGTGGGCATCATCCCGGGCAACCGGCGGCCCACCACGGCTATGGCCTGGCTGCTTGGCATCTTCTTTGTGCCGTCCGTGGGCTTGGTCTTGTTCCTGCTTTTCGGCAACTTTAAGCTGTCCCGCCGCCGCACCGAGCAGCAGCAGCTGGTCAATGAACGGGTGCGCGCGGGCACGGCCGCGCTGTCCGACGTCGACAGCGACTATTCGGGGCCTGAATGGGTCCAGTCCGCGGCCGAACTCAACCGCCGGCTGGGGTCGATCCCGCTGGTGGACGGCAACCAAGTGGAGCTGATTCCCGGCTATCCGGACTCCATCCGGGCCATGACCGAGGCCGTGCGGAAAGCCAAACGCTTCGTCAACGCCGAGTTCTACATCATGAGCACGGACCACGTCACCGACGACCTGCTCACGGCCCTCGAGGAGGCTGCGGACCGCGGCGTCCAGGTGCGCGTGCTGTTTGACCACATCGGAACCCTGCGCGTGAAGGGGTACAAGAACCTGCTGAAACGGCTCAAGGCCAGCCGCATACAGTGGCGGCGGATGCTTCCGCTGCTGCCCATCCACGGCCAGTGGCGCCGGCCGGACCTGCGCAACCACCGAAAGATCATGGTGATCGACGGCGAAGTCGCCTTCACCGGGTCCCAGAACCTGATCGAGCCTTCCTACAACAACCCCAAGCACCGCAAGGCCGGCCGGGAGTGGATCGAGCTGATGGCCTGCCTGCGTGGCCCGATTGTTCCCACGCTCAATGTTGTCTTTGCCACCGACTGGCTCAGCGAGTCGGACGAGTCACTCGAGGACCAGCTGCAGCTGCCCGCCCAGCCGACGTCCGGCGGGGTTACCGCCCAGGTGGTGCCAAGCGGCCCCGGCTTCACCACCGAAAACAACCTCCGGCTCTTCAACACGCTGATCTACTCGGCGCAGCACCGGATTTCCATCTGCAGCCCCTACTTTGTCCCGGACGACTCCCTGCTCTACGCCATCACCACGGCGGCGCAGCGCGGCGTGGACGTGGAGCTGTTCGTCTCCGAGAAGGGCGACCAGTTCCTGGTCCACCACGCCCAGCAGTCCTACTACGAGGCCCTGCTCCGGGCCGGCGTCCGCATCTACCTCTACAAGGCGCCCTTCGTGCTGCATGCCAAGCACTTCACCATCGATGACGAAGTGGCCGTCCTGGGCTCCAGCAACATGGACATGCGCTCCTTTTCCCTGAACCTGGAGGTTTCGGTAATGCTGCTGGGCGCGGACATCGTGAACAGCATGCGAGCGGTGGAGGACACGTACCGCGACATCTCCCACGAGCTCCGGCTTGAGGACTGGATGCGCCGCCCCCTCGCGGCAAGGTACGTGGACAACGTCGCCCGCCTCACGGCCACGGTCCAGTAGGGCACCCCACCAATAACGGACCAACCTCATTCGGGGAAGGTGGAGCCGAGGGCGGACAGCACCCCGAAGGCCTTGGTGCGGATCTCCTCGTACTCCTCCTGCGGAATGGAATCGGCAGTGATGGCGCCGCCGACGCCGAGGCTGAGCCGGACCTTTTCGCCCGCGGCGTCGTCCTGCACCACCAGCGTGCGGATGGCCACCGCAAGATCCGTGGCCCCGTTCAGCGAAAAGTACCCGATGGCACCCGAATAGACTCCGCGCGGACCCTCTTCCAGCCGGTCCAGGATGGCCATGGTGCTGATCTTCGGAGCCCCGGTCATGGAGCCAGCCGGGAAGCAGGCAGCCACGGCCTCGGCCCTTGGCGACCCCGGCAGCAGAACGGCGTCAATGGTGCTCACCAGCTGGTGCACCGTTGCGTAACTTTCGATCTCGCACAGCCGGCTCACCGTCACCGACCCAGGCTCGGCGAAGTGGCTGAGGTCGTTCCGGAGCAGGTCCACGATCATGATGTTTTCCGCCCGGTCCTTGAGGGAGGTCGCCAGATCGCGGCGGAGGGCGGCGTCGGCCTCCGGGTCAGCAGCCCGGCGGCGGGTACCCTTGATCGGCTCGGCGCGCATGCCGCCGTCGGACGCTATCCGCAGGAAGCGCTCCGGCGAGGTGCTGGCCACGGTAAGCCCGCCGAAGCGCAGGTAGCTCGCAAACGGCGCCGGGTTCCGCCGCCGCAGGGCAAGGTACGCGGCCCACGGGTCAAGCGCCGGCACCTCCGCTGAGAGGGTAGTGGTGAGGCAGACCTCGTACGAATTCCCCTCCGCGATCTGGTGCTGGGCTTCGGCGATCTTGCGCTTGTAGCTCGCCTCGCTGTCCCATCCGGCAAATGCCGGCGCAGTCTCAGCGGCCGCCGGAAGTACGACGCCGTTGCTGCCGCCGGCTTCCGGTGCGGCGGTGACGGCAGCGCCGGCCCGGGTAAGCCAGTCCGCTGCGTCCGGTGCGTCCAGGGCAAGCAGCCACGCCGTGTTGTCCATGTGGTCCAGGACCACGCCCCGGCCGGCAAAGATCAGGCCCGCATCAGGGGTGTCCGAGGGGACATCGCGTCCGCCGGTTTCACGCTTAAGTTCGTAGCCGAGGTAGCCCAGCCAGCCCAGCGTGAAGTCGCCCGGGTAGTCCTCGGGGCCGCGCACCGCCTTCCGTCCCCACACCGTCTCCAGCCAGCGGAAGAACGGACCGGACACGTTGGCCGTGGCGCTCCCGGCGGTAACCCGGGTGACGCCGGAAATATGGAGAACCGACTGGCCGAAGGTACCGCCGTCGTCCGCCAGAACACTGAAGCGGCTGCGCTCCGCCGCGGGGGTTCCCGCGCCAGGAGCGGCCGTTCCGGCCGCGCGCAGGGAGGAATCGAGCCAGACGGCATTGGCGGATGCCCCGTAGAGCGCCTCAAAAAGCGCGGCGGGGTCGGGGCTGGCCTCGATGCGCTCCGACAGCAGACGGAGGCCGCGCCGTGACGAGAGCTCGGGGACCAGGGCGGTGGTCAGCGCGGGGAGGTAGGTAAGCGCCTGCAAAGCGTCCGCCGGGGCGGTGCCGTCCGCGCGGTTGAGGACGCGAACGTCGGCATGCTGCGGAATATTGTCCGAGGCCAGGAGTTCCGCCTCCTGGCCGGCCCACTGGTCCCAGAACGGCCCGTAGGTCTCGCCGTCGCGTGCCAGCGCCCGGGTGCGGCGCTCTTTGTCGGAGGAGTCCGCCCAGATGACGGCGTCCAGAAGGGGCCGGGCAGCGGCGGCCGCCGCCCCGACGCCTTCCACAATCACAAACTCGGCGGGCAGCGTGACCCGGGTATCGCCGTCGTTATTGTTTTTCCAGTCCCAGCTGACCCACGTGGCCGCTTCGCCGCGGCTCAGGGGTGCGAGCACCGTGGTGACGTAGCGTTCGATGCCGGTAGACAGCCCGTCCCAGCCTGGATAGATGTCCTCCAGGTGGAACAGCGAGACCCTGTGGTGGTTCCGCAGCGTGGCCGCGAGCTCGATGGCCAATGTGGTTTTACCTGCGCCGGACCGCCCGTCAATGGCGATGATCACAGGTGCGGGGGTCATGAAATAGAGCGTACCTGCTGGCTGTCCTCAACCCGGACGTTGTGAAGCGGGCTGCTGCCGACCGGTTGGTTGTGACGCTTGCCGTTGCGTGCGCGGCGCTCAGCAATCCGGAGTGGGGCCGCGGCCGCGACTGCATGGTGCTCTCCGGCCGCGATTGCGTCCTGCACGTAGCGGACGATGCCCGGCACGGCCGCCTGGACCTGGTCCCACACGGCCTCGAAGTCGGCATGGCCGCCGTACCATGGGTCCTCGATGCCCTGTTCCAGCGGATCACCGCCCTCCAAAGCGGGGTCGAAGCTGCGGAGCATGCGGACCCTGGACAGCGACTCGTCGTCCGGGGCGGAAGCGCAGAGCCAGCCATAGTGGTCCACGTCCAGGGCAAGGATCAGGTGCCGCTCGGTGAACCATTCGGAGCGCCATTCCCGCGCAATGTGCCGGTCCGAGCGAAGGTTATGAGTGGTGAGCTTCCGTGCGGCCCGTGGGTCGATGGGGCGCCCCGCCTCGTAGGCGGTGGTTCCCGCGGAATCAACAACCACGACGTCGGCGAGCCCGGCTTCCGCGAAGGCTGCGCTGAGCATCAGCTCCGCCATGGGCGAGCGGCAAATGTTGCCGGTGCAGACGGCGATGACGCGGTACGGGCTCGTCGTTGAGTTCATTCGCTAAGCATGGAGGATGCCAGCCCCTCTTGGCTAGTAAGTGACCTTATCATCGACAATCCGCGTAAAGTTGGCCGATCCTTCTGTCACAGAATTGGCAAGTCGTGGGTCGGGGTTTAGTGGATGAAGGCCAGCAGGACGCCAACGGCGACGAAAAGCACACCGAATACCCGGTTGAGCAGGGTTTGGCCGCGTTCGTTGTGAGTAAAGCGCTGGAAAGACTTTGCTGCCGCAGCGAAGAAGAACCACATCACCAGAACGTCGATGAGCACCACGGTCGCCGCGAGCACGGTGTACTGGGGCAGCAGCGGGCTGGCTGGCCGGATGAACTGCGGCATGAAAGCCAGGAAGAACACAATGGCCTTGGGGTTGAGCAGGTTGACCCACAGTCCCCGGCGGAACATGGACCAGGCGGGCTCGTTCCGGAGCGCGGCCACCTTCTCCTTGTCGAGGTCCGGCTTGCGCAGGAACTGCCTGATGCCGAGGTACACCAGGTAGGCGGCCCCGGCGTAGCGGATGGCATTGAACGCGACGGGGGAGCCGGCAACCAGGACGCCTACGCCCAGCGCCACAACGATGACGTGCAGAATCAGGGCGGCCTGTTGCCCGAGGATGCCCCAGATGGAGCGCTTGAACCCGGCGGTCAGCGAGTTGCTCATGGTGTTGATGGCGCCCGCGCCCGGAGTGAAGCTGATGAGGACGCCGGCGCCGGCGAGGGCCAGCCAAAGGGAGAATTGCACCCATCAAGTTTAGTCGGTCTGCCGGGTGTGCTGTTCCGCAGCGGCGGGCGCGCGTTTGTCCGGGCTGCTTACGCCCGTGCGATGACCTCGCCGTTGGGGATGAGGAACCAGCCGTCGTCGGTGGAGCCCCAGCGGTGCCAGCCGGCCGAGATGCGCGTGAGGTCGGCCTCCTGCGCGAAGCCGTACTCGAGGGCCTGCTCCGCGAAGGCCGAATGCAGCACGCGTTCGCCCCACACTCTGGCCTGCCAGCGGCGCTGCTGCCCGGTGGCGTAGAGCCAGTTGCTGCTGGTGGGCGCCACGTCCGTGAAGCCGGCGGCCTGGGCCCACGAGACGAGCCGGCGGCCGGCGTCGGGCTCGGCACCGTTCCGGCGCGCGATCCGCTGGTAAAGGTCCATCCACTCGTCGAGTTCAGGAATGGCGGGGTACCAGCTCATGCCGTGGAAATCGGCGTCGCGGACCGCGACGATGCCGCCGGGCCTTGCCACCCGCCGCATTTCCCGCAGCGCCTCCACCGGATCGGTCAGGTGCTGCAGGACCTGGTGGGCGTGGACCACATTGAAGGTGTCGTCCTCGAAGTCAAGATCGTAAATGTTGCCCGCCACGAACTCCACGTTCTCCACCCCCCGGTGGGCCGCAAGCTCGCGGGCGTGGGAGATAACGTCGGGGGAGCGGTCCAGCCCCGTCACCTTCCCGGGAGCAACCAGAAGCGCAAAGTCGCACGTGATGCTTCCCGGGCCGCACCCGACGTCGAGCACCGAGACGCCGGAGGTGAGGTGCGGGATGACGAACGCGGCCGAGTTCTCCGCTGTCCGCGAGGCATGGGCCCGGACCACGGACTCGTGGTGGCCGTGAGTGTAGACGTCTTCCGGCTGCTGCGCGCTCATAGGGAAACGCTACTCCTTCTCCGCATATCGGGGAGGTTGTTGCCGGGGTTGCTTATGGTGCGGCGGAGGCCTCCTGGCTGGCCTGGACTGTGGCGGCGATCATTGCGTCCATGAACCGGGCCGCCGTCTTGAGTTCCTCCGGCGTGAACGAGCCCATGGCCCTGTCCATGTGGCGTGCCAGCGGCAGGAACATGGCGGAACCGTCGCGGTAGGCCTTGTCCGTCATCCTCAGTTGCACCTGCCGCCGGTCCTGACCCTCGCGCACGCGGACCAGATGCCCGGAGCCGCACAGCCGGTCGATGAGCGCCGTGGTGGCCGGGGAGCTGAGGTTGAGTTCCTTCCGAAGGGTTCCGGGGGTGACCACCTCGCCGCCAGCGGCATGCCGCATGACGGCTGCGAGGGCGTTGAGGTCCGTCCGGTGCATGTCGTTCCGGCCGCCTGCAGAGTCAACGTAGCGGTTGGCCTCAAGGGTGAACTCTTGGAGCAGCCGGACCAGGGGGTGCTGGATTCCGGGGACGGAGGGAGCCGGCCCGTCGGGCTGTTGCCGGGTGCCAGGCTCCTCGGCCACGACAGCCTCCTCTCCTCAATGTTGCCTTCCGGAGTTTACAGCCCCGACGTCCGCCCGCCCGCGGAAGGGTCAAGAATGCCTATATCTCCATGATGGAGATAGTCTATGCTGGAACCACTATCCACGACGTCCCGAGTGGCCGTCATGCCCAGGAGGTCCTCCCAATGAACCAGGCAGCCCGGACTCCGCGCATCCCGTTCTGGGCCCGGTGGCTCATTCCGGTGGTCATCGTCGTTGGCTGGGTAGCCATTGCCGGCGTCGGCGGGCCCACGTTCGGCAGGCTGGATGAGGTCTCCTCCAACAATCAGGCGTCCTTCCTTCCGGCCGGAGCGGAGGCCACCGAAGCCCGCGAATGGCAGCAAAAGTTCCAGGACTCCGGCGAGGTGCCCGCCGTCGTCGTTATTGAAAGCAACAGCACTCTCACCCCTGCGCAGTTGGGCGCGGCCGCCGGCCTGAAAAGCAAGCTCGAAGACCTGCGGCTGGGCAGCGCGGTGGTGGGCCCGGTGCCCTCGCAGGACCAAAAGGCCGTTCAGTACATCGTGTCCGTTGCAGCATCTGAACCCGCAGACGCCGTCGCCGGGCTGCGGAGCGCGGTCAGTGCAGCCGCCCCGGCAGGCACGCAGACGTTTGTCACCGGGCCCGCCGGGCTCGCGGCGGATCTCACCGGGGCCTTTGCCGGCATCGACGGCATCCTGCTGCTCGTGGCGCTGGCGGCGGTGTTTGTCATCCTGCTGGTTGTCTACCGCTCCCTGCTCCTGCCCTTCGCCGTGCTGCTGACGTCGGTGTTTGCCCTGTGCGCCGCCATCGTGCTGGTGTTCGGCATGGCGAAGGCGGACTGGATCCAGCTCAACGGCCAGAGCCAGGGCATTCTCTCCATCCTGGTGATCGGCGCCGCCACCGACTACGCCCTGCTCTACGTGGCCCGGTTCCGTGAGGCGCTCGAGCAGACGGCCAACCGCACCGCCGCCGCACTCACCGCCTGGCGGGCCTCCTTCGCGCCGATCCTGGCCTCGGGTGCCACGGTTGCCATCGCCCTGCTGTGCCTGCTGTTTTCGGACCTTAATTCAAACAAGGCACTGGGCCCGGTGGCGGCCGCCGGCATCGTGTGCTCCCTTTTCGCGGCGCTCACCCTGCTCCCGGCCTTCGCGGCACTCCTTGGGCGTGCCGCGTTCTGGCCGTTCCGGCCCAGGCTTTTGCCCGAAGACGCGCGTGAGCCGGAACTGACCACGGGGCTGGAAGGCCAGCGCGGTCTCTGGCGTGCCACCGGGACGCTGGTGCGGCGGCGTCCCCGCTCCGTGTGGGTGGCCTCCGTGCTCCTCCTGGTCGCCGCCTCGGCGGGAATCCTGCAGCTCAGGGCCAACGGCGTGCCGCAGACCGCCGTCATCCTCGGCGCGTCCAATGCTGTCGACGGGCAGGAAGCGCTGGCACGCCACTTCGACGCCGGCAGCGGCAGTCCCGTGGTCATCGTGTCCAGCCAGGGGAAAGCCGGCGAAGTGCTCGAAGCGGTCAAGGCCACCGGCGGCGTGGGGGCCGCCCACCTTCTGGCCGAGGGCGGCGTTCCCGTGACGGGAACCCCGGGAACCCCTGCCAGCCCGGGAACCCCTGCCGGCCCGGCCGTGCGCGACGGCAAGGTGCTTATTAACGCCACCCTCGACTTCGCGGCCGATTCCGCCGCAGCGGAAAATGCCGTGGCAGCGATGCGTGAGACTTTGAAGCAGGTGGACGCCGAGGCCTTGGTTGGCGGTGTGACAGCCATCGCCCTGGACACCAACACGACGGCGCAGCGGGACCTCGCCACCATCATCCCCGTGGTTCTCGCCGTCATTCTTGCTGTCCTCATGCTGCTGCTGCGGTCCGTCGTGGCGCCTGTCCTCCTCATCGCCTCGGTGGTCCTCTCCTACGCGGCCGCGATGGGAGTTTCCGCCGTCGTGTTCAACCATCTCCTCGGCTTTCCCGGGGCTGACGCCACCGTGCCATTGTTCGGCTTCGTGTTCCTGGCGGCACTGGGCGTGGACTACAACATCTTCCTTATGAGCCGCGTCCGCGAGGAGTCGCAGAAACACGGGACCCGCCCCGGGATTCTGCGCGGCCTGGGTGTGACCGGCGGTGTGATCACGTCGGCCGGCGTGGTCCTGGCTGCCACATTTGCGGCCCTGGGCGTCATCCCCATCATGTTCCTCGTGCAGCTGGCCTTCATCGTGGCCTTCGGGGTGCTGCTGGACACCGTCCTTGTGCGCTCGCTCCTGGTTCCCGCCCTGGCCTACGACCTGGGCCCGCGCATCTGGTGGCCCGGCAAGCTCAGCAGGCCTGATGCGCAGGTGCCAAGGAAGCTGGAAGGCGCGGCGGAGGCGATGGTCCGTTAGGTTCGCGGCGGCATTCCGGCCGGGGCCCGTCCCGTGCCGGAGACTGCAGCCAGTTCCGCGCGCCACCACTGCACGGTCGCCTTTGCGGCCAGGTGCAGGGGAGTCGGACGAAGGCCCAGTTGCTCCTCACTGGTCCGTGAATCCATCACGAACGGCCGCTGGAACTGGTAAAGCGTCTCGCCGAGTTCCCTCATGTCGGCCGAGAACAGCCCCATGCCGCGCAAAGCCCAGCCTGGTACTGCCTGCACCTTCGCGAGCGGCACCCCGGCAGCGGCGGCGAAGGCCCCAGCGATCTCGCGTTGCGTGAGCGGGGGATTGGTGGGAGCGTGCAGCACACGGTTCCGCAGTTCGGGTTTCTCCGCGGACCCGATCATGGCCGCGGCCAGGTCGGGAACGTAGGTAAACGAATGCGGCTGGTCCGCGCTTCCCACCACCTGCAGCGGGCGCCGGGAGAGGATGGCGGGCACCATGCGCTCGCCGGCGTGGGCCATCCGGACGCGGGGGCCGAAGAAATCGCCCGCCACCACGGATACGGTGCCTGTTGCGCTCGCTTCCCGCGCCCGCATCAGCGCGGCGCGGATGCCGCGCTTGCCGCCCTGCGCCTCCCGCGGGCTGTGTTCCGTCATCACTTCTTCCGGAGTGCTGTAGGAGTAAAGGCTTTCCGGAAAGACGACGACGGCGCCCGCCTCGCCTGCCGCCGCCAGGACCGCCTGTTCGGCGGCCGGAAGTTCGCGTTCCCAGGCCGCGGCGCTGTAGGAAGAACCGTGGATGCAGTGGAAGACCGATGCCGCGCCGTCGAAGGGGTCACCCAGCCCGCGGGGGTCGGAGACATCCACCTTCAGCTTCTCGATGAGCGGATGGTCGGGACCGCCGCCGGAGCGGGTGAGGACCCGGACCCGCTCGCCCCGCTCCGCCAGTTGTTCTGCCACCGTCCAGCCCACGGGGCCGGCGCCGGTGACCACATAAAGACCGGACATTGAAAGTTCTCCTTCGCGCGGACGGGCCGGTGGGCCTCGTATAGTTTTTGAGAGCACTGCTCTCGAATCAAGGATGCTGCCGCTTGGACGCAAAGTCAAGAGCGCTGCTCTCAATTGTTGCCACTGCTCTGATTCGTGCCATGCTGGGTTGATGTCAGCCAGCCCCCAGTCAGCCACCCCTCCGTCCGCTGCCGGGCCGTCCGCCGACGGGAAAATCCGCACGCCCCGAGAACGGGCCCGGGCACAGACCATCTCGGACATCATCCGACTGGGCCGTCAACACCTGGCGGAACATGGGGCCGCCGCACTCTCGCTCCGCGCTGTCGCACGTGACTTGGGGGTGGTCTCCTCTGCCGTCTACCGATACGTCCGGAACCGTGACGAGCTGCTGACCCTCCTGCTCGTGGATGCCTACAACGATCTCGGGGACGCGGTGGATGCGGCCGTCGAGTCCGTCCCCGCGGCAGAGTTCCGGGACCGGTTCGCTGGGCTGGCCCGCGCGGTCCGCGTTTGGGCGCTCCGTGAGCCGGCGCGCTATGGTCTCCTGTTCGGCAGTCCGGTGCCGGGTTATCGGGCTCCCGCGGAGCGGACCACGGCACCCGGCACGCGGGTGGTCATCCGCCTGGTGCAGATTCTGGATGCCGCGCACCGGGCCGGCCGGCTTGCCGGGCATGGTGCGGCTGCGGTGCCCGCACCGCTGGCGGCCGACCTCGAGGCAATCCGGCGCGAGCTGGAAGTGGCGGTACCGGACGCCCCGCTGGCCCGGGGCGCCCTCGTGTGGACGTCACTCTTTGGAGCCGTCAGCTTTGAAGTGTTCGGCCAGTATGGCGCCGGCACCTTTTCCGCGGCGGATGAACTGTTCGAGCACCACATCTCTGTACTGGCGGAGCTCGCCGGACTGTAGCTCGCCCGGATTCGCCCGGCAGGAGGCGGCTGTCCGTCCTCTGTTGCTGTCCGCGCCGGCTGAGTAGACTGCCACTGCGCCCGGACCAGGTGCGCCCCGTTCTTTCGAGGGAGTGATCAACCGATGACCGAAAACAGTGAGTCCGGCGCCGCGGGGAAGACCCACAGCAGCTCCAGGAATCCGGCACTCGAGGGGGACAGCGGCCAGTACGTGGAAGGCGACTACGGCGACGCCGGCGTGGCCGGGCAGGAATCCAGCGCCGAGCCCAGGGGTGATTACGCCACGGGTGATTACGGCGGCGCCGGGACGGTTGCGCCGCCCGCGGAGTCGGAGGAAGGCGAGTACCCCGAAGGCGACTATGGCCGCGCCGGCACCGTGGGCCAGGAGGTGCCCGGGGATGAGGAGGGTGAGTACCCGGAGGGCGACTACGGCGCTGCCGGGATCACGCCCGAAGGCGGCGATGCCGCAGAACTCAAGGAGGAGCTCCGGAACGGCCGGGTCGACGAGCCCCGGAACGACGATGGCGGCAGCTCCTCGAGAGCCTAGGCGCACGTTCACGCTGGGCGAAATCCCCTGCTGCTCCAACTTGAACTCCCGCTTATCCGCGGATTTTCGCGGATAAGCGGGGGTTTTCCGTATTCGGAAGGCGTGGCGAAAGGCAAAGTTGAGCGTAATCGGCTCAACTTTGGATTGACTTAAGTTTCCTGCTGAGTAAAGTTGAGTGCAGATCGCTCAAGGAAGTGGGCGGACCCCAAGTTTCCACGGAAAGAAGGAAGCAACACATGTCACGTGCAGTAGGTATCGACCTCGGAACCACCAACTCCGTCGTCTCCGTTCTCGAAGGTGGCGAGCCCACCGTTATTGCCAACGCCGAGGGTGGCCGCACCACGCCGTCCGTCGTTGCGTTCTCCAAGTCCGGCGAAGTGCTGGTCGGTGAAATCGCCAAGCGCCAGGCCGTCAACAACATCGACCGCACCATCGCCTCCGTCAAGCGCCACATGGGCACCGGCTGGTCCGTGCCCATCGACGACAAGAAGTACACGGCCCAGGAAATCTCCGCCCGTGTCCTCATGAAGCTGAAGAACGACGCCGAGTCCTACCTCGGCGAAAAGGTCACCGACGCTGTGATCACCGTTCCCGCCTACTTCAACGACGCGGAGCGCCAGGCCACGAAGGAAGCCGGCGAGATCGCCGGCCTGAACGTCCTGCGCATCGTCAACGAGCCCACCGCGGCCGCACTGGCCTACGGCCTGGACAAGGGCAAGGAAGACGAGCTCATCCTGGTCTTCGACCTCGGCGGCGGAACCTTCGACGTCTCCCTGCTGGAAGTCGGCAAGGACGAGGACGACTTCTCCACCATCCAGGTGCGCGCCACGGCCGGTGACAACCGACTCGGCGGCGACGACTGGGACAACCGCGTCGTCGACTACCTGCTGAACCAGCTCAAGGTCAAGGGCATCGACCTGTCCAAGGACAAGATCGCCCTGCAGCGCCTCCGTGAAGCTGCCGAGCAGGCCAAGAAGGAACTCTCCTCCTCCACCAGCACCAACGTCTCGCTCCAGTACCTCTCCGTCACTCCGGACGGCCCGGTCCACCTGGACGAGCAGCTGACCCGTGCCAAGTTCCAGGACCTGACCAAGGACCTGCTCGAGCGCACCAAGAAGCCGTTCCACGACGTCATCAAGGAAGCCGGCATCAAGCTTTCCGACATCGACCACATCGTGCTCGTCGGCGGCTCCACCCGTATGCCCGCCGTCTCCGAGCTCGTGAAGGAACTGGCCGGCGGCAAGGAGCCCAACAAGGGCGTCAACCCGGACGAGGTTGTGGCCGTTGGTGCAGCCCTGCAGGCCGGTGTGCTGAAGGGTGAGCGCAAGGACGTTCTCCTGATCGACGTCACCCCGCTGTCACTGGGCATCGAAACCAAGGGCGGTGTCATGACGCACCTGATCGAGCGCAACACGGCCATCCCCACCAAGCGGTCCGAGACCTTCACCACGGCTGATGACAACCAGCCGTCCGTGGCCATCCAGGTCTTCCAGGGCGAGCGTGAGTTCACCCGCGACAACAAGCCGCTGGGCACGTTCGAACTGACCGGCATCGCACCGGCGCCGCGCGGCGTCCCGCAGGTCGAGGTCACCTTCGACATCGACGCCAACGGCATCGTCCACGTCTCCGCGAAGGACAAGGGCACCGGCAAGGAACAGTCCATGACCATCACCGGCGGCACCGCGCTCTCCAAGGAAGACATCGACCGCATGGTCAAGGATGCCGAGGAACACGCAGCCGAGGACAAGGCCCGCCGCGAGGCCACCGACACGCGCAACACCGCCGAGCAGCTCGCCTACTCAGTGGACAAGCTGATCGCCGACAACAGCGACAAGCTGCCTGAAGAGGTCAAGACCGAGGTCCAGGCCGACGTCGACGCCCTCAAGAAGGCCCTCGAAGGCACCGACGACGCCGCCGTCAAGACCGCGTTTGAGAAGCTGCAGGCTTCCCAGACCAAGCTCGGCGAGGCCATCTACGCCCAGGCCGGTTCCCCGGACGGTGCCACCGGCGCTGCGGGTGCTGAAGGTGCTGCAGCCGGCGACGGCAAGGCTGACGAGGACATCGTGGACGCCGAGATCGTCGACGAAGAAGAGAAGAAGTAACCATGCCGCATCACGGTAACGAAGAAGAGCACAACTCTTCCCGAGACCAGGGCAGCAAGCGCGACGAGCCGGTCATCCGGGACCACCGCAAGGTGGACCCGGTGACCGGGGAGGCCCGGCATCCGGAGGGCGGCCAGTCCTCTGCCTCGGGAGCCGGCGCTTCAGCGGATTCCGACGGCGACGCCCTCGCCCAGGCTGAGGAGATCCTCAACCAGGTGGAGGTGCCCGCCGAGGATTCCGTGGCGCAGGGCACCGAGGCCGCCGCGGCCGCGGAGCTGAAGAACGACCTGCTCCGCCTGCAGGCCGAGTACGTGAACTACCGCAAACGCGTCGAACGCGACCGCGCCGTGGCAGGGGAGATGGCCGTCATCGGCGTCCTGAACTCCCTGCTCCCGGTGCTGGACGACGTCGACGCCGCCCGCCAGCACGGTGACCTCGCGGACGGCCCGTTCGCAGCGATCGCCACCAAGCTGGAGAACGCGCTGAAGACGTATGGCCTGAGCCGCATCGATGAGACCGGCGTGGAGTTCGATCCGACCATCCACGAGGCCCTCATCCAGCAGCCCGCCGAGGACATCGAAGTTGACACCGTCAGCCAGGTGCTCCGCTCCGGCTACAAGTCAGGTGACCGGGTCCTCCGCGCGGCCCAAGTCATCGTCGCGGTCCCTGCGTAGCATTACCCACATCGAGATAGCAGTTCGCAGCAGTGTTGGCCAACCACATTGCTGTGAACTGCCATTTCGGCTCAGATTTTTGAAAGGAAACGCCATTGGCTAGCCAGGACTGGGTGGACAAGGACTTCTATAAGATCCTTGGTGTTGCCAAGGACGCTTCCGACGCTGACATTAAGAAGGCTTACCGGAAGCTCGCGCGGCAGTACCACCCTGACACGAACTCCGGGGATGCCGCTTCGGAGAAGAAGTTCAAGGACATCTCCGAGGCGTACTCCGTGCTGTCCGATCCTGATGAGCGGCAGCAGTATGACGCCATCCGGGCCATGGGCGGCGGCGCTCGCTTTGCCCCGCACGGTGCTGGAAGCACGGCGAACGGCGGCTTCGAGGACCTCTTCGGCGGCCTGTTCACCGGCGCCGGCGGCCGCCACTCCGGCGGGTTCAGCACCGCCGGCGGTGTTCCGCCCGAGTTCGCCGACCTGTTCGGCGGCGGCTTCGGGGGCGGCTCCGCCGGTTACCAGCGCGCACCGCAGAAGGGGGCTGACCGGACCGCGGGCACCAGCATCTCCTTCGCCGGATCCATCCGCGGCACCACCATTGGGCTCCGTGAACCGGACGGCGAGGTCATCGACGTCCGCGTGCCGCCGGGCATCAAGGACGGCCAGAAGGTGCGCGTGCGCGGCAAGGGCCAGTACGGTCCGGCGGGCAACGGCGACCTGCTGGTCACCGTCAACGTCAAAACCCATGACTTTTACACACGCGACGGCGACAACCTCCGGATCCACGTGCCCGTCACCTTCCCGGAGGCTGCCTTGGGTGCCGAAATTGAGGTTCCCACGATCGACGGCGAACACGTCCGGGTCCGCGTCCCCGCCGGCACCCCGTCGGGGCGCACGCTCCGGGTGAAGGGGCGCGGCGTAAAGACGTCGAAGGCCACCGGGGACCTGCTGGTGACCATCGACGTCGCCGTTCCGCGCAACCTGAACAAGGAAGCCGAGGAGGCCGTGAAAGCCTTCGCCGCCGCCACAACCGGCGAGGACGTCCGCCAGGGCCTGGCAGCCAAAGCCCGGCTTTAGGGACCGGTGCCGGCCGTGGACATCAACTTCGATCAGCCGATCTTTGTCATCTCGGTGGCCGCCGAGCTCGCCGACATGCACCCGCAGACACTCCGCCAGTACGACCGGCTGGGCATCGTCTCGCCCAGCCGGGCGCCGGGCAAGTCCCGCCGGTACTCACAGCGGGACGTGAACCGGCTCCGCGAGGTGCAGCGGCTGTCCCATGAGGGCGTCTCGCTGGAGGGGATCAAGCGCATCCTCGAGCTGGAAAACCAGGTGGCTGCCCTGCAGCACCGGGTCAGCGAACTGACCGAGGAACTGGCCCGCCGTCGTGAGTCACTGGAATCCCGGATCTTCGCCGCCGGCGCTGCCGGAGATGTGGTGAGCCTGGCGCGCGGCCAGCGCCCCCGGCCCCGTTCGCAGGCCGTGGTGGTGTGGCGGCCGCGCGGCGACGTGTAGCCCCCCGTCCAGCCATCCCCATTGCCAGAACCGGGTGCATTGCCAAATGAGGGTGCAGTGCCAAAAATAGGGTGCAGCGCCGGAACCGGGTAACCAGCCGCAATGCCGCGGCCGGACTCGCCGTGTCCCGGGCAGAAGGGACGCAGGGCCGTGACCTACATCAAGGACTTTGACCAGCTGGGACACCGCGACCTGGACGAGGCTGGTGGAAAGGGCGCCAACCTCGGCGAGCTGGCCCGGGCCGGCTTTCCGGTGCCGCCGGGCTTCGTGCTCACCACCGCGGCCTACCAGGACTTCGTCAACGCCAACGGGATCGCGGGCCGCATTCTCGAACTCGCCGCCCTTCCCGCCGGCGCGTCGAATGACGACTACGAGTCGGCCTCGCTGCAGATCCGCTCCCTGTTCGCCGAGAGCACGCTGCCCGAGGAAATTGGCGCTGAACTCCGCGCGGCCTATGGCCGCCTGAGCCAGTGGACGCCGGCTGGAGCAGGCGGAGACGCCGGCACGGAGTCCGGCGCAGGGTACGGCGGCAAGGACCGCTCGCGCGTGGCAGTGAGGTCATCGGCCACCGCCGAGGACCTCGCCTCGGCCAGTTTCGCCGGCCAGCAGGACACCTATCTGAACGTCGCCGGGCCCGACGCCGTGGCTGCCGCCGTCGTCGACTGCTGGGCGTCGCTGTGGAATGCCCGCGCCATGGCGTACCGCTCACGGAACGGCATTGATCCGGCAACGGTGCGCCTCGCAGTGGTGATCCAGCAGATGGTCGATGCAGGGGCGGCCGGCGTGCTGTTCACCGCCAACCCCGCCACCGGCCGCCGCGACCAGGTGGTGATCAGTGCAGCCTGGGGGTTGGGTGAGTCGGTGGTGAGTGGGTCCGTCTCCACTGACGACGTGGTGGTGGATTCCGCTTCGGGCCGTGTGGAGCAGCGCCGGACGGCGGACAAGGACGTGATGACCGTGTACGGCGGGACCGGCACCACCGAGCAGCCGGTGCCGGAACAGAAGCGCCGGCAGCCGGTGCTCGACGACGATGCGGCGGCGGCGCTGGCCCGCCAGGGAACCGCCATCGCGCAGCATTTCGGGGCGCCCCAGGACATCGAGTGGGCGCAGGCAGCAGGGGAGTTCTTCATCCTGCAGGCCCGTCCAATCACGGCCCTGCCTGAGCCCTCGGCTGAGGCGCCAACGGAGTGGCCGCTGCCCTTTCCGAACGGAATGTACTTCCGGGCCAGCATCGTGGAGCAGCTGCCGGACCCGTTGTCGCCCCTGTTCGCCGACCTCATCGACGGTGCCGTGGTGAGGTCCTTGAACGCGCTGCTGGGCGAGGCCTTCGGCAAGAGCGTGGTGCGGCCCGGGGATGTTTCCCTGCCCACTGTCAACGGCTACGCGTACTACTACTACAGCAACGCCGGAATGCGGCGGGTCATGGGCAAGTCGCTGACGGCGATGCGCGCGCTGGCCCAGGGCAAGGCCAACATGGGAATCAAGGGCTGGCGCGAACATTCGCACCCGAAGTACCGCGGGCTCGTGAAGTATTGGGCGGCCAAACCGCCGTCGGACCGTCCAGCTCGAGAACTCCTGGAGGGCGTTTCCGCGCTGCTGGACGCCGGCGCCGCTTACTACACCGCGGTGCAGTCCATCATTCCCATCGCCGCAACCAGCGAGATCATGCTCCGGGGCTACTACGACAGGGTCGTCCGCCGGCCGGGCGACCCGTCGGCGGAGGTCTTCCTCCTCGGCTACGACAGCGAGCCCATCCGCGCGGAGAAATCCCTGTATGACCTGGCGGTCTGGACCCGGGAGCGGCCGCAGCTCGCCGCTGCCGTCACGGAAGGACCGGCGGCCGGCATCACAGAGGCTCTCCGCAGCGGCAAAGCCCCTACTGGCGTGGACGGGGACGCGGGCCGGAACCTGGACCAGGAGGAGTGGGACGAGTGGCGTTCCCGCCTCCAGCGTCACCTGGACAGGTACGGGCATGCAGTCTACAACCTGGACTTCGTCAACCCTGTGCCGGCCGATGATCCGTCCGCGCTGCTGGAAACCCTGAGGTACTTCGTGCGGGGGCAGGGCAAGGACCCGCATCAGCGCCAGCAGCTGTCTGCTGACCGGCGCGAGGAACAGAGCCGGCTGGTCAGCGCCAGGCTGGGGCCGCGCCGCCGCGCAGTTTTCCGCAGGCTGCTGCGCTGGGCGCAGAAGGCGGCGCCCGTCCGCGAGGACGCACTGGCCGACGTCGGCCTGGCCTGGCCGCTGATGCGCCGGATGCTGCTGGAGCTGGGGGAGCGGCTGACGGCCTCGGGCGTCCTCGCCGCGCCGGCAGACGTCTTCTGGCTCCGCCTCGGTGAACTCCGCAATGCCATCGACTTCGGCCTGGCCGCACCCGGCGCTGCCATAACCGGCACCGATGGGCCCGTGCGGGCAGAAGCCGTTGAGCAGCGCAAGATGCTGTGGCGGGGCCAGCGGAAAGCTGCTGCGCCGCAGCTGCTGCCGGAGAGCCGCTGGATGGATCGCGCGTTTGGCAGCATGATGCCTGCGCGTTCCCTGCAGCCTGCCGGCGATGTCATCACCGGCGTCGGTGCCAGCTCCGGGCAGGTGAGTGCACCGGCGCGGCTGCTGCACGGCCCCGACGACTTCGCCAGCATGCAGCCCGGCGAGGTGCTGGTGGCGCGCATGACCACACCCGCCTGGACACCGCTGTTTGCGATGGCCGCCGGCGTCGTCACCGACGTTGGCGGGCCGCTGAGCCACAGCTCGATCGTCGCCCGGGAGTACGGCATTCCCGCCGTCCTAGGCACGGGCGTCGCCACCCAGCGGTTGTCCAGCGGACAGCAGGTTAAGGTCGACGGCGACGCCGGCACCGTCACGCTCAGCGGCTCCTAGGACGTTTGGGCTTTCGCTCACCGAAGCGCCCAACTAGGTAACAGCAGAGGGCGTTCCCAGGGCTCGGAACGCCCTGAGCTGCAACTCACTTGTCATTCTCGGGCGGATCAAAAACTTCTTTGCCCGGCCCGCAAACGTGTGGTTCCCGATGCACCCTTTAATGTCGGTGGCCTCTGGGATGCTGTGGGTATGGATGGGCAGGCGGCGGTGGAGACGGTGGAGGGCGTGGAGTCCTCTGTTGCTGTGTTGGCTGTTTTTGTCCGTGAGGCCGCCGGGGCCGGTTCTGGGTCGGGTGCTGATCCGCTTCGGG
>NZ_JBFTLC010000022.1:0-81795 GCF_056396245.1 Arthrobacter sp. 05T423
GAGGAACCGGCCACGCTGGACGGTTATGGGCCGATCCCGCCGTCCATGGCCCGCCGGCTCGTCGCCGACGGCGGAACGTCCTTCCTCCGTGTGCTTACCGACCCGCGGGACGGTGCGCCGCTGGAGATCGGACGCACCAGGTACCGGCTGACGAAACCGATACGCCAATGGCTGCGGCTCCGCGACGCCCGGTGCACGTTCCCCAACTGCAACAACCACTCCCTGGACAACGACGCCGACCACATCCTCGCGTGGGCGGACGGCGGCGGCACCGGCATCGCCAACCTCGGCCAAACCTGCGCCAAACACCACCGGCTCAAACACGCCACGGCGTGGCAACCGGTCCGCGCCACCCGCGAGAGCCCGCCCGGGTGGGTCTCACCCAACGGACGGTCCTACCCGGCCGAGTACCAGGACTGGGAACCACCCAACTGGCCAGAACCACCGCCAGACCAACGCTGGCGGCAACTGCCACCCGGCCGGGATAGGCCAGAACCACCGCCAGACCGAGGCTGGCAGCAACTGCCGCCCGGCCAGGATTGGCCGGAGCCGGAGGATTGCCCGGAGGCGCAGGATTGGCTGGAGCCGCCGGCCCGACCCGATGACCCAGATCCACCGCTGCCTTTGGATCCCTGGCCCTACTGGTCCTCGCCCACGGCCGCGTAATGTCGGGTCGCCGTTCCGGTGCCCACCCACTATGTCAGTGGTGAGCATCGGCATGCCTGTAGGCCTGACCTGCGCAAGCCTCTCCTAAGCAGGGCGCGCCTGAAACAGAGCCTGCGTGAGATTCGGTGGTCAGTGCTCACAGGTGCCGGTGCACGGTCAGGTGCGGGACCAGCGGTATTCGTTCTCGGGGCGGCCCGGAGCACCGTACCGGGCCGTCCGGGACACCGTCCCGGCGTCGGCAAGGTATTCAAGGTAGCGGCGCGCAGTTACCCTCGACATGCCCAGGGCAGTCATGACTTCGGTGGCCGAGACGGCGCCGGGCTGTTCCTTAATAAAGTCGCGGACGGCGTCGAGCGTTGACGGGGCCAGGCCCTTCGGAAGCGGCAGCTCCGACGGCGCCCGAAGGCTCGCGAAGGCCTGGTCCACGTCGCTCTGTGACGCTGCTCCCTTCGCCGAGCCCGCCGCCGGTCCCGCGAGCTGTTCACGGAACTGCCGGTAACTGTCCAGCTTGTCCGCGAACGTCGCATACGTGAACGGCTTGATGAGGTACTGCACGACGCCAATGGAGACGGCGCTGCGGACAATCGCCAGCTCCCGAACAGCTGTGATCGCAATGATGTCGGCGAAGTGCCCGGCGGAGCGCATCCGCCGGGCGATGTCGAGGCCGTGCAGATCCGGCAGGTTCATGTCCAACAGAACCAACTCCACCGGGCTGCCTGCGACGGAGAATTCGGTGAGCATCCGGAGCGCCGACTGCCCGTCGGGAGCCGCTCCCGCCAGCGTGAAGCCGTCCACCCTGCCCACATAGGCGGCGTGTGCCGCGGCTGCGACGGGCTCGTCCTCGACGACGAGGACTCGGATGTCTGTCACGTGTGCTCCTCCGGGAGACTCGATGTGGCCGTGCTTGAGGGAAAGGTGCTAGACGGAAAGGTGCTGGAGGGAAACGCGTCTGCAGGAAGTGTGCCTGCGGAAGGTGTGTCCGGTGCGATGGCGGCCGGAAGCTCGATGTGGAAGCGCGCCCCGCCGGTGCTGGAGTTGCTGATGGTCATGGTACCGGCAAGGCGCTGGACGGCCTGTTTCACCAGTGCAAGGCCAAGGCCCCGCCCAAAGGGCCCGGCCGCCTTGGTGCTGAAACCGTAGCGGAACACGTCGTCCACAGCTGCTGGGTCAATGCCCTTGCCCGAATCCTGCACGGTAATGCCCAGGCAGCCGCCCGTTGTGTCCACCCGCAGCTCCACCCGCCTGGGCGACGGGGCGTCGGCGGCGGCGTCGATGGCATTGTCCAGCAGGTTGCCGACGACCGTGACAAGGTCCTGTACCGCCAGGTCCCCGGTAAGGGCCGGCCCGGACGCCTCGACCACGAGTTCCACGCCGCGCTCATGGGATTGGGCCGCCTTGCCCATGACCAGGGCGCTCAGCACGGGCTCGTGGACTGAACCGACCACGTCGTCCGCCAGTTGTTGGCTCAGCTCAAGGTCCTTCGTGGCAAAGTCGAGGGCCTCCTCCGTCCTGCCCAGCTCCAACAGGGAAACCATGGTGTGCAGCCGGTTTGCATGCTCGTGGGTCTGGGCGCGGAGGGCATCTGAGAGCGTCCGCATGCTCTCAAGCTCGGTGCCCAGGGACTCGATCTCCGTGCGGTCGCGGATGGTGGCCACGGTGCCAAAAACCTGGCCCCGCTGTCGCCCGGGGGAGGACTCAGGCCCCACGGCCGGGCGCTGGTTGACCACCAGCACGCCGGCACGGGTCAGATGGATCTCGTCGTGGGCAGAGCGTCCCGATTCGAAGAGCTCCTTCAGGCTGGGGGCAAGGGGCAGGTCCGCGAGCAGCGGCGTGGCCGCGTGGTCGTCCTCCGCTTCCCGCGGCTCCAGCCCCAGCAGTTCCGCCGCCTGGTCGTTGTAGATGACCACCCGTCCGGCCGGATCAATCAGGACAACCCCTTCCCGGACGGAATGGAGCACCGATTCGTAATAGGCGAACAGCTGGGCCAGCTGCTCGGGACCCCACCCCCTGGTCACCCGCCGCAGGTAGCGGCCAAGAAACCACGACGCCAGCGATCCGCCCGCAAGCAGGGAGCCGGATACGGCCAGCAGCGCAGGCAACCTGCCGGACACCGCCACATCCACCGTGTTGACGGTGACGCCGGCTGCCACGAGCGCGCGGACCGCCCCGCGGGCATCCTTCACCGGGGCAATCGTCCGCACCGACGGCCCCAGCGTCCCGGCGGTGATCTCGGTGAACACCCGGCCTTGGAGGGCCTCCTCGATCGATCCGATATAGGGGCGGCCCAGCTCCTCCTCCAGCGGGTGCGTCCACCGTGTCCGGTCCGGCGCCATGATCGTGATGAAGTCGGCGCCGGAGTCGGCCATGACCTTCAGCGCGTAGGGCTGCAGCTGCGCCGAGGGGTTCCCGGTGCCTGCGGCCTGCAGGACCAGCGGGTTATCGGCGATGGACGTCGCCAACGCCCCCATCCGGCGGCCGGCCTCGTCGTAGGCATGGTCCCGTGCGTCCACGAAAACGGCCGTCCCGACGATGGCCGTGAGGGCCAGCATGAACAGCAGGTTCGCCATAAACAGCCGCCTCGCGATGCTCCAGCGGTGGATCATCAACACCTCCCATGACCAATATGAACGCAACGGTGAGCCAAGTCACTCCGTAGCGAATGATGGAAATCACAAAGGACCGACGCGCGGAGCCCAGATTGTGCCGAAGCGTCTTCCAGATTATCCATAAGGAGAGAAAGATGGCTTCTCAACGAGGAGAGTCGGCAGTGCCGGCCACAGCCGAGCGCAAGGGACTCGACAAGTCCCACTACCTGTACATCGCCGTTATCGCGGCGGTCATTCTCGGCGCTCTGGTGGGACTGCTGTTCCCCGAGGTCGGGAAATCACTCAAGCCCCTCGGTGACGGCTTCATCAAGCTGATCAAGATGATGATCGGCCCGGTCATCTTCTGCACCATCGTGCTGGGCATCGGCTCCATCGCCAAGGCGGCCACCGTCGGAAAGGTCGGCGGACTGGCCCTGGGCTACTTCATCGTCATGTCCACCTTCGCGCTGGCGATCGGCCTCGTGGTTGGCAATCTCATCCACCCGGGTGAAGGGCTGCAGCTCGCGCCGTACGACCCCAACAAGAAGGCGGCAGCCGACAGCACAGTTGACTTCCTCCTGGGCATTATTCCCAGCGACATCCCCGTGCTTCCCACCCTGCTCGCCGCCATCCTCGTCGGCTTCGCTCTGCAGAAGATGGGCCCGCAGGGTGCGCCGATCCTGAAGGCCATCGCTCACGGCCAGGCCCTGGTCTTCCGCATCCTGATCATGATCATGTGGCTCGCCCCGGTGGGCGCCTTCGGTGCCATCGCTGCAGTGGTCGGCGCCACGGGCTTCCAGGCCATCATCAGCATGTTCACCCTGATGATCGCGTTCTACATCACCTGTGCGCTGTTCATCGTCGTCATCCTCGGCGGCATCCTGCAGGTTGTCACCGGCGTGAACATCTTCAAGCTGATGAAGTACCTGGCCCGCGAATACCTGCTGATCTTCTCGACGTCGTCCTCCGAAGCGGCCCTGCCGCGGCTCATCGCCAAGATGGAGCACCTGGGTGTCTCCAAGCCGGTTGTCGGCGTGACGGTCCCCACCGGCTACTCCTTCAACCTGGACGGCACGGCCATCTACCTGACCATGGCATCGCTCTTCGTGGCCAACGCCATGGGAACGCCGCTGGACCTAGGCGCCCAGATCTCCCTGCTGGTCTTCATGATCATCGCCTCCAAGGGCGCGGCCGGCGTCACCGGAGCCGGCCTGGCCACCCTGGCCGCAGGCCTGCAGGCCCATCAGCCGGCTCTGCTGGGCGGCGTGGGCATGATCGTGGGCATCGACCGCTTCATGTCCGAGGCCCGTGCACTGACCAACTTCACCGGTAACGCCGTCGCCACCCTGCTGGTCGGCACCTGGGTCAAGGAGGTCGACGGCGAGCAGGTCAACCGGGTGCTCTCCGGCCAGGCGCCTTTCGACGAGCAGACGATGGAGGCGCACCAGCACGGCAGGCTGGCAACGCTGGAGCCCGCCGTACCTGTCAAGGCCTGACGCCCGGGCACCAGTACAGCAATGAGACCGCCCGCACAGGCCCAGCCTGTGCGGGCGGTTTCATTGCTGCCGCAACCCAACCTTCGACCTCAGGTACAAGGTAAAGGCTCAAACACCATGAAAAGTCAAGGTCCACGGAATGCCGTGTCGGGCGCTGTAGCCTTGGGGTGGAAGAAGCAGGGGCGCTGGCAGACAGCGGCAGAAAAATCACCGTCATCGAAAGTGTGGATAGATACGTGAGCAGCGAACAGGGTTCAGCAACTCTGGAAGGCACGGAACTCGACCTGGAAGACGCCGTCATGGGTCCCACAGGCCGCCCCCACCGCGAATTTCCGGAGCCCGCGCCGCTGTCCTCCCATGGACCGGCCCGCGTCATAGCCATGGTTAACCAGAAGGGCGGGGTGGGCAAGACCACCTCCACCATCAACCTTGCCGCAGCGCTCGCCGAATACGGCCGCCGCGTGCTCCTGGTGGATTTCGACCCGCAGGGCGCGCTGTCCGCCGGGCTCGGAGTCAACCCCCACGAACTCGACCTGACCGTCTACAACGTCCTCATGGACCGCAAGATCGACATCCGCGAGGCCATCCACCAGACCGGCGTGCAGAACGTGGACCTGCTGCCGGCCAACATCGACCTCTCCGCGGCCGAAGTCCAGCTGGTCAACGAGGTGGCCCGCGAGCAGGTGCTCGACCGGGCGCTGAAGAAGGTCGAGGACGAGTACGACGTCGTGCTCATCGACTGCCAGCCTTCCCTCGGTCTGCTCACCGTCAACGCCCTGACCGCAGCGCACGGCGTAATCATTCCGCTCATCTGCGAATTCTTCGCACTGCGCGCGGTGGCGCTCCTGGTCGAAACCATCGACAAGGTCCAGGACCGCCTCAACCCGCGGCTGCAGGTGGACGGCGTGCTGGCCACGATGTACGACGCCCGCACGCTGCACAGCCGCGAGGTCATCAGCCGCCTCGTGGAAGCCTTCGGGGACAAGGTCTTCGAAACCGTGATCAAGCGTTCCATTAAGTTCGCCGACGCCACCGTGGCCGCCGAACCCATCACCAGCTACGCCGGAAACCACGTGGGTGCCGACGCCTACCGCCGCCTCGCCAAGGAACTGATTTCGCGCGGCGGCGCGCCTTAGCCCGGATGACCGCAGAGCCGGCAACGCCCCCCGCCGAAACCAGGCGATCCGGCTTCGAAGTGCGCCTTGCCAACTTCACTGGCCCCTTCGACCTCCTGCTGGGACTGATCTCCAAACACCAGCTCGACATCACCGAGGTGGCGCTTGCCACGGTGACCGACGAGTTCATCCGGTACATCCGGAACCTGCAGGAGCTGGGGGAGGAGTGGGCCCTCGACGAGGCCAGTGAGTTCCTCGTCATCGCGGCCACGCTGCTGGACCTGAAGGCGGCGCGCCTGCTGCCCGCGGGGGAGGTGGAGGACGACGACGACATCGCCCTCCTCGAAGCACGCGACCTGCTTTTCGCCCGGCTGCTGCAGTACAAGGCGTTCAAGCAGGTTGCGGCGCTGATGGACACCACCCTGGAACTGGAGTCCCGCCGGTATCCGCGGCAGGTCGCCCTTGAGGAGCACTTCGCGGCGATGCTGCCGGAGCTCGTCTGGAAGCACAGCCCCGAACAGTTCGCGGCCCTGGCAGAGGCTGCCCTAAAGCCCAAGGCTCCGGCGCCGACGGAAGTAGGGGTGGCCCACCTGCACGGCAGCACGGTGAGCGTCCGCGAACAGGCCGAGCTGATCGGCCTGCGGCTGCAGGCCGGCGGGCCCCTGACATTCCGTGCGCTGGTAGCCGACGCCGAGTCCACCCTTGTTGTGGTGGCCCGTTTCCTTGCGCTGCTGGAATTGTTCAGGGACCAGGTGGTGGCCCTTGACCAGGTTGCGCCGCTGGGCGACCTGACTGTGCGCTGGACCGCCGCCGGCACGGAGTGGACCGCGGAGCACCTGAGCGAGGAATACGAGGAGCAACAATGACGGATCCAGTTGCGCGCCGGGAGCGCGCAGCGCTCGAGGCGGTACTGATGGTGCTGGACGAGCCAGCCTCTGCCACCGACCTCGCCGCCGGCCTCAACATGACGGTGTCCGCCGTCGAGGCGCTGCTGCTGGATCTGCAGCGCGAGTATGACGGCTATACTGTTAAAGCCCCGGATATGGAAACTGGCAGTAATCATCGCCCTGAGCATGAACTTGCTTCCAGCCCCCGGGGCTTTGAATTGCGGAACGTCGCCGGCGGCTGGCGCATCTACTCCCGGGCTGAATTCGCCGACGTCGTCGGTGCCTTTGTCCTGGAGGGGCAGACGGCCCGGCTGACCCAGGCGGCGCTTGAGACACTCGCCGTCATCGCCTACCGGCAGCCGGTATCCAGGGCAAGGGTGTCTGCGATTCGCGGGGTCAACGTTGACTCTGTTGTGCGGACGCTGACCCAGCGTGGGCTGATTGAGGATGCGGGAACGGATCCGGAATCCGGCGCTGTCCTGTACCGCACGACGTCGTATTTCCTTGAACGCATGGGAATCGGATCGGTGGCCGAGCTGCCTCAGATCTCACCCCACCTTCCGGGGCTTGAAGGAATTGAAGAGTTCTACGACGCCGGAAGAATGTAGGCCGCGCGCCTGCGAAGCAGTTTTTACCAGGGCAGATTTAATCTGCAGGGCTGGCTAGTGTTGTTCTTGGACAACCTTTGCCGGTCAAAATCACAGAGGACGGGTCATGACACAGGCGGGACGCCAGGGTTCACCACGTAACAGCTTCGGACGCAAAGGTCCGGAGCGCAACGCCGCACGCGGAGCGGCACAGGGCCGCGCGGCAGGCGCCGGGAAGCGCGACTTCCCCAAGGGCGGCGACCGCCCTTCCGGCGACCGCACCTACAAGGCCAAGCCCCGCGAGGAGCGCTTCGTCGATCCCGATGAAGCGCCCGCGGGCCGCAGGCCGGCCGGCGACTGGAAGCCGGGCGCCAAGGCCCCTGCGCCCAGGACCGGCGCACCCAAGGCCGGTGCACGCAAGGCCGCCGGTGCCCGGAAGCCTGGCGCGAACAAGGCGCCCGGCACCCCCGGCGCGCTGAAGCCCAAGCCGGGCGCACCCAAGGCTGCGGGCGCGCGCGCCTTCGGCAGCGAACGCTTCGGCCGGAACCTGGGGCCGGTCCGCAGGCCGGCCCGCGGCCGCGGACCCCGTGCCGAGGTGCCGCAGTCCGAGGTCCACGACGCCGACGGCGTCCGCCTGCAGAAGGTCATGGCCTCCGCCGGCGTGGCCTCCCGCCGCGTCTGCGAAGAGATGATTGCGGAGGGCCGCGTCGAGGTCGACGGCAAGGTTGTTACGGAGCTCGGCGTCCGCGTCGACCCCAAGACCTCGGTCATCCACGTGGACGGCCTGCGCATCCAGCTTGATGACACGCTGGTCTACATGGTGTTCAACAAGCCCAAGGGCGTGGTGTCCACCATGGAGGACCCCGAGGGCCGGCCGTGCGTCAGCGACTACATCCGCAACAACCAGGGTGAACGGCTGTTCCACGTCGGGCGCCTGGACGTGGCCACCGAGGGCCTGCTGCTGCTGACCAACGACGGCGAACTGGCCAACCGCCTGACCCACCCCTCCTACGAGGTCCCCAAGACCTACCTGGTCCAGGTCCGCGGGCCGTTCCCGCAGGGCGTTGGCGCGCAGCTCAAGGAAGGCATTGAACTCGAGGACGGCTTCGCATCAGTTGACTCCTTCAGGCTGGTGGACTCGACCCCGGGCCACGTGCTGATCGAAGTGGTGCTGCACTCGGGCAAGAACCGCATCGTCCGGCGTCTGTTCGACGCTGTCGGTTTCCCGGTGCTGCGCCTGGTGCGCGTCAAGGTCGGCCCCATCGGCCTGGGCGACCAGCGCCAGGGAAGCATCCGCAACCTCGGCAAGCAGGAAGTCGGCCACCTGCTGGCATCCGTGGGGCTGTAAGGGATGTCGGCTTTCCGTACGCACGGCCGCGGGCACCTGAACGGCCCGGTCGTCGTCATTGGCACGGGCCTGCTCGGGACCAGCATCGGACTCGGCCTGCGCGGCCGCGGCGTTGCCGTCTACCTGTCCGATCCATCGCCGACCAACCAGGCAGTCGCCGTCGATATCGGCGCGGGGCTCGCGCTGACGGCCATGGGGGATGAGCGTCCTGAACTCGTAGTAGTCGCATCTCCGCCGGACGTGACCGCGGATGTTGTGGAACGTGCGCTGGCAGACTACCCGGACGCCACCGTCGTCGACATCGCCAGCGTCAAGGCGGCGATCCTCCATGAGCTGCGCAGCCGGGAAGCGGACCTCTGCCGCTACGTGGGCACCCATCCGATGGCCGGGCGCGAGAAGTCCGGCCCCGTCGCTGCCCGCGGCGAGCTCTTCACCTCCATGCCGTGGGTCGTGTGCCCGGCTGAGGAATCCTCGGCCGGTGCGGTGCAGGCCGCGAGTGCACTGGCCACGGACCTGGGTGCCCTCGTTTCGCAGTTCACGGCTGAGGAGCACGATCAAGCCGTGGCCCTGGTCTCCCATTTGCCGCAGGTGATGTCCTCGCTGCTGGCGAGCCGGCTGCAGGACACGCCGCTGGGCGCACTCTCCCTGGCGGGAAACGGGCTCCGCGACACCACCCGCATTGCGGCCAGCGACCCCACCCTTTGGGTCCAGATCCTGGGGGCGAATGCCGGCAAGGTGGTGGAGATCCTCTACGGTGTCCGGGAAGACCTCAACCGGCTGATCGGCACCCTGGAGGATCCCGCGGCCGCAGGGGCCCGGCTTGACCTGGCCCAGCTGATGAGCGAGGGCAACGCCGGGCAGGCCCGGATTCCGGGCAAGCACGGCGGACCGCCGCAGGCGTATTCCTGGCTCACCGTGCTTGTCGATGACCGGCCCGGCCAGATCGCCAGGCTGCTGACCGAGATCGGCGAGATCGGCGTCAACCTTGAGGACCTCCGCCTGGACCACTCGTCCGGGCAGAACGTGGGCATGGTGGAGATCTCTGTCCTGCCCAGCGCGCATGACCTCCTTGTAGAAGCACTAAGCGACCGTGGATGGCGGGTACTTCAGTAATGACACAGGAACTGATCGACACTTTGCCTGCCCTCCGGCTGGGCCGCCCGCTGGTGGTGGCCATCGACGGGCCGTCCGGCTCGGGAAAGTCAAGCGTCAGCAAGGAAGTGGCCCGCCGCCTCAACCTTGCCTACCTGGACACCGGCGCCATGTACCGGGCCCTGACCTGGTACTGCCTCGACCGCGGAACGGACCTGACCGACGCCTCCGCCGTCGAACTGGCCGCCGAAGAACTTCCGCTGGACATCAGCACCACCCCGCACACCGGGTTTGTACTGGTCGATGGCACGGACGTTACAGACGCCATCAGGGAACCGGCCATTTCCTCGGCGGTCAGCGCCGTGGCTACGACGCTCGGTGCCAGGACGGAACTGATCCGCCGCCAGCGTGCCCTGATCGAAAAGCACAACCGCCGCATGGTGGTGGAGGGGCGGGACATCACCACCGTCGTCGTGCCCGGTGCGCAGGTGCGCATGCTCCTGACCGCAAGCGAGGAGGCCCGGCTCCGCCGCCGCGGCATTCAGCTGGGCGGCACGCAAAGTGCCGAGCAGCTGGCAGCCCAGGTGACCCAGCGGGACGCGAAGGACTCCACCGTGGTGAACTTCACGCAGGCGGCGGACGGCGTGGTGACGCTGGATTCGTCCGAGCTGGACTTCGAGGAAACCGTGGCCGCCGCGCTGCGCATCGTCACCAAGGTCATCAACCATGAGTGATTCCGCCAGGACGCCGGGGACTGCGGTTCCGGGCACCCGGCTCCCGGGCAGCTGGACGATGGGGTGGAGCCGGCCCGTCGGCCGGTTCCTGAACAACATTGTCTACCGCACCGCCGTCACCGGGCGCTCCAACGTTCCCGCCGCGGGGCCGGTGATCTTCGCAGGAAACCACATCAGCTTCCTCGACGGACCGGTCATGTTCGGCGCGTCGCCCCGGCCCATGCACATCCTCGTTAAGAAGGAAATGTTCAAGGGCTTCCTGGGCCGCGTGCTGAGGGCTTCGGGCCAGCTTCCGGTTGACCGGGCGGGGGACCGGTCGGTCCTGCAGCTCAGCAAGGACGTGCTCGACGCCGGCCGCTGCATCGGCATCCTCCCCGAGGGAACCCGGGGGAGCGGCACCGCAGCCGGCATCAGCAACGGGGTGGCATGGCTCGCCCTGAATTCCGACGCCGTCGTGGTCCCCGTGGCCATCCTGGGCACGCGGAAGGGCGGCGAGCACCTGGACAGTGTGCCCCGCCCGGGCCGCAAGCTGCACGTCAGCTTCGGCAAGCCCCTCACGGTTGGCCGCAATCCCGGGGAAACCGGCCGTGCTTCAATGGACAGGGCGGCCACCGAAATCCGGGACATGCTGGCCGCCCATGTCCGAGACACCGTCCGGCTCAGCGGGCTGCCCTTGCCCTCCGCGGATCATCCGCATCAACGTTCCACCGCAGTAGCCGGACCGCCGGCAGACCACCATTAAGGAAAGTGCAATGAGCGATACGACTCAAACTTCCGGCCACTCCGGCGCCGGCGAAGACGAATACACGCCCACCGGCACAGACCAGGTGGCAGAACATCTGGCGGCCATGGACGACGACGAGGCGGAGCTTCGTGCCGCCTCCCTCCGCGCCGGACTGGACGATTACGAACTCGACGAGGACGACGCCGCGCTCCTCAGCGGCCTGCACGACGAGGACGAGCTGGAAGGCCCGCTCAAGCTGGACCCCGTGCTCGCCATCATCGGCCGCCCGAACGTCGGCAAGTCCACCCTCGTCAACCGCATCCTGGGCCGCCGCGAGGCGGTCGTGGAGGACACCCCCGGCGTGACCCGCGACCGCGTGATGTACTCGGCGAACTGGAACGGCAGGAACTTCACCGTCGTCGACACCGGCGGCTGGGAACACGATGCCCGCGGCATCCACGCCCGAGTGGCCGAACAGGCCGAAATGGCGGTCGAGCTGGCCGACGCCGTGCTGTTCGTCGTCGACTCGGCCGTGGGCGCAACCGCCACGGACGAAGGCGTCATGAAGATGCTCCGGCGAAGCAAGAAGCCAGTCATCCTCGTCGCCAACAAGGTGGACGACTTCGTGCAGGAAGCTGACTCCGCCGTCCTGTGGGGCCTGGGCTTCGGCGAGCCGTACCCCGTCTCCGCGCTGCACGGCCGCGGCGTCGCGGACCTGCTGGACCACGTCATGGACACCCTGCCGGAGTTCTCCACCATCGAGGGCGTGGAACGCTCCGGCGGCCCGCGCCGGATCGCACTGATCGGACGGCCCAACGTGGGCAAGTCCTCCCTCCTGAACAAGCTGGCCGGCTCCGAACGCGTGGTGGTGGACAACACCGCCGGCACTACCCGCGACCCGGTTGACGAATTCATCGAGCTCGGCGGCCAAACCTGGCGGTTCGTGGACACCGCCGGCATCCGCCGGCGCCAGCACATGGCGCAGGGCGCGGATTTCTATGCCTCCCTCCGGACCCAAAGCGCGCTGGAAAAGGCGGAGGTCGCCGTCGTTCTTCTTGCCGTTGACGAGGTGCTCAGCGAACAGGACGTCCGCATCCTCCAGCTGGCCATCGAATCGGGGCGTGCCCTGGTGCTCGCATTCAACAAATGGGACCTGCTGGACGACGAGCGCCGCCGGTACCTCGAACGCGAAATCGAGCAGGACCTGGCCCACGTGGAGTGGGCTCCCCGGGTGAACATCTCCGCCAAGACCGGCTGGCACAAGGACCGCCTGGTTCCCGCCCTCGAGCTGGCGCTGGAAAACTGGGACCGGCGCATCCCAACCGGACGGCTCAACGCCTTCCTGGGCGAGCTGGTGGCCGCGCATCCGCACCCGGTCCGCGGCGGCAAGCAGCCCCGCATCCTCTTCGGCACCCAGGCCTCCAGCCGGCCGCCGAAGTTCGTCCTCTTCACCACGGGATTCCTGGATCCCGGCTACCGACGTTTCATCACCCGCCGCCTGCGGGAAACCTTTGGCTTCGAAGGCACGCCCATCGAAGTCAACATGCGTGTGCGTGAAAAGCGCGGCAAGAAGCGTTAATTGGGACACACCGGGCGGCGATTGCCGGAAAGTGTCACTTGCACCGCCCGGAATCGTGTAAGCTCTTCTAGGTGGTTCGGCCGGACTGCTTAGGTGAAATTCTTCAGAACATTCACCGAGGCGGAGAACGGCGGAACTGACGGGCTGTAGCGCAGCTTGGTAGCGCACTTGACTGGGGGTCAAGGGGTCGCAGGTTCAAATCCTGTCAGCCCGACCACAACGAAACCCCGCCAACCCAAACAGGGTAGGCGGGGTTTTTTGTTGCCCGGACGACGGCGGTGCGTCGGGTCACCGGACAGGGCAGCACAGCAGGTGCTACTTGAGGAAGCGCGACGTCCTGCGGTCGGCCAGGATCTTGCCGTTGGTCTGGCAGGTGGGGCAGTACTGCAGTGCAGTATCGGCGAAAGACACTTCCCGGACCGTGTCCCCGCATACCGGGCAGGCCTGGCCGGCGCGGCCATGCACGCTCATGCCGCTTCGCTTCGCGTCCTTGAGGTCGGCGGGCGCCTTCCCCTGCGCTTGCGCCACCGCTGCTCCCAGCACGGAATGGATGGCATCGAACAGGATCCCGACCTTCGCCGGCTCCAGGGAATTGGCCATGGCAAATGGGGAGATTTTCGCTGCATGCAGGATTTCGTCGCTGTAGGCGTTGCCAATCCCGGCGATGACACTCTGGCTGCGCAGTACGCCCTTGATCTGGTGTGCGTGGCCGGCGAGGATCTCGGCGAACATCTCCAGGCTGAACGCGGCGGCCAGGGGATCGGGTCCGAGGTCGGCGATACCCGGAACGTCGCCCGGTTTCGACACCACGTAGATCGCCAGCCCCTTCTTGGTGCCGGCCTCGGTCAGGTCGACGCCCATCTTATTGCCGTCAGCTCCGGCCAAATGCAGGCGGGCAGCGATGGGCCCCTTGCCGGGCCGCAGCGGATCCGGCGAGGGTTTTTCGGTGAAGCGGACCCAGCCGGCCCTGGCGAGATGGAAGACGAAGTGCAGGCCGCCGACGTCGATGCTGACGAACTTCCCGAAGCGCTCCACGCCCGCGATGGTTCGGCCCACCAGCGCCGTGTAGGGCGGGTCGGCCGTCTTGAGCACGGCCACAGACAGGATCTGCAGCTTCTCCAGCACCGCGCCGCGCAGCCGCGCGTCGAGGAACGTGCTCAGTGCGGCCACCTCAGGTAGTTCCGGCATGGCACCACTTTGCCACACCCCACGCCGGATTGGGCGGCTCCCGCGGGGGCATCATGGCACATCCGGGGCCCAGGGAGTTGTGCATATACTTTCAACCGGTGGCTGTTCCCCAAGCCTCCGTTGACATTGGTGATAGACCCGATGAAAGGCCCCTGATGAGCAACATTCCCTCTGATCTGTCCTACACCGCCGAACACGAATGGGTGTCCGCACCGAACGCCGATGGTGTGGTCCGCGTGGGGATCACTGACTTCGCCCAGGACGCCCTCGGGGATGTCGTCTACGCCCAGATGCCCGAAGTTGGTACCAGTGTTAAGGCAAACGACGTCGTGGGTGAGGTCGAATCCACCAAGAGCGTCAGCGATATTTACGCGCCCGTCTCGGGCGAAATCGTGGCCCGCAACGAGGCACTCGACACCGATTCAGCCCTTATCAACTCCGATCCGTACGGTGACGGCTGGCTCATTGAAGTCAAGCTCGCCGAAGCTGATGCGGTGGATTCCCTGCTCAGTGCATCGGAGTACGAACAACAGGTAGGCTAAAGCTAACCGGTCCCGCTGCCCGGCCTGCGGAGTCCAGCATTGGAGCCCGATGGCCGGTCGGTGGGCGGCATACCGGGGCTGCCAGGCAGTCCCGGACGGTACGCGTTGATTGCAGGGGGACATCTGCAACGAAAGAGGAGGAATCCATGGTTGGCGGCGAACGGAACCACACCAACGGCGATTACGGCACAGGTGCGGGCAGGTCCTCGGAAACCACCTCGATCAACCTCACTCCAATTCGTGATGAGCCCACGATCGTGCCCAAGCTTTCCCCTGAGGAGCGCTCTGCCGTCGAGGCACTGCCCTCCGGCTCTGCCCTGCTCGTGGCCCACAGCGGGCCGAACTCGGGTGCCCGTTTTCTTCTTGACTCCGATGTCACCACGGCCGGGCGGCACCCGGATGCTGACATTTTCCTCGACGACGTGACGGTGTCCCGCCGGCACGTCGAGTTCCGGCGCACACCGCGGAGCTTCGAGGTGGTGGACACCGGAAGCCTGAACGGCACCTATGTCAACCATGACCGCGTGGACAGCGTGGAACTGAGGTCCGGAAACGAAGTCCAGATTGGCAAGTTCCGTCTCACCTTCTACCTGAGCCCTGCCCGCGCAGCAGGACGCGTCTGATTCGGAGCGGCTGCCTGTGGCAATGGCACAACCGGAGCGCCGGGGACCGCTGGTCCTGAACATCGGGGAAGTGCTCGCTCAATTGAGCGATGACTTTCCGAGCATGACGGCGTCAAAAATCAGGTTCCTTGAGGAAAAGGGGCTCATCAATCCGCGGCGCACGCCTGCCGGTTACCGGCAGTACTCGGACAGCGACGTCGAACGGCTTCGCTTTGTCCTGTCGCTCCAGCGCGACCAGTACCTGCCACTGAAGGTCATCAAGGATTACCTTGACGCGATCGACAGGGGCGAGCGGCCGGAGAACCTTCCGCCCGGGGTGACGGTGTCCCCGCGGATCGTCTCGGACGAACTCGCCGCGGAACTGCAGAACAAGGCGCGCAGGCTCAGTGAAGAGCAGCTGCGCGCGGAGTCGGGCGCCAGCGTGCCGCTCCTGCAGTCCCTGCTGAGCTTCGGCCTCATCGGGCACACCGACGGCAAATTCGACGAGCACGCTCTCCAGGTGGCCCGCGCCTGCGTCCAGCTGGAGAGCCACGGCCTGGAGCCCCGGCACCTCCGCCCCTTCCAAGCGGCCGCGGAGCGCGAGTTCGGACTCGTGGAACGCGCCGTGGCCACCCTCACCTCGCGCAGGGACGCTGCGTCACAGGCCCGCGCGGCCGAGGCCGCCCGGGAGATCAGCGACCTTTGCCTCACCCTGCACCGGGCCCTTGTCCAGGACCGTATTTCGCGGATGGAAATCTGATGATTGAAGTCGAGATTGTGGGCGTCCGCATCGAACTGCCCTCAAACCAGCCACTGGTTCTGCTGCGGGAGATGCACGGAGAACGGCACGTGCCCATCTGGATCGGCACGCCCGAGGCCAGCGCCATCGCGCTGGCCCAGCAGGGCGTGGTGCCGCCGCGTCCCATGACCCACGACCTCCTCGTGGACGTCGTGGAGACGCTCGGCCATTCCGTGGTCAGCGTGAACATCGTGGCGGTGGAGGACAACATCTTTTACGGCCAGCTCCAGTTCGACAACGGGGCCACAGTAAGCTCCCGGGCGTCCGACGCCCTCGCCATCGCACTGCGCGCCAAGTGTCGGATCTGGTGCGCTGACTCTGTCATGGACGAGGCCGGCGTGCGCATCACCGAGCATGACGAGGGTGAGGACACGGAGCCCGGGCCCACCGTTGACGAGGAGCGCGAGCTGCGGAGGTTCCGGGAGTTCCTGGACGACGTGGAACCCGAGGATTTCGACGGCTAAAGGTCACGTTAAGGTTAAAGTTAAGGCTGAACCTTTCGACACGCCCCAATAATCATGCGAACGTCTTTGACCTTGGGCCGTGGCAGGCCTAACGTCGAAGGTACCAAGTTCCCATTGCATACGACAGCGGCGCAAGTCACACTGGAAAGTGCTACTCCGGCCGAATTACAAGCGTGAATTTCATCCGGACTTCATGCGCGTAGCAGCTGTTGCGGCAACTTCCTCAGGGGAGCTCATGACAAGGAGGATCCACGTGAGTCCGAAAGGCGAAGCAGGCGAGCTGAAGCAGCCCTCGACGGCCGGCGTTGCCGTGCCTGCAAGCGGCGCTCAGGGCCTTCTCTTCACCGAGGATCTCCCGGTCCTGGACGAGGACGCCGGCTACCGCGGGCCGACGGCCTGCAAGGCCGCCGGCATCACCTACCGGCAGCTCGACTACTGGGCCCGCACCGGCCTCGTCGAGCCTGCAGTCCGCGGCGCAGCAGGCTCCGGTTCCCAGCGGCTGTACGGTTTCCGCGACATCCTGGTCCTTAAGGTCGTCAAGCGGCTGCTGGACACCGGCGTCTCGCTGCAGCAGATCCGCAGCGCCGTGGAGCACCTCCGCGAACGCGGCGTCGAGGACCTTGCACAGATCACCCTCATGAGCGACGGCGCCAGCGTCTACGAATGTACCTCCGCGGACGAGGTCATCGACCTCGTGCAGGGCGGCCAGGGCGTCTTCGGCATCGCCGTGGGGCGCGTGTGGCGCGAAGTCGAGGGAAGCCTCGCCTCGCTGCCCAGCGAGCACGCCGGCGTGCAGACGTTCCCGGACGACGAACTCAGCAAGCGCCGCGCGGCCCGCAAGACCGGCTAGCGCCAGCCACAAAAAGCAAGGAGAAGGCCGCTTCCCGTTGGGGAGGCGACCTTCTCTGCGTTTGAGGCTGCGGCCGTCTGCGTTTGCGGCCGGGAGACAGTGTGGGATTCCCAGCTTCCTGTTAGTTAGCGGGCGCTCCGGCTGCGGCTGGTCTTGTTGGTGGCCATGAGGTTCCCGAGCAGCGTGTCGTAGAGCCCGGCCGCGGCCTTGGCGGAGTCGCCCGGCCAGTGGTGGACGGAATGCGCTGCGCCCTGGATCTGCTGCCAGTTGGCCTGTTCCGGGATGTGCGGAGTGAGCAGGAGGTCGCCGAACATCGCCTGCATCTCAGCAAGCCGGAAAGCGTGCTCGGAGGATCCGGAGCGCACGCGGTTGGCCACGATGCCCGCTGGGGACAGGTTGGGCGCAAATTCCTGGCGGAACAGCTGGATGGCCCGCATGGTGCGCTCGGTGCCGGCCACCGAGAAGAGGCCGGGCTCGGCGACCAGGGCCACCTTGTTGCTTGCGGACCAAGCCATGCGCGTGAGGCCGTTCAGGGACGGCGGGCAGTCCACAAGGATGAGTTCGTAGGTGTCTGCGCCGGACAGCACAGCGGACAGCCTGCGAAGATCGCGCTTGCCGAGGTCGGGCCGGTCGTAGATGCCGGTGTATGCGGACCCGACGGCGACGTCGAGCACCGCCGGGCCGGAACCGTTCACTGCTACCCGGCTGATCCAGCCGCTGGATACGACGTTCTCGGAAAGTTTGGCCTTGCGCGGATTCTTCAGCATCCTGCCGATGTCCAGCCTGTCGCTGGGCTGCACCCCGAGGGCTGTGCTGGCGTCCGCATGGGGATCGAGGTCCACTACGAGGGTTGGGATGCCTGCGGCCAGTGCCGCAGACGCCAGTCCGGTTGTAACGGATGTCTTGCCGACACCGCCCTTGAGGCTGCTGATGCTGACTACTTGCACTTGATAAACCAATACCTAACGCCGGTTGCCGTGTTGGGGTACGTTCCGTTCCGGTGCCGCCGGATGGTGCTGCCGGAACAGGGGCAGGCTTCCGCCGCCCCATTCATCATATGTGGACCTCGGCCCGAATCCCTTCTTATCCGGATCCGGGCATGCCTCCACGCCCGGCCCTCCCTCCGTTGTCACTGGGCAGCAGCGCAGGCGGCCGTGCGGCGGCAGCATAAACAGCAGAAAATACGGGCCGGCAGTGAATATGGTCCGCAGATGACGGATAATTCTGTGATGGTAGACACAATGATTTGTGTTTCGTCCGGCCCGTCTTACACACTGTGACCACTTACCGATACACCCGCAATGATGCAGGAGAAGTATGTTTTCCAAGATTCTGGTGGCCAACCGCGGAGAAATCGCAATCCGTGCTTTCCGTGCTGCCTACGAACTGGGCGCCAAGACAGTCGCCGTGTTCCCCAATGAGGACCGTAACTCGATCCACCGCCAGAAGGCCGACGAGGCGTATCTGATTGGCGAAGAGGGCCACCCCGTCCGCGCCTACCTGGACGTCGACGAAGTGGTGCGCGTGGCGAAGGAGGCCGGAGCGGACGCCATCTACCCCGGCTACGGCTTCCTGTCGGAGAACCCTGACCTTGCGCGTGCCGCGAAGGCCGCCGGCATCACCTTCGTGGGTCCGCCCGCGGAGGTGCTGGAGCTCGCCGGCAATAAGGTGGCCGCACTGGAGGCCGCCCGCAAGGCTGGCGTCCCCGTCCTGAAGTCGAGCGCGCCGTCGAAGGATCTTGACGAACTGATCGCAGCTGCGGATCAGATCGGCTTCCCCATCTTTGCCAAGGCTGTGGCAGGCGGCGGCGGGCGCGGCATGCGCCGCGTCGACACCCGCGAAGCCTTGCCGGAGGCGCTGCAGGCGGCCATGCGCGAGGCCGACGCCGCGTTCGGTGACCCCACCATGTTCCTCGAGCAGGCCGTGCTCCGCCCGCGCCACATCGAGGTCCAGATCCTGGCCGACGCCGAGGGCAACGTCATGCACCTCTTCGAGCGTGACTGTTCCATCCAGCGCCGCCACCAGAAGGTCATCGAGATCGCCCCGGCCCCCAACCTGGACGAAGGCATCCGCCAGGCCCTCTACCGGGACGCCGTGAAGTTCGCCAAGGCCCTGAACTACGTCAACGCCGGAACGGTCGAGTTCCTCGTGGACACCGTGGGTGAACGCGCCGGACAGCACGTCTTTATCGAAATGAACCCCCGCATCCAGGTTGAGCACACGGTCACCGAAGAGGTCACCGACGTGGACCTCGTCCAGGCGCAGATGCGCATCGCCGCCGGCGAGACCCTGGCCGACCTGGGCCTGTCCCAGGAGACAGTCTTCCTCAAGGGCGCCGCGCTGCAGAGCCGCATCACCACCGAGGATCCGGCCAACGGCTTCCGGCCCGACGTCGGAAAGATCACCGGTTACCGCTCCGCCGGCGGCGCCGGCGTAAGGCTCGACGGCGGCACCGTCTACTCGGGTGCCGAGATCAGCCCGCACTTCGACTCCATGCTGGTGAAGCTCACCTGCCGCGGCCGGGACTACCCCGCCGCGGTTGCCCGGGCGCGCCGGTCCCTGGCGGAGTTCCGTATCCGCGGTGTCTCCACCAACATCTCGTTCCTCCAGGCCGTGCTTGACGATCCGGACTTCATCGCCGGCAACGTGGCCACGTCCTTTATCGACGAACGGCCCGAACTGCTGAAGGCGCGTGTTTCCGCCGACCGCGGCACCAAGCTGCTGACGTGGCTCGCCGAGGTAACCGTGAACAAGCCCAACGGCGAGCTTCCGGTCCACACCGACCCCGCGGACAAGCTCCCCTCAGTCACCGGCGCTGAGGCCCGGCCCGGCTCCCGCCAGCGGCTCCTGGAACTCGGCCCGGAGGGCTTCGCCAAGGCGCTGCGCGAACAGAAGGCCGTCGCCGTCACCGACACCACCTTCCGCGACGCCCACCAGTCCCTGCTGGCCACCCGCGTCCGCACGAGGGACCTCGTGGCCGCCGCACCCGCAGTCTCCGCCCTCCTGCCGGAACTGCTGTCCGTTGAAGCCTGGGGCGGCGCCACCTACGATGTCGCACTGCGGTTCCTCGGCGAGGATCCCTGGGACCGGCTGGCGGCGCTGCGCAGGACGCTGCCCAACATCTGCCTGCAGATGCTGCTCCGCGGCCGGAACACCGTGGGCTATACCCCGTACCCCGAGGAAGTGACCGAAGCCTTCGTCAACGAGGCAGCGGCCACCGGCATCGACATCTTCCGCATTTTCGACGCACTAAACGACGTCAGCCAGATGGCGCCGGCCATCCGCGCCGTGCGGGCCACCGGCACCGCCGTCGCCGAGGTTGCCCTGTGCTACACGGGCGACATGCTGGACCCGGAAGAGAAGCTCTACACGCTGGACTACTACCTGGACCTGGCGGACAAGATTGTCGACGCCGGTGCCCACATCCTGGCCATCAAGGACATGGCAGGCCTGCTGCGTCCGGCAGCCGCGGCGAAACTCGTCGCGGCGCTGCGGGAACGGTTCGACCTTCCGGTCCACCTGCACACCCATGACACCGCCGGTGGCCAGCTCGCCACCCTGCTTGCGGCAGTGGATGTAGGCGTCGACGCCGTCGACGTCGCTTCGGCATCGCTGGCCGGCACCACGAGCCAGCCGTCGGCGTCGGCCCTGGTTGCAGCGCTGGCCCACACGGAACGTGACACCGGGCTCAGCCTGGCCGCGGTCAGCTCCCTCGAGCCGTACTGGGAGGCCGTGCGCCGGGTTTACGCTCCCTTCGAATCGGGTCTTCCGGGTCCCACCGGCCGCGTGTACCAGCACGAAATCCCGGGCGGGCAGCTGTCCAACCTCCGCCAGCAGGCCATGGCGCTGGGCCTGGGCGAGCGCTTCGAGGCGATCGAGGACATGTACACGGCCGCGGACCGGATCCTGGGCCACCTGGTCAAGGTGACCCCGTCGTCGAAGGTGGTGGGCGACCTCGCCCTGCACCTCGTCGGGCTGAACGCCGACCCGGCCGACTTCAACGAGAACCCGCAGAACTACGACATCCCCGACTCCGTCATCGGGTTCCTGTCCGGTGAGCTGGGCGATCCTCCCGGAGGCTGGCCGGAGCCGTTCCGCACCAAGGCCCTTCAGGGCCGCAGCATCAAGGTGCGCGACGCCGAGCTGAGCGCCGAGGACAGCCAGGCTCTCCGCGGCGACTCGAAGACCCGCCAGCAGACGCTGAACCGGCTGCTCTTCGCCGGTCCGACGAAGGACTACCTCAAGAGCGTCGAGACGTACGGCAACGTGTCAGTCCTGGACACCCGCGACTACCTCTACGGCCTGCAGCGCGGCGAGGAGCACGTGATCCAGCTCGAAAAGGGTGTGCGCCTCATCGCGTCCCTGGAAGCCGTGTCGGAGCCGGACGAGAAGGGCATGCGCTCGGTCATGTGCACGCTCAACGGGCAGTCCCGCCCGGTCTCGGTGCGCGACAAGTCCGTGATCAGCAATGTGAAGGCGGCCGAGAAGGCGGACACATCCGTGCCGGGTCATGTCGCCGCTCCCTTCGCAGGGGCCGTGACGGTCACCGTCAAGGCGGGCGACACCGTCAACGCCGGTGACACGGTTGCCACCATCGAGGCAATGAAGATGGAGGCATCCATCACGACGCCGGTGGGCGGCAAGGTGACGCGGCTGGCCATTTCTGCCGTGGAACAGGTCCAGGGTGGTGACCTGCTGATCGTCGTCGAATAGCAGACGGTCGCATAAACGACGGTCGTGTAAATGGCCGCTGAATAGCCTGCGGGGCGGCTGGCGGCCGCCCTGCAGGTAGGGTGGAAGACAGAAAAGGGTTGTGGGGACGGCGCGAAGCCGCCCCCACAGCCATTTCCGAACCACACCGGCCGCCGGAACCCTGCCGGCAGCCAGGACAAAACAGAGCGGAAGCCATGACGCAGACCAACACGCCCAATCCCGGGCCGCGCCCTGACCGGAGCCCCTCTATCTCCAAGGACAGCGTGGCCGACGTTGCAGGGGAGCCGGGGGCCAGCGCCAGCGGAGGGTCCCCGACAGAGGTCACCGGGGCCGCGGCGACGGGGGATATCAGTGTGGTGACTGTTTCCGACGCCCAGGACCGCACCTCCGCCGGCTCGCTCTCCGCAGTCAGCGGCGTGGTGCAGCAGGGAACGGCGTCTGCGGCCATGCCCGTCGTGACCGCCGGCCCGGGGGCTACCGCCGGGGATATCGACGAGTCTGGCGCAGCCGCCACCGCCACAGCCGCCGAGGGCACAGCACCGGCAGGTGCAGCAGACACAACCGCCGCTGCCGAACCGGCGTCGGGTGAAGAGCCGCCGGCTGAATTAGCGAAGGACCTCCCCGGGCGCCGGGACCGGCCCGAGGGGCCGGAGCCGGCTGCGTCCCTGACCGCAGACCGTCTCCTGACCAGGAGCGCTGCCGCTCCGGTTTCCGGCTGGCGCCGCTGGCTGTACCAGGCAACCCTGGGTTACGTGAATCTGGGTGATTCGGACCAGGTCCGCATCCAGCGTGCCATGGAGCACCGCATCGCCACGCGGTTGGGGGAGCGGACCCGGTACGTGCCGGTGCTCTCGCGCAAGGGCGGGGTGGGCAAGACCACCGTTACCACCCTGCTGGGCATGGTGCTGGCGGAGCTGCGCGAGGACCGGGTCATCGCGATGGATGCGAATCCGGACCGGGGCACCCTCTCGGACCGTTCGCCGGGCCGGGCAGATTTCACGGCCCGGCAGCTGGTGAAGGACAGGTTCACGGTTAACTCGTTCGCCCAGCTGTCCAACTACACGGCGAGGGACGGTTCGCGCCTCGACGTGCTGGCCTCGGACACTGACCCCACCGTTGCCCACGCCTTCGACGACGCCGACTACCGGGCCGTCACCGACATCATGGGCCGGTACTACTCGATCGTGCTCACCGACTCAGGCACCGGCATGGTCCACTCGGTCATGAAGGGCACCCTGGAAAAGGCCGACGCCGTGGTGCTCGTCTCGGGCGGCAGCGTGGATGAGGCCCGGCTGGCCTCCGAGACCCTGTCCTGGCTGGAAGCCCACGGCCGCCAAGATCTGGTCGCCAAAGCAACGGTGGTCATCAACATGGCCGCCGGGAACCGCACCCGGGTCAATATCGACGAAATCGAGCAGCACTTCCTGTCCCGGGTGAAGAACGTGGTGCGGATTCCGCATGACCGGCACCTCGCCGAAGGCTCCCGGATCCGCCTGGGCCAGCTGAAGCCGGCAACGCGTGCTGCCGCCGTGGAGCTGGCCGCACTGGTGGTGGACGAACTGCAGCAGGACTAACCTCCCGTCGTCGGGAGTTTTTGTCCACTTGTTGGCCCCTGGAGGCCCCGGAAGTCGCGACAAGTGGACGAAAACTCCTCACTTAGGCGCGGGTGGGCTTCGGCGACTTGTACATTTCGTCGATCACCGCGTCGAAGTCCTTCATGACCTGGGCGCGCTTGACCTTCATGGACGGGGTCAGGTGGCCGGAGGCTTCGGTGAAGTCGCTCGGCACGATCCTGAAGGACTTGATGGCCTCCGCCTGCGACACTGACTGGTTGGCCTGGTTGATGAGCTCCTGCACGGCGGCCTTCACCTCGGGGTGCTCGGCGGCGTCGCTAAGGCTGGTGTCCGCCGGCAGGCCGTGGCGCTGCAGCCACCCCGGAAGGGCTTCCTCATCGAGCGTCACGAGGGCGCCGATGAAGGGGCGGTTGTCGCCGACGACGAGAACCTGGGACACCAGCGCATCGGCCCGGATCTGGTCCTCGAGCAGTGCGGGAACCACATTCTTGCCGCCCGCGGTGACAATGATTTCCTTCTTGCGGCCGGTAATCAGCAGGTAGCCATCATCGTCCAGCTGGCCGATGTCTCCGGTGCGGAACCAGTCATCAACGAACGACTCCTCCGTGAGGTCGGGGCGCTTGTAGTACCCCCGCATGACGCACGTGCCCTTGACGAGGATCTCGCCGTCGTCGGCTATCCTCACGCTGTTGCCCGCAATGGGCACACCGACCGTGCCGATCTTGATCCGCTCCGGCGTGTTCACGCTGACGGGTGCCGTGGTTTCGGTGAGGCCGTAGCCTTCCAGGATCTGCAGGCCGATGCCCTGGAAGAAGTGGCCCAGCCGCTCTCCCAGCGGGCCACCGCCGGACACCGCGTGCGCCACCTCGCCGCCCATGGCGGCGCGGAGCTTGCCGTAGACGAGCTTGTCGAAGATCGCGTGCCTGATCTTCAGGCCGAGGCCGATGCCGCCGGCCTGCCTTGCCCGCGAGTATGCGATGGCCGTGTCGGCGGCCCTGAGGAAGATCGCGCCCTTGCCGCCGTCCTCGGCCTTGGTGAGGGCCGAGTTGTACACCTTTTCAAACACCCGCGGAACGGCAAGGATGAATGTCGGCTTGTAGCTCTGCAGATCGGGCAGCAGGTGCTTGATGTCAGGGGTGTGGGCCACGGTGACGCCGGCGGCCACGGCCAGCACCGAGATGAAGCGCGCGAAGACGTGCGCCAGCGGCAGGAACATGATGGTCCGGGCCTGCTCATTGACGATGCGGCTCAGTGACGTGGCCAGGGCATTCTCGGACAGCCCCACGAAGTTCCCATGGGTCAGTTCGCACCCCTTGGGCCGGCCCGTGGTGCCCGAAGTGTAGATGATGGTGGCGAGGTCGCGGAGTCCGGCGGAGCGCCGCCGGACTTCGAGCTCGTCGTCGCTGACGGCGGCCCCGGCCGCCCGCACGGCGTCCAGGCCGTCCCTGTCCAGTTGCCACACGTGGGCGAGTTCCGTCAGCCCCTCGGTGGCAGCCGCCTGCCTGATGATGTTTTCGTGGTGGTCCGATTCCCCGAACGCAGCGACCGCGCCGGAGTCGCCGAGGTTCCAGGCGACCTGCGAAGGTGAAGACGTCTCGTAAATGGGAACGGAAACGCCACCTGCGAACCAGATGGCGAAGTCGATGAGTGCCCACTCGTAGCGGGTCCGGGACATGATCCCGACGCGGTCACCCACGCCGACCCCGCTGGCGATGAGCCCCTTGGCAAGAGCGGAAACTTCGGCTACGAACGCCCTGGCCCGGATGTCCTGCCACTGGCCGGCGGAATCGAGGCGCGAAAACAGGGCAGGGTCTGACGCCTTCGCCGCCTGGCGCAGCACAAGGTCCGTGATGTTGCTGTCCAGGGGTACGTTCGCCAGGGGCGGAACGCTGAATTCGCGCACGTTAGCTCCTTTGATATCCGTTGGCCGCAGCGGGTAATCCTAACCTTAGTGCCTCACGTACCGGTGCCCGGCAGATCGGTGTTACCCGTCGGTAACTTTACGTCGAAGGGGTGCGCGGTGCTAGTGCGCTGGGCATGTCATTTGTGTGTTGTACCTGCGAAGACGCCCTGCAGTGACACCTAGAATGGGGGACTATGCAGCCCTCTCCGCCCACTGAGCCGTCAGCCCCGCCACTCGACTCCGGCCGGAGCGGCCAGGAGGGTGGGTGGCCGTCACGGCGGGCTGGGGCGCCGCGCTGGGCGTCGCGGGCTTCAGCGCCGCGGGCTTCAGCGTCGCGGGGTGCTGAGGCGCAGCACGGCAGGCTGGCCGGCCACCGCTTGTTCCGGCAGCAACTCCGGCTGGGCCGGCGGGGGCTTGCCATCGGCATCGATATTGGCGGCACCAAGGTGGCCGCCGGCGTGGTGGACTCCGAGGGTCACATCCTGCGCGAGGCGCGCCGGTCCACGCCGGGAAGCGACCCCCGCGCGGTGGAGCGCGTCATCGTGGAGCTGGTTGAAGAGTTGAGCGTCGGCGCCCGGATCAGGTCGGTGGGCATCGGCGCCGCCGGCTGGATGGACCTCGACGGCGGCACGGTGCTGTTCAGTCCGCACCTGGCCTGGCGGAACGAACCGTTGCGGGAAAACCTGCAGCACCTGCTGCGCAGGCCCGTGATGCTGGTCAACGACGCCGACGCGGCGGCCTGGGCCGAATGGCGCTTTGGCACCGGCCAGGGACAGGATCGGCTGGTTTGCATCACCCTGGGAACCGGCATCGGGGGAGCCATGGTGATGGACGGGCACGTTGAGCGCGGCAGGTTCGGGGTGGCGGGCGAGTTCGGCCACCAGATCATCATGCCCGGCGGCCACCGGTGCGAATGCGGTAACCGCGGATGTTGGGAACAGTACGCCTCGGGCAACGCCCTAGGCCGCGAGGCCAGGGAACTGGCCATGGCGAACTCGCCGGTGGCACAGGAACTCCTCAAGGCCGTGGACGGAAGGGCAGACCGCATCACCGGAGCCACGGTGACAGAGCTGGCGATCGCCGGCGACGCCGCTTCCCGGGAGCTCCTGGAGGATGTGGGGGACTGGCTGGGGCTGGGGCTGGCGAACCTTGCCGCCGCCCTCGACCCTGGGAAGTTCGTGATTGGCGGCGGACTCTGCGCAGCCGGCGAACTGCTGGTGGCTCCGGCGCGCAAGGCCTTTGCCCGCAACCTCACCGGGCGCGGATTCCGTCCGGCCGCAGAAATCGAGCTGGCCGCCCTCGGGCCCAACGCCGGCCTGATCGGCGCTGCCGATCTGTCCCGGGTCAGCAGCCGGACCCACCGCTGACAGTGTAGTCAGACCCGGGCGGTAGTCAGACCCGGGCGCCGTCGTCGTTCTCGTCTTTCTCCTGCGGCAGCTTCATGATCAGATACACCACAGCGCCGACGAACACGGCCACCATGCCGAGGATTGCGAGCAGCGGCGCGGAACGCCAGAACATCGACGACAGGACCAGGGCAACGGGGGCGCCCACGGCGCCCAGCCAAGCGAGCATGGTCAGCGGATCCGTCGCCGAGAGCTTGGGTGGATCCTCCGGGACGAACTCGCCGGCGTCGTCCTCGACGTCGTAGTTGCGAGGATCCCCGGCGCCGGCCGGAACGTCTCCTTGCCCGGACAGGGCGGCTTTCGCCTGCTCCGCGGCCTCTTTCTCCCGGTCTGCCGCCTGCTGCCGCTCGGCGGCCGACAGTTCGCGTGGCGCCCGGGGCGCCAGGCCCAGCGGATCGAAGTCAGTGAAGTGCCTTGCCGCGCTTTCCGGGCTGGCGCCCGCGCCTGGCTGTTCTGCGCCCCATCGTTTTGCCCGTGCAGAGCCGGCGTCGTCGGCTGAGTCTTCGCCGGCTGCGTCATCGCTTGAAGCGGTGCTGTGCCTCGGACCGCCCTGATGGCGCGGCGGCTCGGCGGCGGCGGATTCGCTGCCTGTGCCGGTGGCTGCGTCCGGCTCCGGAACCGTGTCGTCGCCCTGGAGCCTGGCCACGAGGTCGAGCCAGACGGCATCGTCCTGGTTTGCGCTCGGATCTGACGAATTCGAATCGGGCCTATTCATCGGTGGCGCCCTTCTGGCTGGCTATCGCGGAGTCGGCGGACCCGTGGTGGAGGTCTGCCACCACGGAGCGGATGAAGTCCACCGAGCCGCTGAAGATCTGGTTGGCATCGTGGTCCAGCGTGGCCACGTGGTAACTGTTCTCGAGCCGCGTGAGCTGCAGCGGGGCGTGGGTAAGCCCGCGCCGCAGGGCCGTGATGCTGGAATCGGACACAACGTGGTCCACCGTGGAGCGGAACACCCGCACCGGCGCCGTGATGCGTGGCAGCAGCCGGACCGTGTCCTTGAACATTTTATTCAGTTCGTGGGCGGCTGCCACCGGGGTGCGGGAGTATGCGCCCTCGTCAACGCCCTGCTTCCTGATGTCGTTGGCTATGGCCGGCGTGCTCTTGAGGACCAGCTTGAGGATGCCCGCCAGCGGGGCCCGCGGGTCATCGATGACGAGCCCGGGGTTGACCACGATGGCTCCGGCGACATGCCTGGTCGCGGCGAGGCGGAGTGCCAGGGCGCCGCCCATGGACAGGCCGGCGGCGAAGACGAGGTCGCACTCGGACTCAAGTTCAAGGTAGGCGGCGTCCATCACGTCATGCCACTCCGCCCAGCGGCTGCGGGAGAGCTCCTGCCACGTGGTGCCGTGGCCCGGCAGCAGCGGCATCCTGACGGCAAAGCCGGCGCCGGCGAAGGCCTGTGCCCAGGAACGCACGCTGTGCGGACTGCCGGTGAAGCCGTGGGACAGGGCGATGCCGATGGACGGGCCCGCGCCGGAGAAAGCGCTGCTGAACGGGCTGTGATCGGGAACGGTGGTCATGACTTCTCCGACGGTATGTGGCTTCGGGAATGCAGCTGGAAGAACCGCGCCGAGGACTCGAAAATTTCCAGGGCGTCCGCGTCCAGCGTAGCCACGTGGCCGCTGTTCCTGAGCGGCACCACGTCGAGTGTTGCCGAGCCGAGGCGTTTCCGGATCAGGCTGAGCGAGGTGGGAGGCACTACTGCGTCATTGACCGACTTGAAGACCAGCACCGGAGCGGTGATCCGCGGCAGCCCGCGCAGGGCGGCAGCGAACAGCCTCTTCAACTGGTGTACCGCCGCCAGCGGCGTTACCGAGTAGTCGCCGTCGTCGGTGGGGGCCGCCGTCGGACTTTCCTCCGCAATGGGCACAGTGGTTCTTTGGAGGTACTTCAGCAGGCCGATGATCCGGACCCGCCGGTCGTAGAAGCTCAGGCCGGGATTGACGACGGCGACCCCCGCCACGCCGTGGCGGGATGCGGTGCGCAGGGCGATGGCGCCGCCCATCGAAAGGCCGGCCACGTAGCATTCGTCCGTCCTGGCTGCCAGGTCCAGATATGCCGCTTCGAAGGCGCCGTGCCACTCCTTCCATCCTGTCCTGGCCAGATCCTGCCAGCTCGTCCCGTGCCCGGGGAGAAGCGGAACCGTGACCGCGAAGCCGCGCCCGGCCAGGAATTCGGCCCACGGCAGGATGCTGAGGGGACTGCCTGTGAAACCGTGGCAGATCGCGATTCCGATCCGCGCATTGGTTCCGTGTCCCGCGTAGCTGAAAGCGGCGGGCCTTGTGCGGTCGCTGCTTTCTGTCATGAAACCATCGTGTCACTGTTCGCGACAATTCTCACTAGAGTAGGGTTGCATTGCAGTGCCGCCGGGCCTCCTGAAACGCCCGGGCGGTAGCCTTCCGGAGAGGTAAGACACGTGTTCTATTGGGTCGTGAAGCGGATCTTCCTGGGTCCGGTGGTCCGTACCCTCTTCCGTCCCTGGGTCAAGGGGCTGGACAACATCCCGGCCGAGGGTGCGGCCATTATTGCCTCCAACCACCTCTCGTTTTCAGACTCGATCTTCATGCCGCTGATGGTGCCGCGGCCCGTCATTTTCCTGGCCAAATCTGAGTACTTTACGGGCACCGGGCTCAAGGGCCGGCTGACCGCCATGTTCTTCCGGCTGACCAACCAGCTTCCCATGGACCGATCCGGCGGCGCGGCCTCGGCGGCCTCGCTCGAGGCTGGCATGGACGTGCTGACCCACGGCGGACTGCTGGGAATCTACCCCGAAGGCACGCGCAGCCCCGACTCGCGGCTCTACCGGGGGAAGGTGGGTGTGGCGCGGCTGGCGCTCCAGGCGGGCGTTCCGGTGATCCCGGTGGCGATGATCGGAACGGACAAGGTCCAGCCCATCGGCAAGCGGCTGCCGAATATCCGGCGCATCGGCATGGTCTTTGGGAAGCCGCTGGACTTCAGCAGATATGAGGCCCTGGCGGATGACCGGCTGATCCAGCGGTCCGTCACGGACGAGATCATGTACGAGCTCATGCGGCTTTCCGGGCAGGAGTACGTGGACGAATACGCCTCCGTGGTCAAGCTCAGGCTGGCGGGCAAAGCCGGGCCGGAGCCGGGGGAAGCCGGTACTTCCCGGTCGGCGTAGATACCCGGTCAACGCACGTGTCCCCGACGCTGTTTATCTGTGACGCGGGACCCGGGCGAATGACAGCCCGGGTGTCCCGAAGCCGGTCCGGCCATTTACTCTTAGTAGTGTGACTGAGCTATCCGCAAAACCTGCCCCTTCCCTGACCAGCACCTCACAGAGCGGTGCGGCCAACTATCCGGGACTCGACAACTGGCGGGACCTTCCGGTGTCCCAGCAGCCGAGCTGGCAGGATTCCGGGGTCTTCAACGCGTCCGTCAAGGAGCTTTCGGTGCTCCCGCCGCTCGTTTTCGCCGGCGAAGTCGACATTCTGCGCGAGCGCCTCGCCGCGGCAGCCCAGGGCAAGGCCTTCCTGCTGCAGGGCGGTGACTGCGCCGAGACGTTTGAGGGTGCGACGGCGGACAAGATCAGCGCGCGTGTAAAGACGATCCTGCAGATGGCAGTGGTCCTCACCTACGGTGCTGCGATGCCCGTCATCAAGATGGGGCGCATGGCCGGCCAGTTTGCCAAGCCGCGCTCCTCCAACGACGAAACCCGTGACGGCGTGACGCTGCCGGCCTACCGCGGCGACATCGTCAACGGGTACGAGTTCACCCCGGAGTCGCGCGGCCACGACGCCAGCCGCATGCTCCGCGCGTACCACACCTCCGCTTCCACGCTGAACCTCATCCGGGCGTTCACCCAGGGCGGCTTCGCGGACCTCCGCCTGGTGCACACCTGGAACAAGGGCTTCACCGAGAACCCCGCACACGCCCGCTACGAGTCCCTCGCACGCGACATCGACCGCGCCATCAAGTTCATGGCATCCTGCGGGGCCGACTTTGAAGCACTTAAGCGGGTTGAGTTCTTTGCCAGCCACGAGGCGCTGCTGCTCGACTACGAGCGTGCGCTGACCCGCATCGACTCCCGCACCGGCCTTCCCTACGACACCTCCGGCCACTTCCTGTGGATCGGCGAGCGTACCCGCGAACTGGACCACGCCCACGTTGACTTCCTGTCCCGCGTGCGGAACCCGATCGGCGTCAAGCTGGGCCCGTCCACCTCCGGTGACGACGCCCTGCGCCTCATCGACAAGCTCGACCCCGAGCGCGAACCCGGCAGGCTCACCTTCATCACCCGCATGGGCGCCGGCAACATCCGCGAGAAGCTCCCGTCGCTCGTGGAGAAGGTCACGGCCTCCGGTGCCCAGGTCCTGTGGGTCACCGACCCCATGCACGGCAACACCGTCACCTCGCCCAACGGCTACAAGACCCGGAATTTCGACGACGTCATTGACGAGGTGCGCGGGTTCTTCGAAGTCCACCATGCACTGGGGACGGTCCCGGGCGGCCTGCACGTCGAGATGACCGGTGATGACGTTGCCGAATGCCTCGGCGGCGCCGACCCCATCGACCAGGAAGCGTTCCTTGACCGCTACGAGTCGGTCTGCGACCCCCGGCTGAACCACATGCAGTCACTGGAAATGGCCTTCCTCGTGGCAGGCGCGCTCACCCGCCGCTGAGCGGCGCCGGGGCCTGCCCCAACAGCATAAAGAAGGACCGGCGCCGGGGAATCCAAGGCGCCGGTCCTTGCGTTCGTTCCGGCTACACCACGGTGAGGGTAATGACGGAACCTTCTGGCACCTCTGTGTCCACGGGGTCCTGGTCCCGGACGGTGCCGAAGAAGCCGCCCAGGATTTCATTGACGTGCACCTCGAAACCGCGCTTCTCCAAGGCTTCGCGGGCCTCCCGGACCTGCTTGCCGATGTAGTTGGGCACCTTCACGAGCTTGGGCCCCTCGGAAATCGTCAGGGTCACTGTCTGGCCTCTCGTCAGGGTTCCCGAACCAGGGTCCTGGCTGACCACGGCGCCCTTGGGCACGTTCCTGTCGTGCACCGTTTCGTCTGCCGTCACGGCCTTGAGGCCGGCAGCTTCCACGGCACGGAAAGCCGCGTCCTGGTCCAGTCCGCGCACGTCCGGCACCGGAATGGGCTGTGGCCCCTTCGAGACGGTAAGGCTCACCGGTGTGCCATGCCGCGCGGGCGTTCCAGCCGCCGGAGCCTGCCCCAGCACCGTTCCGGCGGGCACCTCCTCGTCGAATTTCTCCGTGACCTTGCCGAGCGCCATTTCGGCGCCGTTGAGTGCTTCCTTGGACGCATCCAGCGTCTTGCCCGTGAACTGCGGCAGGGCGAACAACTGCGGACCCTTGGACACGAACAGCGAGACCGGCTGGAATTTACGGATTTCCGTTCCGGCGTCCGGCTCGGATCCCACCACGAGTCCGGCCTTGACGTCGTCATCGAAGACGTCCTTCGTGCTGGATTGAAAACCTGCGTCCCGGAGCAGCTGCTGGGCCTCTGCCACCGTCCTGTTGGTAACGGCCGGTACGGTCCCGGGGGACCCTGGTCCCATGCCGAAGAACCACCCTGCCCCAGTTGCAAGGAGTGCGAGGATTACCAGGACCACGATCCATAGGGCGCCCCTGCGCCGGGAGTTCCCCTCCCGGAGCGTGCGGACTGGAGTGGCCGCGGCGCGCGACCGTTCCTTTTGTTCGTGGCGGTCCAGCTTGCGCTGTTCCCGCTTGCCCAGGGGGAGCGGGGCTGGCTCGCCGCCGTCGTCGTCGCGATAGGGCGGGAGCACCGGCGGTGGAGTGGAGAAGACGGTGGTCGGGTTGCTGGTGCGCGAGATGACTTCCGTCGGGCGCCCCGGGGACGCTTCATCGCCGTGCACGGGGGCCAGCACTTCGGTGTGGTTTCCCTGGGCGCCCTCTATTCCCTGGGCAGGCGGGCTTTCCGGCATCCGGGACGGCATCCGGGCTGGAGCCGGGGGTGCACCGGCGCCGCGCGCGGCGGGACCGGGGGCGGCAGCTCCCGCTGCCGCCTGCACGGCTGCCGGCGGCTGCAGGTCAAGTTCGGCGTCCGTGAGGTTGGTCCGGATATGCCGGAGTTCCGCCAGCAGGGCATTTCCGTCCACCGGCCGTTGCTCGGGGTCGCTGGCGGTACACCACTGCACGAGTTCATCCACTTCGTCCGCGAGGCCCGGGACCAGGGCGGAGGGAGGACCCACACTGGCATTCACGTGCTGGTACGCCACCTGGATGGGGACCTCTCCGTCGAACGGCTGGCGTCCCGTCAGCATCTCGAACAGCATGATGCCGGTGGAGTAGATATCGCTTCGCGCGTCGGCCGGTTTGCCGAGGACCAGTTCCGGCGAGAGGTAGGCCACCGTCCCGATCAGGGCACCCGTGCTGGTTGTCGTCGTCACCGCACGTGCGAGGCCGAAGTCGCCGACCTTGATCCGGCCGTCGTCGGCAATCAGGACGTTCTCCGGCTTGACGTCGCGGTGGATCATGCCGGCGGAATGGGCAGCCCCAAGGCCTTCCACCACCGGATCTATCAGCGCCAGGGCGAGCCGGGGGGACAACGCGCCCTTGCTGTTGATGACGTCGCGGAGAGTGTGCCCCCTGATGTACTCCATCACGAGGTAGGCGGTGTCGCCGTCGTGCCCCTGGTCGAGGACGCCCACCACATGGGGGTGCGACAGCTTTGCGGCTGCCCGGGCTTCGCGGGCCAGGCGGTCGAGAAAGTTGGCGTCGTTGACCAGATGGGGATGAAGGACTTTCAGGGCAACATCACGGTCGAGCCGCTGGTCCGTCGCCACATAAACGGTGGACATCCCGCCCCGCGCCAACCTGGACTTTACCTGGTAGCGGTTGTCCACCAGCGTTCCAACGAGACTGCCTAAAGCGTTTTCCTGCACCCTTCGATACTAAGTGCTGCACGGAAACGGGTCCGAATCAACATGCAATCCGGACCCGTATCGTTATGCTCCCGGCTGGCCTGGTATCCCGGCCCGGCGGTCATCTGACGCGGTCAGCTGAAGGTTTTCCGGTGTGCCTTGATTGCGGCGACGTACTGCTTGGTGTCCGCGAACATGCCGTGCTTGTTGACCGAGTACTGGCCCTGGTAGTAGCCGGCGATCGCGTAGTCAACGCTCTTGCTGGTCCGGATGAGCTGGCGGATGATGGCGATGCCGGCGGTGGCGTTGTCGTACGGGTCAAGGAGGTTCAGTTTCCGGCCCACCAGGTCGGAGGCCCATTCGCCGGAGGAGGGAATCACCTGCATGGTGCCGATGGCGTTGGCCGGCGACACCGCCCGCTGGTTGAATCCTGATTCCTGGTACGCGAAGGCCTGCGCCAGCGCCGGGTCCACACCCATCCGCCGTGCCGTGTCGGCCACGATGGACTGCATCTGCGCCAGCGACGGAACGGGCGAGGCGTTCAGCAGGGCCTTGTTCTTGTTGGCAGAGCTGACTACCGCGGCCGGGTAGGTGTAGCCGAGGAATGAGCTGGGCACGAGCGGCGTGACGCTGGATGCCGGCTGGACGGCGCCGGCCTTTCCGGGAATGGCAAGCTTCTGGCCGGGGTAGATGACGCTGGTGACCTTCAATCGGTTCGCCGACAGGATGTCCGCGAGCCTGACGCCGTGCTTGGCCGCGATGCCGGACAGCGTGTCGCCGGATTTGATCACGTAGTAGGCAGAGCGGGTGGCAGCCGGTGCTGCGGCTTTGGCGGGGGCTGCTGCCACACTTGAGCCTGCACCGAGCCGGATCTTCTGGCCCGGGTAGATGATCGACGTCACCTTGAGCCCGTTCCAGCTGAGCACCTGGGAGAGCCTGACGCCGTGCCGGGCGGCGATGCCGCCGAGCGTCTCGCCGGACTTGACCGTGTAGGTTCTGGCGGGCGTGGCTGCCGGAGCCGCCGCAGCCGCCGCAGTCTTCAGCTTAATCCGTTGCCCCGGGTAGATCACGGAGTTCGACTTGAGGTTGTTGAGCTTCAGCACGGCAGTGGTGCTCAGGCCGTACCGGCCGGCGATGCCGCTGACAGTGTCCCCACGGACCACTGTGTGTGCCGTCGGAGTGACGCGGGCCGGTTGAAGACCTGCCGGTAGGGCTGCCGGCACGGCGGCTGCGGGGATGATGCCGGCCTTGACTGCTGCTGCCTGGGCCTCAATGGCGGCGGCGAGCGTGGCGGGGACCATCTGGGGGCGGGGCTCGGCCGCTGCGGGCTGGGCAACTGCGAGGGAGGAAAGCATGACGGCAGGGAGCGTGGCCGTCGTGGCCGCGATCAGGGGCAGGCCCGGCCGGGGTGGCTGCTTAGTGGAGCGGGTCGTCGTCATGGGAAAGATCCTCTTCTCAGCGGCGAATGCTGTCGGTCATGCCAGTTGCTCGTGATGCTAATGTTACTGGTGTTAATTATGTTGCGAATGTTATCTATGCGAATCTCTCATGATTTTCGGGTTAGCACAAGAATCAGCTTTCGGCCGGAAGGTCGGCCAGACTGGGAGTGTCGCGCGCGAAAAAGGCACAGGCGTGCGCCTGCGTTGGTTCGACTAGGCTTGCGGGCTCCCGCCGTGGCAATCTTGACCGGTGAGTACTGTAGAAACCCTTGTAGGCGACTGGTTGCCCCTGCCCGACGTTGCCCAGTTGCTGGATGTGTCCATTACCAAAGTCCACGGGCTCCTCGACGAGCGCGCGCTGGCCGCCCTGCGGATCGGGGAACGCCGGATCCGCTCGGTGCCGGCGGCCTTCCTGCAGGACGGCCACGTAGTGGAGAGCCTCAAGGGCACGATTGTGGTGCTGGCAGACGCGGGCTTCTCGGATGAAGAGCTCATCGGCTGGCTTTTCACCCCGGACGAGTCATTGCGCGGGCGGCCCATCGACGCCCTCCGTGAAGGGCGGAAAACCGAAATCCGGCGCCGGGCGCAGTCCCTCGCCTGGTAATAAGACCCAGCCCTGGTTATTAAGACCCAGAGCTGGTCATTAAGACCCAGCCGGGTAACAAATCCAGCCTTGTAGACGGGCCGGGCCAGCCGATCAGGCGGCCCGGCTCACCGTCGCTTCGGCCAGCCGCCGCAGCGCAGTCTTCGGGAGGTCTTCCAGCGGCAGAAGCTCGAGGGCCGCAAACGCCGCAGCGCCGAATTCCTCAATCAGCACCTCCGTGGCCTGCAGGGCCCCGCAGTCCGCAATGATCCGGCGGATCTCGGCCACGTCGTCCTCGCCCAACTCGGGGCTGCCCAGCTTCGAATCGATGAAAGCGGACTCCTCGGGCGTGGCCAGATCCAAGGCGAAGGCCACGAGTACGGTCCGCTTGCCCTCCCGGAGGTCGTCTCCTGCGGGCTTGCCGGTGGTTACCGGGTCCCCGAAGACACCGAGTACGTCGTCACGGAGCTGGAAGGCTTCGCCCAGGGGGAGTGCGAAGGCGGAGTAGCCCCGGAGCAGCTCGTCAGAGGCTCCGCCGAGCGCCCCGCCCAGGGCGAGCGGATGTTCCGTCGAGTATTTGGCTGACTTGAAGCGGATGATGGACTGGGCGCGGCTGACGGCCCCGGCGCGGTCCCGGACCGGCCCGGCCACCTCCTCGAGGATGTCCAGGTACTGGCCGGCCATCACTTCCGAACGCATCAGGTTGAAGATCAGCCTTGCCCTGCTCCCTGACGCTGCCGTTTGGCCGATGTCGGTGAAGGCTTCCTCACTGAAGGACAGGCAAAGGTCGCCCGCCAGGATGGCCGCGGCATGGCCGAAGCGTTCGCTGTCGAGGGCCCAGCCCTGGGACTCGTGGAGCTGGCTGAACCTGCGGTGCACGCTTGGTCCGCCCCGGCGGGTGTCCGACCGGTCGATGATGTCGTCGTGGATCAGGGCCGCGGCCTGGAACAGCTCGAGGGCCGCACCTGCTGTGATGACGTCCTCGGCTGTCGCCGGGCCGCCGGCACCGCGCCAGCCCCAGTAGCACATGAGGGCCCGCAGCCGCTTTCCGCCGGTGACCAGGTTGGAGATGGACCCCATGATGGGATCAATGTCCGGCGATATCGCCGTCATGATGGACTGCCGGGTTGTCAGAAAGTCTGTCAGCTTTCCAGCTACGGCGGCTACAAAGTCCGCCTGCTCCACACGAAGCTGCTCGGCCACCATCACTTGACGGACTCTGAAGTCACGTTGGCGCCGATGGTGAAGGTAGATACCCCGCCGGTTTGAGGGACCGCGATATTAACTGTCTCGTTGCCCGCCCGCACAAAGTCCTTGGACGCGACGCTGCCCACCGTATTGCCGGGAACAGCCGTGAAGCCCTGTCCCTCCAATGCTTTGGTGTAGTAGGCGACGACGGCGGCCGGCGTGGCGGAGATGGACCCCACCAGGGCGGCGGTGGCCGGGGAGGTCGACTTATCGAAGCTGCTGGCCACGACCTTGGCTCCGGGCATCACGGGAAGAAGCCTCGACGGGAAGCCGGCGACGAGCGCCCCCACGGTGGCCGACGTGCCGGGTGAAGCGGACGGGCTGGCCGTCGCCGTGGCGCTTGCCGTGGTGATTGCGGGGTTCGTTGCCGCCGCGGCGGCGGAGTCCGATGCCGCCGGCGTTGCGGAACCGGGCGCCTGTGCCGTGCACGCCGACGCCGCCGCCACTACGGCCACTCCAGCGGCGAGCAGCCCAAGGCGGGCAGGCATGAGCATTCCAATGACCTTCACAGGTGCGGTCCTCCTGGGTGTTGATGCCGGATTCAGCCTCCAGTTTAGTCAGGTGCAGGGCATAGGATTGCAGGTGTGGGGCCGGACCAGGACAGAGAGCAGGCGGAAGCGCAGCTTCGGGACCTTCGGCGGGCCAGCATCATGCATGTGGATATGGACGCGTTTTTCGTCTCGGTGGAACTGCGGGGCCGCCCCGAACTGCGCGGCCGGCCGGTCATCGTGGGCTTCCCGGCGGAGCGCTCGGTAGTGTTGTCCGCCTCCTACGAAGCGCGCAAGTTCGGCGTGAAATCGGCGATGCCCATGGCTGTGGCCCACCGGCTCTGCCCGCAGGCCGTCATCATCGAACCCAGGCACAAGCTGTACTACGAGGTGTCCGGTCAGCTGATGTCCATCTTTGGGTCGATCACGGAACTCGTTGAGCCGCTCAGCGTCGACGAGGCATTCCTTGACGTGGGTGGGGCGATCCGCAGGCTCGGTGCGCCGATTGAAATTGGCGAACTGATTCGGCGAAGGGTCGCCAGTGAACTGGGTATCACGGCCTCCGTGGGAATCGCCGCCAGCAAGTTTGTGGCCAAGATCGCCTCCACGCGATGCAAGCCCGACGGCCTGCTGCTCATCCGGCCGGAGGAGACCGTGCCGTATCTTCACAGCCTTCCGGTCAACGCCCTGTGGGGTGTGGGGGGCAAGACGGCAGAAGTGCTGGCCCGCATGGGAATCCGGACAGTGGCGGACGTTGCCGCGACTCCGGTGTCCTCGCTCAAGAAGGTGCTGGGCGCCACCGGCGAGCACGTCCACCGGCTCTCCTGGGGTATCGATAGCCGGGCGGTTTCCCCGGTGCGGGTTGAGAAAAGCATCGGTGCAGAGGAAACATTCGCCTCGGATACGGCGGACGAGGCCCTGCTCCACCGGGAGCTGCTGAGGTTGTCCCACCGCACCGCCGAGCGGCTCCGCGCTTCCGGGCTGGTGGCCAGGACTGTGGCGCTCAAGCTGCGTTACGCGGATTTCTCGACCGTGACCAGGAGCCGCACGGTCCACACGCCCCTGGACAGTGCGCAGCTCATCTATGCCGTGGCCGTCCAGTTGCTGGAGTCCCTGGGCAGCCGCCCACTGACAGTCCGGCTCGTGGGTGTCCGTGCGGAGCAGCTGGAAGCGGCCGCCCAGACATCCCTTCAGTTGAGCCTGGACAGGCGCGATGACAACTGGCGGGCCGCTGAACAGGCCCTGGACAGGGTGGCGGAGAAGTTTGGCAGCAAGTCCGTGCTCCCCGCCCGGCTGCTGGATCCGGGACACGGCAACTCCTGACGTGATTCCGGCGACATCCGGGGGCCACGGAAACGGCGTTCATGGCCCTGGAACGGTGGCAGTTCAGGGTCCGGGCAGTGTTGCCGGCAGTTAACAGCGTCTTTCAGAACAGCGCCTAACAAACTATCCTTATAGATACAAAGATTTCGAACGTCTGGACATGTGTGGATCGCCTGACCCGCCGCGTCAGTATGCTTGAATTCCTGGATCTGCCAAGGTGGACGGGCCGGGAACCTGGAGGGCATGCCGGTCGTTGACGAGGCAGGAACAACCGGTTCTGACCTGTCCGGACGTTGGCCTACTTAAGGAGGTCGTGATGCCGCTCTCGGAGCACGAACAGAAGCTGCTCGAGCAACTCGAGAGGCAACTGCATGAGGACGATCCCAAGTTCGCCAATTCCATGGGCTCGGATCCCGGCCGCAGCTGGTCCACCCGGCACATCGTGATTGGCGTACTGGCCACGCTGGCCGGGGTGCTGCTCCTCCTTGTGGGGGTTTCCCTCCAGAACATATTTGTAGGGGTCCTCGGGTTCATCGTCATGGGCGCAGGAGTTTACTTTGCCACAATGCGCAGCGTCGCGGCCGGCAAAGCAAAGGCCGGCGGACATGGACGCAAGTCGAAGAACAAGAGTTCCTTCATGAACAGCCTCGAGGAACGATGGGACGAAAGGCGCCGCGGGGAGTCCTGAGCGCCACTCCACTTCCCACCACCTCCACTTCCCACCACCTGCACATCGCACCACCCTCCACATCGCACCACCAGGGCTATCCCCGGGTTTGGGCGCCAGTAGTCCAGAATGACCCGCTGCGGCGGGTCATTCTGCTTTTAACCGGCAATTGGCGCCTGTAAGCCCGCCGCGCGAGCGCCGGGGGTGACAACAGGCCCCGGCATTTCCCTCCACTTTCCACCCCCACGTAGAAAGCGCGCCATTCCGCGGAAAAATGTTTGTCCAACCGGCAGAGAAACACCCGCCCCGCGTTGACTGTGGGGAGAAGTGGAGTAAAGTGGAGCGAGTAAGAGGGTAGTGGCAGCGCGGGGGTTGTTCGGCTTCTGACGGCAGACGGGCGGTGGGACGTGTTCCTAGGGACACACTCGCCGCGTCTTGACGAAAAGGGCAGGATCATTCTTCCCGCCAAGTTCCGTGAGGAGCTTGCCGGCGGACTTGTTCTCACGCGAGGCCAGGAGCGCTGCATCTACGTCTTCAGCGAGCAGGAATTCGCGAGGGTACACGAGCAGATCCGGGAGGCGCCGATCTCCAACAAGCAGGCTCGTGACTACATCCGGGTTTTTCTCTCTGGAGCCTCGGACGAGGTGCCTGACAAGCAGGGGCGCGTGACCATACCTCCCGCGCTCCGGGAGTACGCAGGGCTTGGCAGGGAGCTGGCAGTCATTGGGGCCGGCACCCGCGCTGAGATCTGGGATGCCCAAGCCTGGAATGCGTACCTGGCGGAGAAGGAAACCTCCTTTTCTGAAACCGACAACCCCATCGCCGGCATCCTCTAGGCCGGCAATCCGAATCCGTTTCTTGGTCGAGATCTCCAGCCGCCCATCCTCGTCGACTACCTGGCTCACTTCCCCGGAGCCAGGCAGCCAGGGGATAGGCGCGGATGGGGATCTGGCCCAAGAAACCACCCAAGGCGCTCCAGGAAGGACGACGGCGTGACAGAACCCGATCAGCCGAAGCCTACATCCGAACGCCATGTGCCAGTCCTGAAGGACCGGTGCATCAATCTTTTGGCGCCCGGTTTCGAGGCGGCACGCGTGCGCGGTGAGACCCCGGTGGCCATCGACGCCACGCTTGGCATGGGCGGGCACTCCGAAGCCATGCTCCAGCGCTTTCCCGACCTGCACCTCGTGGGCATCGACCGGGACGAGGAAGCCCTGGCGCTTGCCGGCGAGCGGCTCAAGCCCTTCGCAGCACGCACAGACCTGGTCCATGCCGTTTACGACGAAATCGCCGAGGTGCTTGAGGACCTCGGAATTTCCGAGGTCCACGGCATCCTGATGGACCTCGGGGTCTCGTCCCTGCAGCTCGACGAGCGCGAACGCGGCTTCGCCTATTCCTTTGATGCACCCCTGGACATGCGGATGGACACCAGTCGCGGCCAGACGGCGGCTGACGTCGTTAACAATTACAGCGAAGAGGAACTGGTCAGGATCATCCGCAAGTGGGGTGAGGAAAAGTTCGCGGGACGCATCGCTAACAGGATCGTCGCCGCCCGGGCAGCGAAGCCGTTCACCACCACCGGTGAACTTGTAGAGCAGATCCGGTCGGTGGTTCCGGCCGCCGCTGCCAAGTCCGGCGGTCACCCGGCCAAGCGGACTTTCCAGGCGCTTCGCATCGAAGTCAACGAGGAACTGGAAGTCCTGGAACGTGCTGTACCGGCGGCGGTGGAGGCCATCGCGGTCGGCGGCCGGATCGTCGTAATGTCCTACCACTCCCTGGAAGACAAGATCGTCAAGGGCGTCTTCCAAGCCCGCTCGAAATCATCAGCTCCGCTCGGGTTTCCGGTGGAGCTTGAAGAACACAAGGCCGAACTCAAAACCCTGACCAAAGGCACCGAGGTGCCCACCGCCGTCGAGATCGCAGAGAATTCGCGTGCAGCATCAGCCCGGCTGCGCGCAGTGGAACGCATTAGAGCCAGGAGAGCAACATGAGCACCGCAGCTGCCAGGAACCTCGCCCTTCCGTCCGGCCCGAGCATCCAGGATATAGATGTCGAGGGGCTGGAGGCCGGGCTTCCGGGCTCGGGCCGCAAGGCGCGCACCCCGTTGTCGCTGGTCCGGTCCGCACCGAGGAAGCGCCGCGCGCCCTTTGTGGTTCTCTGCTTCGGCATGCTGGCGGTGGCGCTGATCGCTGTGCTCGTGCTGAACATCTCTGTGTCCACGGCTCAGTACCAGCTGGTCAAGCTCCGGGCCGAACAGACCGCGCTCACCAAGCAGAACCAGGATCTGACACAGCAGGTGCAAAACTTCGAGGCTCCCCAGAATCTGGCTGCCAAGGCCGCAGAATTGGGAATGGTTGCTTCCACCGGCAGTGGGCAGATTGATCTTTCCACGCTGACTGTGAGCGGTGAAGCCAAGCCGGCGGTCAAGGGAGACTCGGCAGGAGCGGTTATCGCGGCTCCTGCCGTCCCGGGCCAGCTCAACGTGGTCCCGCCCGCCAGTTCGGGGGAGCCGCTGGCAGGCAGGGCCCCCGCTGCGGACGAAGCGGCCGCTGCCCAGAAGGATGCGGCGGCCCAGGAGGCGGCGGCGAAGCCGGCCGCAGCGGCCGCCAAGCCGGCGGCGCTCGACGGGGGCACCGTCCCGGCGCCGGCACAGAGGACGCCGGGACAGTAAGGCAGACAGAGGCGGCCAGTAGTCCGCACGGCAAGCAGTAGGGGATAAGCGTGGCGCAAGGCAAAAGCAAGGCAAGCAAGAAAAAAGTTGCTAACGCCACGAAGAGGCTCCGCCTCGGGCTGAGCATCATGCTTGCATTGCTCGTGGTTGTGGGCGGAAAACTGTTCCTGGTGCAGGGCCTCGACGTCGGCGGCATGGCCGAAGCCGCCCTTGACAACCGCCTGCGACCCACCGTGCTGCCAGCCGAACGCGGCAGCATCCTGGACGCCAACGGCACGGTGCTGGCCAACAGCGTCATCCGTTACAACATCACTGTTGACCAGACCGTCAACACCAAGACTGAATCCTTCAAGCGGCTTGAAAAGGTGGACGGCAAGGACGAGCTCGTCACCGTGACCCGTGACCAGGGAATCGCCGAGCTTGCTGCCGTCCTTGGCATGGACGCCGCCGATGTCCGCAAATCCGTCACGGGCACCAGGACCTACTACATCGTGGCCAAGGACCTCCGGCCTGACGTCGAAAACCGCGTCTCGGATCTGCAGATCCCCGGCATTTTCTCCGAGGGCACCAGCAAGCGCGTGTATCCCAATGGCTCCGTCGCCGGGGGCATCGTGGGCTTCCTGGAGAACGGAACCACCGGCCAGGCCGGACTCGAGCAGACCCAGGACGAGATACTGCGCGGCACCCCGGGCAAGCGTGTGTTCGAAATCGGCGCCGACGGGCTCCGCATCCCCGTGGGCATCGACGAACTGACGCCGGCGCAGGACGGCAAGGACGTCAAGCTCACGCTGAACTCCGACCTCCAGTACTTCGCCCAGCAGGCCATCCAGACGCAGGCGGACAAGCTTAGCGCCGAGTGGGGCGTCATCATTGTCTCGGACGTGAAGACCGGCAACATCATCGCCATGGCCGACACCAACACCCCCGACCCCAACGATCCCGGCAAGGTGGCGGCCAAGGACCGCGGCGTCCGCTCCGTCACCGCAGCCTACGAGCCCGGGTCCGTGGAAAAGCCCCTGACCGCCGCCGCGCTGATCCAGGAAGGCAAATCCAGCCCGCTGGACAGGTTCACCATTCCGCCGTCCCTGGTGATCGACGGCCAGCAGTTTGATGACGCCTTTTCGCATGGAACAGAGCAACGGACCCTCGCCGGCATCATCGGCTACTCCATGAACACGGGGACGGTGATGGCGGGCAGCCGCCTGAGCAAGGACCAGCGGCATGACTGGCTGCAGAAGTTCGGCATCGGCGAGGCGCCGGACATCGGCCTGCCGGCCGAGGCGAAGGGCATATTGACCCCGGCCGCGCAGTGGGATGACCGGCAGCAGTACACAGTCCTCTTTGGCCAGGGCGTTTCCCAGTCGACGCTGCAGACCGTGCGCGCCTATCAGACAATCGCCAACGGCGGAGTCATGCTGCAGCCCCGCCTGATCGACGGCTACATCAGTCCCGACGGCACCGAGGAGAAAGTACCGGCCAAACCGTCGCGGCAGATCATCTCCAAGGACACCGCCAAGCAGGTCAGGGACATGCTCGAAAGCGCCGTCACCGAGGGCGAAATCAAGGAAGCCGCCCTCGACGGCTACCGCGTGGGGGCGAAGACGGGAACGTCCGAATCTCCGTGCGATGACGGCACGGCCGGCTTCTGCGGCTACACCGCCTCGATCCTGGGAATGGCGCCGATGGACGATCCGCGGTTTATTGTGGAGGTGGTCCTGCAGCGTCCCAAGGGGTCCATCTACGGCATCACCAACGGACCCGTGTTCCGCTCGGTGATGAGCCAGACACTGCGGATGTACAACGTTCCGCCGTCCAAGGGCACGCCCGTCAGGCTGCCGCAGTACGCCAAATAACGGGGTACGCGAAGAAACGCAGTACGCCAAGTAACGCCCGCCAAGAAAGACCGCGGTACACCTGAACAAACAGTTCTGTCGTGTCCGTTGGTCCACTAGCACCAACGGAGATTCAGTTGTCACAGCACCATGACCCTGGCACTGCCGACGCCCCGGAGGGGCAGGCATTCAAGAGCGGCTTCCGGCCCACCGCCGTCGCCGCCGTCGAGCTGGGTGTCATCGGCCAGTCAGTGGGCATCACGGTGCCGGGGGCTTCCGAGTCAGTTCAGGTCACCGGCATTTCACTCAACTCCCGGTCCGTGGAGTCCGGGGACCTCTATGTTGCCCTGCCGGGAGCGGCACGGCACGGCGCGGACTTCGCGGCAACGGCCATCGAGTCCGGAGCGGTGGCGGTGTTGACGGACGACGCCGGCGGGAGGCTTCTTGCCCTCGGGTCTGACATCGCCGTGCCCGTTCTTGTCGTGGCGGAGCCGCGCAGCGTGGTGGGCCGCCTGTCCCGGCTGATCTACCGGAGCCAGGAGGCAGGTCTCGCCGGTCCCTCGATGTTCGGCGTGACCGGCACCAACGGAAAAACCACCACCACCTACTTCATCAACGCCCTGCTGCAGGCCATGGGCAAGAAGACCGGACTCATTGGCACCATCGAGATCCTGGCCGGCGGGGACCCGATTCCCAGCCTCCTGACCACACCGGAATCCACCGACGTCCACGCGCTGCTGGCCCTCATGCGTGAACGTGGGCTGGACGCCGCTTCCATGGAGGTCTCCTCGCACGCGGTGTCCTTCCGCCGCGTGGACGGCGTGGTCTTCGACGTCGTCGGTTTCACCAACCTCACCCAGGACCACCTGGACCTGCACGGCACCATGGAGGAGTACTTCCGGACGAAAGCGGAGCTCTTCACCGCCGAACGCGCCCGGGCCGCCGTCGTGACGGTCGACGACGAGTGGGGCCAGCGGCTTGCCGCCCAGACTGAGCTTCCGGTGACCACGCTGGCCACGCTCCAGCCCGGCAGCGGGCAAAACGCCGGTCCGGCGGTGGCTGACTGGACGGTCACGGATCCTAAGCCGCGAGGCCTCGGAACGGAATTCACCCTCCGCGGCCCGGACGGCACGGAACTTCGCGTGCACACGGGGCTGCCCGGTGCGTTCAATGTCTCCAACGCGGCGCTGGCCCTGACCATGGTGCTCGCCGGCGGTGCTGACCCCGCCGACGTGCAGGCCGCCCTCGATGCCCGGGACCCCTTCACCGTGGCGGTCCCCGGCCGAATGCAGCTGGTCTCCGCCAGCCCCGCCGCCGTCGTCGATTTTGCACACAACCCCGACGCGCTGGCACGCGCTCTGGAGGCCGTCCGTTCCCCGGAACCGGCGTCCAAAGTGATCGTGGTTTTCGGTGCCACTGGCCAGCGTGACCAGGGCAAACGCCCTTCCATGGGAGCGATCGCTGCCCGGCTTGCCGACGTCGTGATCGTCAGCGACGACGATCCCCACGATGAGGACGCCGCGGCGATCCGCGCCGATGTGCTGGTGGGGGCTACGGATGCCAAGGAAGCCGAACAGCTCGACTGCAGGATCATGGAAGTTTTCCCCCGCGATGCTGCCATCCGGGAGGCCGTCAACCTCGCGGCTCCGGAGGACACCATCCTGATTGCCGGGCGCGGGCACGAAGTGTGGCAGGAGGTCAAGGGAGTGAACCTTGCCCTCGACGACAGGGTGGAACTACGGAACGCCTTGACGGCACGAGGATTCACCGTTCTCCAAGACGACGGGATAGAGTCCTAGACCGACATGATTGAACTAACTGCGGCGGAAATCGCCGATATCACCAACGGCCGGCTGCTAGCCGACCCCGACGTCACCCCGGGATCGGTGGTGACCGACTCGCGGGAGGCTGTTGCCGGCTCCCTCTACGTCGCTAAACCGGGCGAAAGCGCAGACGGCCACAGTTTCGTGGGGGCCGCTTTTGACCGCGGAGCGGTGCTGGCCCTCACCGAACGGGAAATCAAGGACGACGCCGGCCGGAACTTTCCGTCCGTCGTCGTTGAGGATGCGGTGCTGGCCATGGGCGCCCTGGCGGCTGAGGCTGTCCGCCGGATCAGGAGCCACCGGGAGGCTGCCGGCGAGCAGCTGACCGTCATCGGCATCACCGGTTCGGCCGGCAAGACCACCACCAAGGATCTCCTCGCGGGCATCCTTTCAGCTGAGGCACCTACGGTTGCGCCCCAGGGTTCCTACAACGGCGAGGTCGGCGTACCGCTCACCGTATTCCAGGCGGGCTTTGACACCCGCTTCCTGGTCATTGAGATGGGTGCCACCGGCATCGGGCACATCCGCTACCTGGCCCACATGGTCCGGCCCGAAATTGGCGTGGTACTCGGTGTGGGTACAGCCCACGCCGGGGAATTCGGCGGCGTGGAAAACATCGCTGCGGCCAAGGGCGAACTCGCCGAGGCCCTGCCCGCCGAGGGTACTGCGGTGCTGAATCTTGATGATCCCCGCGTTGCCGCCATGGCTTCGCGGACCCAGGCAACTGTTCTGGGCTTCACTTCCCGGGACGCCGACCCGGACGCGCCTGCCGTACGGGCCGCGAACCTGGACACCAACACCGCTGGCAACCCGGAGTTCGACCTCGAAGTGCCGGCGGAGCCCACGGTCCAGGTCAGCAGCAAACTCATCGGCGAACACCACGTCGCTAACCTCCTCGCCGCCGCAGCGGCCGCCCACGCGGCCGGCGTTCCGGCTGCCAGGATCGGCGCGTCGCTGAGCTCCCAGTCCGCGGCCAGCCGCTGGCGCATGGAGCGGACCGAACGGCCCGACGGCGTGACGGTCATCAACGACGCGTACAACGCCAACCCGGAATCCATGCGGGCGGCCCTGCGCACGCTGGCCGATCTCGGCCGCGGCCGCCGCACGTGGGCCGTGCTCGGAGCCATGCTGGAACTGGGCGAGGATTCCATCCGCGAGCACACCGCCGTTGGCACCCAGGTGGTGCGGCTGAACATCTCCCGCCTCCTGGTGGTGGGCCGGGAAGCGCGTTCGCTGTACGTGTCCGCCGTGCAGGAAGGGTCCTGGGGCGAGGAATGCATCTTCGCCGAGACCGTTGACGAAGCCTACGAACTGCTCCAGGAGCAGCTCGAACCCGGCGATCTGGTGCTCTTCAAGTCATCGAACAGCGTGGGGCTGCGCCATTTGGGCGATCGGATAGCATTACCCCCACATGCCACCCCCACAACCGCCAATGAAGGGAGCGAGCTGCTGTGATTGCACTTCTGATCGGCGCTGGCCTGGCCCTGCTGCTGGCTTTGGTGGGCACCCCGCTGTTCATCCGTCTGCTGGTCCACAAGAGCTATGGCCAGTTCATCCGCGATGACGGACCAACCTCGCACCACACCAAACGCGGCACCCCCACCATGGGTGGCACCGTGGTGGTGGGCGCCGTGCTGCTGAGCTACGGCCTGACGCACCTGATCATGTGGCTCATGAACCCCCGGTCGCCCGGGCCAACCGCATCTGCGCTGCTCCTGTTGTTCCTGATGGTGGGGATGGGCCTGGTGGGCTTCCTCGACGACTTCATCAAGATTTCACGGCAGCGCAGCCTGGGACTGAACGCCAAGGCCAAGCTGATCCTCCAGGCGGCGGTCGGCATCATCTTCGCCGTGATGGCGCTCTACTTCCCGGACGCCGACGGGCTCACGCCGGCATCCACCAAGATCTCGCTGGTCCGCGACATCCCGTGGCTCGACCTCGCGTTCGGCGGCACCGTGCTCGGCGCGATCCTCTTTGTGGTGTGGTCAAACCTGATCGTCACGGCCGCCACCAATGGCGTCAACCTCACCGACGGCCTGGACGGCCTGGCCGCCGGTGCCGCGATCATGGTCTTTGGCGCCTACACACTCATGGGCATCTGGCAGAGTAACCAGGCCTGTGGCTCGCCCCGCCAAGCGGGTAGCGGCTGCTATTCCGTCCGGGACCCCCTTGACCTTGCCCTTCTTGCGGCCATCATGAGCGCCGCGCTGGTGGGCTTCCTCTGGTGGAACACCTCACCGGCCAAGATCTTCATGGGCGACACCGGCTCGCTGGCGATCGGCGGCGCCATCGCAGGGCTCGCCATCCTCTCCCGCACCGAACTGCTGCTCGCCTTCATCGGCGGCCTGTTCGTCCTCATCACGCTCTCCGTCATCATCCAGGTGGGCTACTTCAAGGTGACCAAGGGCAAACGCTTCTTCAAGATGGCGCCGCTGCAGCACCACTTTGAACTCAAGGGCTGGGCGGAAGTCACCGTGGTGGTCCGGTTCTGGATCCTCGCCGGCCTGTTCGTCGCCGCGGGTCTGGGCATCTTCTACGCAGAATGGGTGGTCCTGCTGTGAACGGCTCCGAATCCCACACTCACACTACGGGCCCGGCCAGGCTCAGCGGCCTGGTCAGCTGGGACTCCGACTGGGCCGGGCTGCGCGTCGTGGTCACCGGCATCGGCGTCTCGGGATTCGCGGCAGCGGACACGCTGATCGAACTCGGCGCCCGCGTTGTGGTGGTGGACGGAGCCACAAGCGAGACAGCCACGGCCAAGGCCGACACGCTGCGGATCGTCGGTGCGGCCGACGTTCTCCTGGGAGAGGACGCCGTCCGCACGCTGCCCAAGATCGACGGCCTGAAACCGGACCTCGTGGTCACCTCGCCCGGCTGGCGGCCGGACCAGGCCCTGCTCGCCGCGGCCGCCCGCGCCCACATCCCGGTGTGGGGCGACGTCGAACTCGCCTGGCGCCTGCGCATCCGCGAGGGCCGGAAAACGGCCGACTGGCTCACCATCACCGGCACGAATGGCAAGACCACGACGGTCGGCCTGACCGAGTCCATGCTGCGGGCCGCTGGCCTGAAGGCGATTGCGGTGGGCAACGTGGGAACGCCCATCCTCGATGCCCTGCGTGACCCCGTGGAGTACGACGTCTTTGCGGTGGAGCTCTCCAGCTTCCAGCTGCACTGGTCCGAGTCCGTCTCGGCGGTGGCCAGCGTCTGCCTCAACGTCGCCGAGGACCACGTGGACTGGCATGGCTCCTACGAGTCTTATCTGGCCGACAAGGCCAAGATCTACGAAAACACGCAGAAGGCCTGCATCTACAACCACGAGCAGATCGAAACCGAACGCATGGTGGAGAACGCGGACGTGGTCGAGGGCTGCAGGGCCGTGGCTTTCACCACCCTCACGCCGGCCATCAGCATGCTCGGCGTGGTGGAGGGCCTGCTCGTTGACCGGGCCTTCATCGCCGAACGGAAGGACAGCGCCGTCGAACTGGCGTCCATGTCCGATCTCGGCCCGGTGGCCCCGCGCCACATGGTGGCCAACGCCCTGGCAGCCGCGGGCCTGGTGCGGGCCTACGGCGTCAGCCCCGAGCACGTGCGGGAGGGCCTGCGGGCTTACATCCCGGGAAGCCACCGTATCCAGCCGGTCGCCAAGCAGCACGGCGTCCTCTGGATCAACGACTCCAAAGCCACCAACCCGCACGCCGCCTCGGCATCCCTTGCCGCCTTCGAACCGGTGGTCTGGATTGCCGGCGGCCTGTCCAAGGGTGTCAGCTACGACGACGTGGTCCGTGACCATGCCCGCCGGCTGAAGGCCGTGGTGCTGATCGGCAAGGACACGGCATCGCTGGAAGAGTCCCTGCGGCGACACGCACCGGATGTCCCCGTCATCCGGCAGGCGGCAGGCCACACTGAAAATGTGCAGCCAGCCGGAACCGGACATGACGCACCGGATTCAGCCGAAACCGGGGAGGCAATCATGGCACAGGCCGTCGCATCGGCGGCTCAGCTCGCCGCCTCGGGTGACACTGTGCTGATGGCCCCGGCTGCTGCATCCATGGATCAGTTCTCTTCCTATGCTCACCGTGGCGACGCCTTCATTGCAGCGGTCCGCGAGCTCGTGGAAGGGGAGGCCCGGACCGGCAAGGAGTAAGAATGGTCAGCACACCCACCCGCCCCGCGGCCGTCCGGCAGCGGTCGGGAGCGACCTCCCGTGGGTCTGCCTCCCGGAACGCCGGACAGGGTGCTGCACCGGGGACTCCCGTCTCCAGGGTCCCCACGAAGGGCAGGCTGCTGCGGGCGTACCGGCGCTTCTGGTCCGCCCTGGAGGGAAACGGCAAGTCGCGCAACGGCTCCACTTACTACCTGATCCTCGGCACCACGCTGGCCCTGACCGCCATTGGCATCATGATGGTGCTCTCGGCGTCCAGCGTCGAGGCCATCGCAGCGGGGGAGTCGCCCTACACCGCGGCCCTCAAGCAGGGACTGTTCGCCGGAATCGGCATCTTCTGCATGTTCATGCTGTCCCGGATCAACGTCGTGTGGCTGAAACGCCTCGCGTGGCTGGGCATCATCATTGCCTACGCCCTGCTGGGGCTCGTGCTGGTCATTGGCACCAGCGTCAACGGCAACAAGAACTGGATCGACATCGGCGGGTTTTTCACCCTGCAGCCTTCCGAGGCAGCCAAGCTTGCCCTGGCCCTGTGGATGGCCACCGTGCTGGCCAAGAAGGCGCCGCTGTTGCACCAGTGGGGCCATGCAGTGGTCCCCGTGGTGCCCATAGCGGGCGGGATCATCGGCCTTGTCCTGATCGGAAACGACCTGGGCACCGGCATGCTTATCATGCTCATCACCGCCGCGGCTCTGTTCTTCGCCGGCGTGCGACTTTATCTGTTCGGGTTCGCGGCGGTGGGCCTCGGTGCTGTCATAGCGGTCATGGCCGTCACCAGTTCCAACCGGGTGTGCCGCATCACCTCGTGGTGGACCGGGCAGAGCTGCGGCGACGGCATCGACGCCAACTACCAGTCCACCAACGGCCTCTACGGGCTGGCATCGGGCGGCTGGTTCGGCGTCGGGCTTGGCCAGAGCCGGCAGAAATACAGCTGGATCCCCGAAGCCCACAACGACTTCATTTTCGCCATCATCGGTGAGGAACTCGGGCTGGTGGGGACCGTCGTCGTACTGATCCTCTTTGCCATCCTGGGGGCCGCCATCTACCGCGTGGTGGTGGCACAGGAGGACCTGTTCCACCGGGTCCTTGCCGGAACCATCATGGTGTGGCTGCTGGGCCAGGCGACGGTCAACATGGCCGTGGTCACGGGCCTGATGCCGGTGATCGGCGTTCCACTGCCTTTCATCTCCTACGGCGGCTCGGCGCTGCTGATGTCGCTCTGCGCGATCGGCGTAGTGTTGTCACTGGCCCGCGAACAGATGGCGCCCAACATCCGGCCCCGTAAACTGCTCGGCCCGTTGCGGCTGCCCGGGCGCAAGAAATCCCGTACGAAAGCGTAAACCAGCACCTGATGAAAACCGAGTCATTGTCCGTGGTCCTCGCCGGCGGCGGAACAGCAGGCCATATCAACCCGCTGCTGGCCATCGCCGCCGCCATCCGCGACGCCCGTCCCGACGCCCGGCTGCTGGCCGTCGGAACGGCCGCCGGCATGGAGACCAGGCTGGTCCCTGCCGCCGGGTTTGAACTGGCCACCATCGACCGTGTCCCGTTCCCGCGGAAGCCCTCCGCTGACCTGCTCCGCCTGCCGGGACGGCTCGCCGGCGCCGTGCGGCAGGCCGGGCGCATCCTCGACGACGCCGCCGCCGACGTCCTGGTGGGCGTGGGCGGCTACGTCTGCACGCCCATGTACCTGGCCGCCTGGCGGCGGAAAATCCCCATCGTCATCCACGAAGCCAACACCCGCCCGGGCCTTGCCAACCGCGTCGGCGCGCGGCTGAGCCGGCACGTGGCCGTGGCATTCGCCGGCACGCCCCTGCGCAACGCGCGCCACGTAGGCATGCCCATGCGCCGCGAAGTCTCGGCCATGGTCAGGGCAACAGCGCGGAACGGAGCCCTGCGCACCCTGGACCTGCAGCCGGAGAAGCCGGTGCTCATCGTCACAGGAGGCTCGTCCGGGGCGCAAAGCATTAACCGCACCGTGGCGGCGTCGCTCGAGGCGCTGTCCCGGGCAGGGGTCCAGACCATCCACATCACCGGACGCGGCAAGTCCGTGGCGGACGCAAACGGCAATGCCCTGAGCGCCGACGGCTACCGTCAGCTCGAGTACGTGGACGGTATGGAGACCGTCTACGCCGCGGCTGACCTGCTGCTGGCCCGTTCCGGAGCGGCCACCGTGAGCGAGGTCGCCGCCGTCGGTGTTCCTGCGGTGTTCGTGCCGCTGCCGATCGGCAACGGCGAGCAGGCCCTGAACGCGCGCGGGCTGGTGGACGCGGGCGGCGCCCTGCTGGTGGCGGACCGCGATTTCACCCCCGAATGGGTCCGGACCAGCCTCATCCCGCTGCTGACGGACCGTTCCCGCCTCGAAACCATGGCGGCGAACGCGGAGAACCTTGGCATCCGGAATGCCGACCAGCTCATGGCCGACCTCGTACTGGAAGCGGTATCCAAATGACCACCAACGCAGCACCCAGCCAGGAGTCACTGGGCCGCGTGCACTTCATCGGGATCGGGGGCGTGGGCATGTCCGCCGTCGCCAGGATCATGGTGGCGCGCGGAATTCCCGTCAGCGGTTCGGACGCGAAGGACCTGCCCGTTATGAAGGAGCTCGCCGCAGCCGGCGCACGCATCTGCGTGGGCTACGACGCCGGCAATCTCGGCGACGCCCAGACCGTCGTGGCTGGATCGGCCATCCGCGCTGACAACCCCGAACGCGAGGCTGCCCGGGCCGCCGGCCTGCCGGTGCTGCACCGCTCCGAAGCCCTGGCCGCCACCATGGCCGATGACCTCGTGGTGACAGTGGCCGGCACCCATGGCAAGTCCACCACCACCTCCATGATCACCGTGCTGCTGCAGGGCGCCGGCCTGGACCCGTCGTTCGCGATCGGGGCCAATGTCCCGGCGCTCGGCGTCAACGCGGCGAACGGCAGCTCCAAGGTGTTCGTCGCGGAGGCGGATGAATCCGACGGTTCGTTCCTGAACTACCGCCCGCAGATCGCCGTCGTCACCAACGTGGAACCGGACCACCTCGACCACTACGGCACCGCAGAAGCCGTGTATGAATCCTTTGACCGCTTCACGGCCCTGCTGCCGGCGAACGGTGTGCTGGTGGCCTGCGCGGACGACGCCGGCGCGCACGCGCTGGCGCTTCGCACCCGCGAACAGGGCAATGCCCGCGTTGTCCTGTACGGCACCTCCGAATCCGCGGACCTCCGGCTCGACGACGGCGGCCCGGGCAGGGTGGCCATTACGACGGCGGGCCGCCGGATCCCGCTGGCACTGCAGGTCCCGGGACGGCACAATGCGCTGAACGCCGCCGCTGCCATGGCGGTGGCGCTCGAACTCGGCGTGGACGCCCAGGCCGCCGCCTCTGCCCTGGCCAGCTTCTCCGGCGCGTCCCGGCGGTTCGAATACAAGGGCGAGGGCAGGGGCGTGCGGGTCTACGACGACTACGCCCACCACCCCACGGAGGTGCGCGCCGCACTGGCTGCGGCCCGCTCCGTTGCCGGGGAGCACAAGGTGCACGTCCTTTTCCAGCCGCACCTCTTTTCCCGGACCCGGGAATTCGCCGCGGAATTCGCGGACGCGCTCAATGCCGCGGACACCGCACTGGTGCTCGACATCTACCCGGCACGCGAGGATCCCATCCCGGGCGTCACCAGCGCACTCATCACGGAGCACCTGGGCGCCGGCGGCAGACCCGTCGGAGCCGGTGATGAGGCCGTTGCCGCCCTGGCCGCCGCCGCGCAGCCGGGGGACATCATCCTCACCGCCGGCGCCGGGGACGTCACCGCGTACGGGCCGCTCATCGTGGAGTCGCTCGGTGGCTAGCACCCGGCGCCCCACGTACCGCCCGGCCAAGCCTGCCGGCCGCGACACTGCTGCGGCCGGGGACTCCGGCGCTCCCCGGGACACTGTTACGGATTCCGACCGCGCCAAGCCGGCCGTGATCAGCGCCTCCAAGGGCGTGCCGGAGGGTGCGGCGCAGGAGAAGGCGCAGGGCAGTGCGCCCAGGGATAAGCGGCAGGGCAGTACGCAGAAGGGCCCCGCGCAGGACAAACCAGCGCAGGGAAAGCCGGCGCAGGACAGGCCGGTGCGGGACAGGCCGGTGCGGGACAGGCCGGCCCGGGACAAGCCGGCCCGGGACAACGTGCTGGCATTTCCCGAGCCCCGGGGCCGGCGTATCAGGCGGAACATCATCGTGGCGGTGTGCGTCACGGCGGCACTCGTGGCGGGACTGATCCTGGCCGCCGTCTATTCGCCTGTGCTGGCAGTCCACAGCGTGAGCGTCAGTGGGACGAAGCTCCTCAAACCGGCACAGGTGCAGGCGGCACTGAAGCCGCTGCTGGGCACGCCGCTGCCGCAGATCAGCGACGAACAGGTCGACGCGCTGCTGAAGCCGCTGGTCCAGATCAGATCCGTCAGCACCCAGGCCCACCCGCCGTCCGTCCTCGTGGTGCAGGTCCAGGAACGCGTGCCGGTGGCCCTCGTGAAGCGCGGCAACGATTACCTGCTCGTGGACGTCGACGGCGTGCGGCTGGGCACCACGGCAGACCCCGCCTCCGTGAAGCTGCCCCTGATTGACGGCGGCGCCGGAACGATCGGCAAGGACCTCTTCCAGGCGACCGCCGAGGTTCTCGGCGCCCTTCCCGCCAATGTGCTGGCCAAGCTCTCCAATGCCTCCGCCAAGTCCGTCGACGCAGTGGAACTGAAGCTGCTGGATGGCCAGACGGTTGTCTGGGGCAACGCGGGGGAGAAGGAGCTCAAGGCGAGGGTGCTTGAAGCACTGCTCAAGGTGCCGGCAGATCCTGCGAACCCGGTCAACACCTACGACGTCAGCGTTCCGCGGCATCCCGTGACGCGGTGACCACGGCTGTATTTCTTGGGGATTAGGACGACACGCGGCGGCGGTTATTGAATGTAGCCAGCATAGGAAATAGCGTCACAGAGGTGAGTTACTTGACATAACTATAACCTTCAACTCGAAGGTTAAGGTTCAGGGCTTCAAGGTCGACTCCACCAGTTTTCGCAATAGGACACTAACAAGGGACACGTAACGTGGCAGCTCCGCAGAATTACTTGGCCGTCATCAAGGTCGTCGGCATCGGCGGCGGTGGCGTGAACGCAGTCAACCGCATGATCGAGGTGGGTCTCCGCGGTGTCGAATTCATAGCTATTAACACCGATGCCCAGGCCCTGCTGATGAGCGATGCCGACGTAAAGCTCGACGTCGGGCGTGAGCTGACGCGCGGGCTGGGTGCCGGTGCCAACCCTGAGGTGGGCAAGCAGGCGGCCGAGGACCACGCCGACGAGATCGAGGAAGTCCTTCGCGGCGCCGACATGGTCTTCGTGACCGCGGGTGAAGGCGGCGGCACCGGAACCGGCGGCGCACCGGTGGTTGCCCGTATTGCGCGCTCCCTTGGCGCCCTGACCATCGGCGTTGTCACGCGTCCGTTCACCTTCGAGGGCCGGCGCCGCGCGGGCTCCGCCGAGGCGGGCATCGACGCCCTGCGCGACGAAGTCGACACCCTGATCGTGATCCCCAACGACCGCCTGCTGTCCATCAGCGACCGCAACGTCTCAGTCCTGGATGCCTTCCGCTCCGCTGACCAGGTCCTGCTGTCCGGTGTCCAGGGCATCACGGACCTCATCACCACGCCCGGCCTGATCAACCTTGACTTCGCCGACGTGAAGTCGGTCATGCAGGGTGCCGGCTCGGCCCTGATGGGCATCGGCTCCGCACGGGGCGAGGACCGCGCGGTCAAGGCCGCCGAACTCGCCATCGCCTCCCCGCTGCTGGAGGCCTCCATCGACGGCGCCCACGGTGTTCTGCTGTCCATCCAGGGCGGCTCTGACCTGGGCCTCTTTGAGATTAACGAGGCCGCGCGCCTGGTGCAGGAAGTTGCGCACCCCGAAGCCAACATCATCTTCGGCGCGGTCATCGACGACGCCCTGGGCGACGAAGCCCGCGTCACCGTCATCGCGGCCGGCTTCGACGACGTCAAGGCCACCTCGCCGTCCATGGACCAGTCGCAGCCGCAGGCCGTCCCACAGCGCCCCGCCGTGCCGGCGACCGCCCCGCACAGCCAGTCGCCCTCGGGGAGCCAGCAGGTCCACGTCCAGCCCGTGCACGCCGGAGTGGGCGCAGCAGGCCTGAGCAGCTGGGGACAGCAGCGCCCGTCAGCTGTTCCCGCCGACTCAGGGTTCGACGTCGACCTCCCGTCCGTGGTGGAGCCCGACCTCACCGGCAGCCGGTCCGACGACCTGGATGTGCCCGATTTCCTGAAGTAGGAGCTTGCCGGGCGGACACTCCGCCCGGCTGCCGTTCCGTTTTCCCTACCTCGATTGCCGGAGTTCCGATTGTTTTTGTGGCGAGCTGAAGTGCAGCCTGGCGTGTCCGTGGCGTTCACCGACACGAGGGCCGGCAACCTCGCCCTGCACGTGGGTGACGACGCTGCGGCGGTCCTGGACCGGCGGGCCCGGCTGGAGCACGCCGCCGGAATCGCGCCGCGCAGGTTCCAGTACATGAACCAGGTCCACGGCAACGACGTGTCCCTCGTTGCTGAACCAGGCGCAGTTGCTGAGCCAGGCGCAACTGCCGACGCCCCGCCAGCTCCAACGGCGGACGCGCTGGTGTCCCTCGGCGGTCCGCTTGCGGTGATGGTGGCTGACTGCATTCCCCTGGTCCTGGTGGGAGCCGGAGTTTCCGGCCCCGTGCTCGCGGCCGTTCATGCCGGGCGCCTCGGCCTGTTTTCGGGAGTCATTCCTGCGGCGGTGGAACAGATGCGCGCTTCCGGCGCCGCGGACGTCCGGGCCTGGCTTGGGCCGTCTGTTTGCGGGAACTGTTACGAGGTGCCCGCCGAACTCCGCGACGAGGTGGCCGCCGTCCTGCCGTCCGCGTTGTCGACCACCTCATGGGGAACGCCGGCGCTCAACCTGCCCGGCGGTGCCGCCAGCCAGCTCGACGCCCTCGGCGTTCCCATCGAATACCGCGGGCCCTGCACGCTTGAAAATGAGTCCCTGTTTTCCTACCGCCGCGATTCCCGGTCCGGCCGTTTTGCCGGACTGGTGTGGACCCATGACTGAGGGCCCGATGCCCGGGGATGCCCGGACCGTGGAGCTGCAGGAGCGCCTGGACGCCGTCCGGCAGCGGATCGACCGTGCCACGGCGGCGGCGGAGCGCGGGAACAACCCGCCGCGCCTGATTGTGGTCAGCAAATTCCACCCGGCCGACGACGTCCGCAGGCTCGCCGCGCTCGGCGTCAGGGATTTTGGCGAGAACCGGGACCAGGAGGCATCTTCGAAAGCCGCGGAGCTCGAAGCCCTGGACCTCACCTGGCACTTCGTGGGACAGCTCCAGAGCAAGAAGTCCAGGACGGTGGTCGGCTATGCCTCCGCGGTGCACTCCGTGGACCGCGCCCAGCTGGTGACGGCCCTCGAGCGGGCCATCGCCGCCCAGCAGGAGCTGACCGGCCGCGGCGACCTCGAATGCTTCATCCAGGTGGGCTTGGACGAGGACGCCGGGGCCCACCGCGGCGGGGCCGCCCCGGAAGAGGTTCCGCTGCTGGCGGAACAGCTCGAAGCCGCCGCCGGACTTCGGCTGGCGGGTGTCATGGCGGTAGCACCCCTCGGCGCGGATCCTGACCGCGCCTTTGAAAAACTGCTGCGCATCTCCACGGATTTGCGGCGTGATTTTCCCGGCGCCACGGGGATTTCCGCCGGCATGAGCCAGGATCTGGAAGCTGCCGTCCGATTCGGTGCGACACACCTCCGAATTGGCTCAGATATTCTCGGTTCGCGCCCGGCGGTGCGGTAGCGTCTGACGTATTGGAAGTGAATGGCGGGGATTCCAATGCTGTCGAGACCTTTGGGCGGCCCGCTTCCGGACACGATTAGGAGTCGACCATGGCTGGCGCTCTGCGCAAGACAATGATCTATCTTGGGCTCGCCGACGGCGACGAACATTACGAGTCTGAGCTTTCCACCCAGCAAAAGGACGAGGACCACTCAATGGAGCATGACCGTGAAGAGCGCCGCGCGCCTGCGCCGCTCCGTGAGGTCGTCCGTGAAGTGCCACCCGCTGCCGAAGAGGAATACCGCGCACCAGTGACACCCATCAAGCGTGCGGCATCGAGCCGCGAAGAGACCACCGGGCTGCGGCAGATCACCACGATCCACCCCCGCTCCTACAACGACGCCAAGCTCATCGGCGAAAGCTTCCGTGACGGTATCCCCGTCATCATGAACGTGACGGACATGGGGGAGGCGGACGCAAAGCGGCTCGTTGACTTCTCCGCGGGCCTCGTCTTCGGCCTCCGCGGAAGCATCGAGCGCGTGACGAACAAGGTCTTCCTGCTGTCGCCGTCCTACGTTGAAGTCATCGGGGATGACAAGAAAGCCAGCGAGGCAACCGCCAGCTTCTTCAACCAAAGCTGAAAAACGGCTCTCCGGATGCCAGGCAGGGACGCACCTGCCTGGCATCCGTGCTGAAATAGTGGAACAGCACAAGCTGGCAGGAATCCCCAGGGCACGAGGTGCCCGCAATGGACATGGAGACAATGGGTTAGCTCATGGGAATACTTTTCGGGCTCGTCTACATCGTCCTGCTGTTCATTTTCGTCGCTTTGATTGTCCGCCTCGTCTACGACTGGGTTCAGATGTTCGCACGGGATTGGCGTCCCCGCGGGGTAGCATTGGTGGCGGCTCACGCAGTCTACTCGGTCACCGATCCGCCGCTGAAGGTTCTGCGGCGCATCATCCCCCCGCTGCGGCTGGGCGGCGTCTCACTGGACCTCGGTTTTATCGTGCTGTTCATCGGCCTGAGCGTGGCCATGGCGATCACCAAGTCATTTGCATAACTTCATATCAGCTTGCAGCGACCGGCCGATCCCCACGGATCCCGGGCGCGGAAGACCTTTTGTTTGACGCCACGGTGTTGAATTAGAGGAACCAGACCAAATTTAGGTACCGTAGTTTTGACGGCCGGAAGGCCTCCTGACGAACTAGACCAACGAGGTGACCAGATGGCTTTAACGCCAGAAGACGTTGTCAACAAGCGCTTTCAGCCGACCAAGTTCCGCGAAGGCTATGACCAGGACGAAGTTGACGACTTCCTGGACGAGATTGTCGTTGAACTGCGGCGCCTGAACCAGGAGAACGAAGAGCTTCGCAAGAAGCTCGCCGAAGGCGGCTCCGGATCGCCGGCTGCCACCTCCGCCGCTGCCCCTGTGGTTGAAAAGGTTCCCGCACCGTCCAAGGCCGACAAGGACGAGGCACGGGCGAAAGCCGAAGCCGAGGCCAAGGCCGCGGAAGCTGCCAAGAAGAAGGAAGCCGAGCAGGCAGCACCGGTTGCAGCGCCGGCACCCGCCGTCACCAGCACCAACGTTTCCGAGTCGGCTGCCGGCCTGCTGGCCATGGCACAGCAGATGCACGACCGCCACGTGTCCGAGGGCCAGCAGCAGCGCGACAAGATCATCGCCGAAGCTCAGATCGAAGCCAGCAGCCTGGTCAACGACGCGCAGGAGAAGTCCCGCAAGATCCTCGGTGCCCTGGAGCAGCAGCGCTCCGTCCTGGAGCGCAAGGTGGAGCAGCTGCGCGGATTCGAACGCGACTACCGCTCACGCCTGAAGGCCTACATCGAGGGCCAGCTGCGCGACCTCGACGCCCGCGGCTCCGTTGCCGCCCCCGAGGTCGGCGAAAGCAGCAGCGCCGCCGTTTAGCACGTATTCTGAAGGCCGGTGGCTGAGGATTCCTCGGCCACCGGCTTTTGCCATTAACGACGGTTCCCGAATGAAAGCACCATGACTGACGACCTTGCCGCTGACGCAGCGCACCCAGCTTCATCATCTCCGCGGCCCCGGCGCGGCGTCCTGCTGTCCCTGTTCGCCGGACTGGCCGTTTTCGCCTACGTCTTCGACCAGCTCACCAAACTGTGGGTCACCAGCACCATGGAGGAGGGCGAGCGGATTCCGGTGCTGCCCCCGCTGCTGCACTGGTACTACATCCGGAACTCCGGCGCGGCTTTCTCCATCGGCGAGAACGTCACCTGGGTGTTCACCATCATTATGGTGGTGGTCGCCGCTGCCATCCTGTTCCAGCTGCGCAAGCTCGGATCCGCCTGGTGGGCGCTGGCGCTGGGGCTCCTGTTCGGCGGCGCCCTGGGAAACCTGACGGACCGGCTGTTCCGGGACCCGTCATTCGGAATGGGCCATGTGGTGGACTTCATTCAGCTGCCCAACTTTGCGATTTTTAATATTGCCGACTCGGCCGTGGTGTCCTCAGTGGTCATCATCTGCCTGCTGACCCTGCGGGGGATCGCCCTCGACGGTTCACACCACAGCGTGGACAAGCGGGACGGTGCCGGCAATGTCTGAACGGGTGGTGGTGCCCGAGGAGCTGGACGGCACCCGCGTCGATGCAGGCCTGGCCAAACTGATGGGCATGTCCCGTTCGTCCGCCGCAACGCTGATAGCCGAAGGCAATGTCGTCAGCGGGGGCAGGCCCGTGGGCAAGTCCGCCAAACTCGCGTCCGGCACCGTGTTGCACGTGACGGTCCCCGAACGCCGGGACCCCCTTGAAGTCGTGGAGGAAGTTGTGGAAGGCCTGAAGATCCTGCTGGATGACGACGACTTTGTGGTGGTCGACAAGCCGGTGGGGGTCGCAGCGCACCCGTCTCCTGGCTGGGTGGGGCCCACCGTCGTGGGCGGGCTGGCCGGGGCCGGTTACCGCATTTCCACGTCCGGTTCCGCTGAACGTGCGGGAATCGTCCACCGCCTCGACGTCGGGACTTCCGGGGTCATGGTGGTAGCGAAGACAGAACCCGCCTACACGGCACTCAAACGGGCATTCAAGGAACGCACGGTGGACAAGGTCTACCACGCTGTGGTCCAAGGCCTGCCGGATCCTTTACAGGGCACCATCGACGCACCGATCGGCCGCCATCCCGGCCACGACTGGCGCTTCGCCGTCATCGAGGACGGCCGGCCATCGGTGACGCACTACGAGGTCCTCGAGGCCTTCGGCAAGGCAACCCTGGTGGAGGTGCACCTGGAAACCGGCAGGACACACCAGATCCGGGTCCATTTCGCGGCACTCCGTCATCCGTGTGCCGGCGACCTCACGTACGGAGCAGACCCGCGGCTGGCCGCCACGCTCGGTCTGACCCGGCAGTGGCTGCACGCCCGTGAACTGGGCTTTGACCACCCGCGCACCGGCGAACGCGTCACCGTGACCAGCCAGTACCCGGAAGACCTCGCCTACGCCCTGGAGGTCCTGGGGTCGGGCAAGGCCTGAGCCTGCGGCATGCCGGCAATGATTGTCGGAGGGTCGGCACTAGAATGGTCCGGTGACTTCCAGCAATGACTCGTTCGTACATCTCCATACCCACACCGAGTACTCGATGCTGGACGGTGCCGCCCGGCTCGGCGAGTTGTTCGACGAAACCGAGCGGCTCGGTATGCCGGCTCTGGCCACGACTGACCACGGCTACCTGTTTGGCGCGTTCGATTTCTGGCGCAAAGCCACCGACAAGGGCATCAAGCCCATCATCGGCGTCGAAGCCTATGTGACTCCCGGCACCGCCCGCGGTGACAAGAGCCGGGTCCGCTGGGGCGAGGAAAACCAGCGCAAGGACGACGTCTCCGGCGGCGGTTCCTACACGCACATGACCCTGCTCAGCTACAACAACGTGGGCATGCGGAACCTGTTCCGCGCGTCGTCCATCGCTTCGCTGGACTCGGTCTTCGGCAAATGGCCCCGCCTGGACCGTGAACTGCTGAACACCTACTCCGAGGGGCTCATCGCCACCACCGGCTGCCCGTCCGGTGAGGTCCAGACCCGGCTGCGGCTGGGCCAGTACCGCGAAGCGCTGGAAGCCGCTGCGGAGTTCCGTGACATCTTCGGCGCGGAGAACTACTTCTGCGAGCTCATGGACCACGGCCTGGACATTGAGCGGCGGGTCACTGGCGATCTGCTGCGCCTGGCCAAGGACCTGAACCTCCCGCTGGTGGCCACCAACGACCTTCACTACACGCACGAACACGACGCCAAGGCGCACGAGGCCCTGCTGGCCATCCAGTCCGGCTCCACGCTCCTGGAGCCGACCTACGACAATGGCGGCTCCCGTTTCGCCTTCTCCGGCAGCGGCTACTACCTGAAGTCGCCGCAGGAAATGCGGGAACTGTTCCGCGACCACCCCGAGGCCTGCGACAACACGCTCCTGATCGCCGAGCGCTGCGAGGTGTCCTTCAATACCGGTGCCAACTACATGCCCCGGTTTCCCTGCCCGGAGGGCGAGGACGAAACGTCCTGGCTGGTCAAGGAAGTCGACAAGGGGCTCCTGTACCGCTATCCCCAGGGCATCCCGGACAACGTCCGCAAGCAGGCCGACTACGAGCTGGAAGTCATCACCTCCATGGGCTTCCCGGGATACTTCCTCGTGGTGGCCGACTTCATCAACTGGGCGAAGAACAACGGCATCCGGGTAGGCCCCGGGCGTGGTTCAGGTGCCGGTTCCATGGTGGCCTACGCCATGCGCATCACCGACCTTGATCCGCTGCACCACGGCCTGATCTTCGAGCGCTTCCTCAACCCCGACCGCGTCTCCATGCCCGACTTCGACGTCGACTTCGATGACCGGCGCCGCTCCGAAGTCATCGACTACGTGACCCGCAAATACGGTGATGAACGTGTGGCGATGATCGTCACCTACGGCACCATCAAGACCAAGCAGGCGCTCAAGGACTCCTCCCGCGTGCTCGGGTACCCGTTCAGCATGGGCGAGCAGCTGACCAAGGCGCTGCCGCCTGCCGTGATGGCCAAGGATATTCCGCTGGCCGACATCCAGAACAAGGACGCCAAGCGCTACAGCGAAGCCGGTGACTTCCGCCAGCTAATCGGCACTGACCCCGAGGCCGCCAAAGTTTTCGAGACAGCGCTGGGCATTGAGGGCCTGAAGCGGCAATGGGGCGTGCACGCGGCCGGCGTGATCATGTCCTCGGACCCCATCATCGACGTCATTCCGATCATGCGCCGTTTCCAGGACGGCCAGGTCATCACGCAGTTCGACTACCCGACGTCCGAGGGCCTCGGCCTGATCAAGATGGACTTCCTGGGCCTGCGGAACCTCACGATCATTTCCGACGCCCTGGAAAACATCAAGATGAACCGCGGCGTCGACCTGGACCTCGAAACGCTGGAGTTGGATGACGCAGCGTCCTATGAGCTGCTGGCCCGTGGTGACACGCTGGGCGTTTTCCAGCTCGACGGCGGCCCCATGCGGTCGCTGCTCAAGCTGATGAAGCCTGACAACTTCGAAGACATCTCCGCCGTGCTGGCGCTGTACCGCCCCGGTCCCATGGGCGCCAACGCCCACACCGACTACGCCCTGCGCAAGAACAAGATCCAGGAAGTCATCCCGATCCACCCGGAGCTCGAGGAACCGCTGAAGGAGATCCTGGGCGGGACGTTCGGCCTGATCGTCTACCAGGAACAGGTCATGGCCGTGGCGCAGAAACTCGCCGGCTATTCGCTCGGCCAGGCAGACATCCTGCGCCGTGCCATGGGCAAGAAGAAGAAGTCCGAGCTGGACAAGCAGTTTGCCGGCTTCTCGCAGGGCATGCAGGACAACGGCTACTCCATGGAGGCCGTCAAGACCCTGTGGGACATCCTGCTGCCATTCTCCGACTACGCCTTCAACAAGGCGCACTCGGCCGCATACGGCGTGATTTCCTACTGGACCGCATACCTGAAGGCGCACTACGCGCCCGAGTACATGGCAGCGCTGCTGACTTCGGTCGGCGACGACAAGGACAAATCGGCGATTTACCTCAACGAATGCCGGCGCATGGGCATCACCGTTCTGCCGCCGGACGTCAACGAGTCGGCGCTCAACTTCACCCCGGTGGGCAACGACATCCGCTTCGGCATGGGTGCCATCCGCAACGTCGGCGTCAACGCCGTCGAAGCCATGGTGGCCGCCCGCGAAAAAGAGGGCGCCTACAGTTCTTTCAAGGACTACCTCATGAAGGTGCCGGCCGTGGTGTGCAACAAGCGCACCATCGAATCCCTGATCAAGGCAGGCGCCTTCGACTCGCTGGGCCACCACCGCCGGGCGCTGGCCATGATCCACGAAGAAGCCATCGACTCCGTCATCACCCTCAAGCGCAATGAGGCGATCGGCCAGTTCGACCTTTTCGCCGGGTTCGACGAGGCCGAGTCCGAAGCGTCACTCAGCATCGAAATTCCCGACCTGCCGGAATGGGAGAAGAAGGACAAGCTCGCGTTTGAGCGTGACATGCTGGGCCTGTACGTCTCAGACCACCCGCTGCAGGGCCTGGAAGGGGTGCTGAGCCAGCACGCCGACCAGTCCATCACCTCGATCATCGCGGAGGACGGTCCGCACGACGGCGCCATTGTCACCATTGCGGGCATGATCACCTCGCTGAGCCGCCGGATCGCCAAGGCCAGCGGCAACGCGTACGCCCGAGCGGAGATCGAGGACCTCGGCGGTTCCATGGAGGTCATGTTCTTCGGCCAGGTCTACGGGCCCATCGCCTCGGTCCTCGCCGAAGACCTGATCGTGGTGGTCAAGGGCAGGCTGCAGCGGCGCGACGACGGCGCCGTCACCCTGAACTGCATGGAGCTTTCCGTGCCGGACCTGAGCCAAGGCACCAACGGACCGCTGGTGATCACCATGCCCACGCACAAGGCCACAGAGGCCGTGGTCACGGAACTGGGGGACGTGCTGCGCAACCACCGCGGCAACTCCGAGGTCCGGGTGAACCTGCAGGGCGACAGCCGCATCGAGGTGATGGCGCTTCCGGTGCACCTGCGGGTGAACCCGAACCCGTCGCTCTTCGGGGACCTGAAGGTGCTGCTGGGCCCGGCCTGCCTGGACGCCTAGGTTTCGCAGTCGTTCAGGTCTCGAAGCCCTTCAGATTTCGTAGTCGAGCGGAACCGGCTGCCCGTAGGTTCCTGAGTGGTACAGCAGCGGCGAGCCGTCTTCGCCCACCTGGCCTTCCACCACTTCCACCACCACGACGGCGTTGTTCTCGAAGGACAGACGCATCTGGATCTTGCCGATGAGCCAGCCGGCAACGTCCTTGAGCACTGGCACGTCATAGGGCCCGTGGGCCCAGTGGTCGCCGGCGAAGCGTTCCTTGGTACGGGCAAAGCGGTCGGCCAGTTCCTGGTTCTCCAGCCCGAGCATGTGCACGCCAATGTACGTGGTGTTGGCCACCGCCGGCCACGAGCTGGAACTGCGCGCCATGTTGAAGGTAAAGCGCGGCGGTTTGGCGGAAAGCGAGGCAACAGAGGTGGCTGTGAAGCCGTAGGGGACCCCGTCATAGTTCACCGTGATGATGGCCACGCCCGCGGCGTGCCGCCGGAACATCTCTTTGAATGTGCCCTCGAAGGCGACATCATCTGAGGTCACTGGAATCGATCTCCCTGCTGCATCCGTGCCGACTGAGTCCCTAGTACAAGACTATGGGGCTTCCTGCCGGATGGGGCATTCCCTTCCAGGCAGGCGTTCGTCGGCAGAATCCGGGCAACATTTGCCGGCCAACATTTGTTAGCGTTTCTACATGACCCAGCCTGCACCCGCCCTTCCGGTCCGCTCCTCCGACGAGACCCAGAGGCCCCGGCGGAGTCCCGGCAGGGCCTGGGCGTGGGCGGCGGGAATCATCGGTTCCGGCATTCCGGCCGGGCTCCTGTGGTGGCTTCTGGCCCCGGGCGGGCAAAATCTCATCTCGGGAAATACCGAGCTGGCGTCCGGAACGAACAGCCAGGGCTGGCTGCCGCGGGACCTGGTGCTGGCGGGATTATTTGTGTTTGCCGGCTGCCTTGTGGCGGTGCTGTTGTCAGGCCGCCGGGACGGCGGGACCCGGCGGATGCTGCTGGTGTCCGTCGCGGCAAGCGCGGCGGCGGCTGTCCTGGGCTGGCAAACCGGAGTGCTGGCGGGCCGCTGGCTGGGCGGTCCGCAGGACACGTCGGCCAACGCAAGCGTAGCCTTTTCGCTGCGATCCCTGACAGTCCTTGTCCTGTGGCCCGCGGCCGTCGCGGCCGGCTTCTTCGTCCTGCGCATCATCGGCCTCCTCCGTGCCTCCGTGGACCAGGACGCGGACGGCAGCGAGGGGGACGGCCGCACGCTGCAGTATGGAGCGGGTGGTGGCGAACGGCGGTAACACGGGCGGGGACCGGGGCCGCGGCGCGTAAAATAAACGGGTGACCACTTCTCCGGACAGCTCCGCACGCCCGACCACCCCCGCCGTCGACTTCCGCACCGTTGACCTGCGCGGCCGCCGGCTCAGCTTGGCAGAACTCCGCGAGGCGGTGCCCCGGGCTCGGCAGCAGACGGTGGCAGACGCCGAGCAGAAGGTCACCGACATCATCACGGCCGTCCGCCAGCGCGGCTTCGCCGCCCTTGCCGACTTCGCCCGCACGTTCGACGGCGTGGAGCAGGCGCATCCACGGGTTCCGGCCGAGGCGCTCCGGTCAGCGCTGGAAGGCCTGGACCCGGCTGTACGTTCCGCGCTTGAAGAGTCAATCAGCCGCGCACGGCGGTTCGCGGACGGGCAGCGCCCGGCCGACGTCGACATCTCCCTGGGTGACGGCGCAGCGGTGAGCCAGAAATGGGTGCCCGTGGCGCGTGTGGGCCTCTACGTTCCGGGCGGCCTGGCTGTCTACCCGTCCTCGGTGATCATGAACGTGGTTCCGGCGCTGGCCGCAGGGGTGCAATCCATCGCACTCGCCTCGCCGCCGCAGAAGGACTTCGGCGGCCTCCCGCACCCCACCATCCTGGCCGCTGCCGCGCTGCTGGGGATAGACGAGGTGTATGCCATTGGCGGAGCCCAGGCCATCGCCGCGTTCGCGTACGGTGTGCCCGGCGAAGCAGACGACCCCGCCCTGGAACCGGTCGACGTCGTGACAGGTCCCGGTAACATCTTCGTTGCCACGGCCAAGCGCCTCGTCAAGGGCGTGGTGGGCATCGACTCCGAGGCAGGCACCACCGAAATTGCCATCCTCGCGGATTCCACCGCCCGCCCGGCCTTCGTTGCCGCCGATCTGATCAGCCAGGCCGAACACGATCCGAAGGCCGCTTCCGTCCTGATCACGGACTCGGTCCAGCTCGCCGCCGAGGTCCGGGAGGAGCTGGAACTGCAGGTGGCGTCCACCAAGCACAGCCAGCGCGTCCGTGAGGCGCTGTCCGGCCCGCAGTCCGGCATCGTGCTCGTTGATGACCTCGACCAGGGGATCGCGGCGTGCGACGCCTACGCGGCCGAACACCTGGAGATCATGACCGCAGACGCCCTTGCCGTGGCAGCCCGGATTCGGAATGCGGGCGCCATTTTCGTCGGCGATTACAGCCCGGTGAGCCTTGGCGATTACTGCGCAGGCTCCAACCACGTACTTCCCACCAGCGGCACGGCGGCCTTTTCGTCAGGACTGAACGTCACCACGTTCCTGCGCGCGATCCAGGTCATCAATTACTCGGAGGCGGCGCTGGGGCAGGTCAGCGGGCACATCGTGAGCCTGTCCGGCGCGGAGGACCTTCCCGCGCATGGCGACGCGGTCACCGTCCGTTTCCAGAAAGCCCGCTGACCACTACATGTAGTCGTCTCCCACTACATGTAGTAATTACAGGCTTGTTATTCGGCCATATGTGGCCTTAGACTGGTGCCGGAAGAGACCCTGGGAAGGGGATCTTCGGGGAAGAAGGAGAAGCAACGTGTACTGTCCGTTCTGCCGTAACCCCGATTCCCGCGTAGTAGACAGCCGGATGGCCGACGACGGCTCCGCCATCCGCCGGCGCCGTCAGTGCCCCGAGTGCGGGCGCCGCTTCACCACCGTGGAAACCACCAGCCTGTCCGTGATAAAACGGTCGGGCGTGGGCGAACCCTTCAGTCGCAGCAAGGTCATCAACGGCGTCCGAAAGGCCTGCCAGGGCCGGCCGGTCAGCGAGGACGACCTCGCCATGCTGGCGCAGGAAGTGGAAGAGAACATCCGGGCGTCCGGCGCGGCGGAAATCGATGCCCACGAAGTTGGGCTGATCATCCTGGGGCCGCTGCAGAAGCTCGACAAGGTAGCCTACCTCCGCTTCGCCAGCGTCTACCAGGCCTTTGAGTCCCTCGAGGACTTCGAATCCGCCATTGCACTGCTCCGCCATGAGTCCGACGTCCAGGACAAAGGGGCAACGCGCAATGCTGACAGTAAGGGCTCTGTAGGCAGGAGTCCCGAAGGCACGGGCCCGGCGGAAAAGAACCCGTCGGAAAAAAACACCGGAGAAAAAAACACCGCGAAGAGCACACTCTAATACTCCGGTGGCGGCAGCGGAGGGGAAGCCGCAACCGCCACCGGCTCCAGTGCAGAAGCGCCTGTCGTCAACAAAACGCCCAGGGCGGCAGACTCCGTGTCTGCCGCCCTGGGCGTTGATGTAAACAGGGCGTTGGTAAACAGGGCGCTGATGTAAACAGCGCGTTTACGCAAGTAGCGCGTTTCTGCGGGCCGCGCTTGCAGCGGCCCGCTCGCGGCTTACTTTGCCAGCGCGTGCTTGACGGCGATTTCCAGGGCAGCGCCCACGATGCCAGCCTCGTTCTTCAGCTCCGCCGGAACGATCGGCGTGCGCAACCGAAGGTGTGGCAGGTATTCGTCGGCGCGCTTGGAGATGCCGCCGCCCACTATGAAGAGCTCGGGGGAGAACAGGAACTCAACGTGCGAGAAGTAGCGCTGCAGCAGGACGCTGTATTCCTCCCAGCTGAGGCCGTCACGTTCGCGGGCAACTGCAGACGCCTTGCTTTCGGCGTCGAAGCCGTCGATCTCCAGATGGCCGAGTTCGGCGTTGGGAACGAGGCGGCCGTTGAAGATGAACGCGGACCCGATGCCGGTGCCGAGTGTGATGACCAGGACGGTGCCGTCGATGCCGGCGCCGGCACCGTAACGGGCTTCGGCCAGGCCGGCCGCGTCGGCGTCGTTGATGACCTCCACCGGGCGGCCCAGGCGCGCGGTTAGCAGCGCATCGATGTCCGTGTTGAGCCAGCTCTTGTCCACGTTGGCGGCTGAGTGCACCACACCGTGCTGGATGATGCCCGGGAACGTGACACCGATGGGACTGTCGGCAACCGGAGCGTCCGGGCGCGCCGACAACTCCTCGACAACCTTGGCGACCACCTCGACGACCGATTCGGGCGTGGCCGGCTGTGGCGTCGCCAGGCGAAATCGGTCGCCGATCAGTTTGCCCTTCTTCAGGTCGACGATGCCGCCCTTGATACCGGTTCCGCCGATGTCAATGCCGATCAGCGGGGCGTTCTTGTGGGTCTTTTCGTCCTTCTTGGCCAATGGGATTCCGTTCGTGGCAGGGTAGGGGCTCGGGCTGGGCAAGGATGACTTGCCGGAAATGACGCGGTGGTTGCCTGGCGTCAGGGAAGGGTGAGGACCTCGGCCCCGGATTCGGTGACGAGCAGCGTATGTTCGAACTGGGCGGTGCGCTTGCGGTCCTTGGTGACGACGGTCCAGTCGTCGGCCCACATGTCCCACTCGATGGTGCCGAGGGTCAGCATGGGCTCAATGGTGAACACCATGCCGGGCTCAATCACGGTGTTGTACGCCGGCGCAGCATCGTAGTGCGGAATGATCAGTCCGGTGTGGAAGGCCTCGCCCACACCGTGTCCGGTGAAGTCACGGACCACGCCGTAGCCGAAGCGCCTGGCGTAGGACTCGATGGCGCGGCCAATTACGTTGATCTGGCGGCCCGGGGCGACGGCCTTGATGGCGCGGTTGAGGGATTCCCTGGTCCGTTCAACGAGAAGCCGTGACTCCTCGTCCACGTCCCCCACAAGGAATGTGTGGTTGGTGTCGCCGTGGACTCCGCCGATGAAGGCGGTGATGTCGATGTTGAGGATGTCGCCGTCCTGCACCACGGTGCTGTCCGGAATGCCGTGGCAGATGACCTCGTTCAGCGACGAGCACAGGGACTTGGGGAAGCCGCGGTACCCCAGCGTGGACGGGTAGGCGTTGTGGTCGAGCAGGAACTCGTGGCCGATGCGGTCCAGTTCGTCGGTGGTGATGCCCGGCCGGATGTGCTCGCCCACGTTCACGATGGCTTGGGCAGCGATCCTGCTCGCCACCCGGATCTTCTCGATGGTCTCCGGTGACTTGACCTCTGACCCCGTGAATTTGGCCGGGCCGGGCTTGCCAACGTACTCCGGCCGTGGGATCGACGCGGGAACGGGCCGCTCCGGGCTTACGGTTCCCTGGGTAAGCGTGCCGGTGGGTGCGGTCGAGGCTAAGGAAGGCATAGATTGATCATATAAGGCAGCACAGAACGCCACGTAAATTTATCCGGCCCGCAGCTACCGTTGCGGGTTACGTTACGTGGATCACGGCGGGGCGTGCTGTTAACCGGAAAGCGAGGAACACCGATGCCCGAGTACTGGTACAACGTCAAGACCCACATGGTGGAGGAAGACGCGATGTCGGACTGGACCCAGCTGATCGGTCCCTACAAGACCAGGGAAGAGGCAGAACACGCCCTCGAGAAGGTCAAGGCCCGCAACGAGGCGTGGGACAAGGGCGACGACGACTGACCTCTTCGGTCCTGGGGTCACCCAGCGCTTCTGGAAGGAAAGCCCGCTTCCGGAAGGTAAGCCCGGCCCTAGAAGGAGTGTTCGGGGCCGGGGAACTGTCCCGAGCGAACGTCATCGCCATAGGCCCTGGCCGCGTCGCTCAGGATGGTCCGGAGGTCCGCGTACTGCTTGACGAACTTGGCCATCCTGCCGCCGCGGAGCCCGGCCATGTCCTGCCAGACCAGAACCTGTCCCGTGGTGGCATTGCCCGCGCCGATACCGATGGTGGGCACTGCAATGGCGGCGTCCACGGCCTTGGCCGTTTCCGCGGGAACCATTTCCATGAGCACGCAGAATGCGCCGGCGTCGGCCAGCGCCGCGGCGTCCTCGACAAGCCGTGCGGCGTCCTCGCCCCGGCCCTGCACGCGGTAGCCGCCCAGCGAATGCTCGCTCTGCGGCGTGAAACCGATGTGGGCCATGACCGGAATGCCGGCCTGGACCATCGCCCTGACCGTGTCGGCGTAGAACTTGCCGCCCTCGAGCTTCACCGCGTGCGCCAGGCCCTCCTTAAGGAAACGGACGCCGGTGGCCACGGCCTGCTGCGGGGAGACCTCGTAGCTGCCGAAGGGGAGATCCGCCACCACCAGTGCCCTTTTCGCGGAGCGGGCGACGGCACGGCACAGCGGCAGCAGTTCGTCGACGGTGACGGGAAGGCTTGTTTCGTTGCCGAAGACGTTGTTGGATGCGGAGTCGCCCACCAGCAGGACCTCCGTGCCTGCCTGGTCGAAGATCTCTGCCGTGTACTGGTCGTACGCCGTGAGCATGGCGAAGCGTTCGCCGCTGGACTTGGCCTGCTGCAGGTGATGCGTGCGGATCCGCGGGAGCGGCTTCCGTGCCGATTCCGAGGGCGGCGCTGCGGCTGCCGCTGGGCCGTTCCCGTAAGGTGCAGGTACTTCAGCGGACATGCTTGAATCGGGGCTGCTGCTTGTGGCCATGGCTAGAGCGTAGTCCGGGACCCGCAGTGCTAGCCACCGGCCGGGAGGGGATCCCGGGTGATTCGCGTCATAGCTGGTCCGCCTGCCTGCGGTCTCCCGCTGACTTGTTGAGTGTTAACGCTGTGTTACGCGTGGCGGCCACGCCAGCACCACGGGTAAATGCTGAGTAAAGTGATTCGTGAGCTGCCGCCGTTTCCGTTTCTGCACGGGCCGGGGCATGGACGTTGACCCGGAGAAGAGGCCTTCATGGACCGCCAGCAAGAGTTTGTCCTGCGCACGATCGAAGAGCGCGACGTACGCTTTGTGCGCCTGTGGTTCACCGACGTCGTGGGCTCGCTCAAGTCGGTGGCGCTGGCACCCGCCGAGGTTGAAGGCGCCTTCGATGAGGGCCTGGGCTTTGACGGCTCGGCCATCGAGGGCCTCGCCCGTGTCTTCGAGTCTGACATGCTGGCCCAGCCGGATCCGTCCACCTTCCAGATCCTTCCGTGGCGCGGCGAGACCGAGCAGACGTCCCGCATGTTCTGCGACATCCTCACCCCGGACGGTGAGCCCTCGGCCGCGGATCCGCGCAACGTCCTCAAGCGCACCCTGGCCAAGGCGGCGGACATGGGGTTCACCTGCTACACGCACCCCGAGATCGAGTTCTACCTGCTCAAGTCCCAGGAGCCCGGCCCCGACGGTTCACCCATCCCCGTGGACGAGGGCGGCTACTTTGACCATGTCCCCGGCGGCGTGGCCCAGGACTTCCGGCGCACCGCCGTGACCATGCTCGAGTCCGTGGGTATCTCCGTGGAGTTCAGCCACCACGAGGCCGGCCCTGGCCAGAACGAAATCGACCTCCGGTACGCGGACGCCCTGCAGACGGCGGACAACATTATGACCTTCCGGACCGTCATTAAGGAGGTGGCGCTGCAGCAGGGCACATACGCCACCTTCATGCCCAAGCCCTTCACGGCCCACCCGGGTTCCGGCATGCATACGCACTTCTCGCTCTTCGAAGGCGACACCAACGCGTTCTTCGAGGCCGGCGCCGAGTTCCAGCTCTCCAAGACGGCACGCCAGTTCATCGCCGGCATTCTCAAACACGCCCCCGAACTCACCGCGGTCACCAACCAGTTCGTGAACTCCTACAAGCGCCTATGGGGCGGGGGAGAGGCCCCCAGCTACCTGAGCTGGGGCCACAACAACCGCTCCGCCCTGGTCCGTGTTCCGCTGTACAAGCCGGGCAAGGGACAGTCCGCCCGGATCGAGTACCGCGGCATCGACTCGGCCGCCAACCCCTACCTGGCCTACGCCGTGCTGCTGGGCGCCGGGCTGAAGGGCATCGAGGAGGGCTACGAACTGCCCGCCGCGGCAGAGGACGACATCTGGTCGCTGAGCTCCGCGGAACGCCGGGCCATGGGGCACGATCCCCTTCCCGCCAGCCTGCACGACGCCATCCGTGCCATGGAGGACTCGGAACTGATGCCGCAGATCCTGGGCGAGCAGGTGTTCGAGCACTTCCTGCGCAACAAGCGGGCGGAGTGGCAGGACTACCGCCTGCAGGTGACCCCCTATGAACTGCAGCGCAACCTCGCCATCCTCTAGGCGGCTGCGGTGAGCTTGGCCCGCCGGCTCATTACCACCGGCTTCAGCGACCTCGATAAGGGCGAACGGTTCCTTGCCGCCCCCGAACTGGAGGGCATCGACCAGGACGTCCTGTTTGCCGGCCTCCAGTTGGCGGCGAACCCGGATGCCGCCCTGCAGTCCCTTGTCCGGCTGATCGAAAAGCACCCTGACCTTCGGAAGCTGGCAGCGGCGGACACCGAGGTGAGCGAACCGCTGTACCGGGTCCTGGGCGCCAGCGAGGCGCTGGGCGAATTCCTCATCCGGCACCCGGAGCACCTCGACGCGTTCAGCGTGACCGCCAGCCCGGAGCCGCTTCCGGCGGATCCCGCCGAGCTTCGCGCCCAGCTGCTGCGGTCGGTCCGCGCCGACCCGAACGCAGCCCGGCCGGTGGCGGGCATCTCCGGTGCCGGGGCGTACGAGGCACTCCGCACCGCCTACCGGAGGGGCGTGGTGGACCTCGCCGTCAAAGACCTTTGCGCCGCCGACCCGCTGGACTTCATGCCCGCCGTCGGCGCGGAACTCGCTGATCTGGCCGGAGCGGCCATCGAGGCCGCCCTTGCGGTTTCCCGCGCCGAAGCGGCGGGGAAGTTCGACGCCGGGGAGGTCGCCGAGGTCGCACTGTCAGTGATCGGGATGGGCAAGTGCGGAGCCCGGGAACTGAACTACATTTCCGACGTCGACGTCATCTATGTGGTGGAGGCGGGGGAGCTGGACGACGCCCGGGCCACCACCATCGGCACGGCGCTGGCGTCCGGCATCTCGCGTGCCATTTCCTCCCCGGCCCGTGAGCCCGGCCTGTGGGAAGTGGACGCCAACCTCCGTCCGGAGGGAAAATCCGGGCCGCTGGTCCGGACCCTCGCTTCGCACCAGAGCTACTACGCCCGCTGGGCGGAAAGCTGGGAGTTCCAGGCGCTGCTGAAGGCGCGGACCATTGCGGGTGACGCCGAGCTGGGCGCCCGCTACGAGGAGGCCGTGTCACCGCTCGTGTGGACCTCGGCGAACCGCGACGGATTCGTTGAGTCCGTGCAGGCCATGCGCCGCAGGGTGACCGAACACATCCCCCCGGCCGAGGAACAGCGGCAGATCAAGCTGGGCCGCGGCGGGCTGCGCGACGTCGAGTTCACCGTCCAGCTTCTGCAGCTCGTGCACGGCAAGTCGGACGAATCCCTGCGGCGCCGCGACACGACTTCCGCGATCGCCGCCCTGTCATCCGGCGGCTACATCGGTCGGGCAGACGCGGCCGCCTTCGATCAGGCCTACCGGTACCTGCGGCTGCTCGAGCACCGCATCCAGCTCTTCCAGCTCCGCCGCACCCACCTCATGCCGGTCAAGGCAGATGCCCTCCGCACCCTGGCCAAGGCTGTGCTGGGGCCCTTCTCCACGGACCGGCCGCATCCGGACGCCCTCCTGGCCGCGTGGCAGCGGACAAAACGCTCCGTCCGCGAACTCCACGACCGGATCTTCTACCGTCCGCTTCTGAATACGGCCGCCAAGCTCAGCAGCGAGGACGCGCGCCTGACTCCGGAAGCCGCGCAGGGCCGGCTCGCGGCGCTCGGTTACCGGGACCCGCAGGGCGCACTCCGGCACATCGAGGCGCTGACGGCCGGAGTCAGCCGGCGGGCCGCCCTGCAGCGGCAGCTGCTGCCCATCCTCCTGGGCTGGCTGGCCGAGGGCGTGGACCCCGACGCCGGGCTGCTCGCCTTCCGCCGGATCAGCGAGGGCCTTGGCACCACGCACTGGTACCTTGGCATGCTCCGGGATTCGGCGGCGGCGGCCGAGCGGCTGTGCCACATGCTGTCCAACTCCCGCCTCATTGCCGACCTCCTGGAGGTGTCGCCGGAATCGGTGTCCTGGCTGGGGACGGACAAGGAACTGGCGCCGCTCAGCTTTGAGGCGCAGTGGCAGGAGATCGCCTCCAAGATGTCCCGGCACGCGGACCCGGAAAGCGCCATGCGCCTCATCCGGCTCATCCGGCGCCGCGAGATCCTGCGCATCGCCATCGCGGACAGCGCCGGCCTGCTCGGCCAGGACCAGGTGGGGGAGGCGCTGGCCGAGACGGACCGGGCTGCCATTCTGGGGGCCCTGCGGGTGGCGGAAAACATCGTTTCCGCTGCCGGCCCGCTGAAAACTGCTGTGCTGGTGGTGGCCATGGGCAGGCAGGGCGGGCTGGAGATCGGCTACGGGTCCGACGCCGACGTCCTGTACGTCCACCGTGCGCTGCCCGGAGCCTCGGACGCTGAGGCCCAGCAGCAGGCCGCGAAGATCGTGGGCCATCTTTCGACTCTCCTGACGCAGCCCCTCAAACCGGCGATCATGGCCGAGCGCGTGCTCGCCGTTGACGCCGATCTTCGCCCGGAGGGCAAGAACGGCGCCATGGTGCGGTCGCTGGAGTCCTACGGCGAGTACTACCGCCGCTGGTCGCTCATCTGGGAGGCGCAGGCGCTGCTTCGTGCCCGGCCGATCGCCGGTGACGACGGGCTAGCGGCCGACTTCGTGGAGCTGATCGATCCCATCCGCTACCCGGCTGCCGTCTCTGATGCGGACGTCCGGGAAATCAGGCGCATCAAGGCGCGGGTGGAATCAGAGCGGCTGCCCCGCGGCGCTGATCCTGCCCGACACCTGAAACTGGGCCGCGGCGGGCTCAGCGACGTGGAATGGCTGGTGCAGCTGCTGCAGCTCCAGCACGCCGGCAAGCACCCGGAACTGCGCACCACATCCACCCTGAAGGCCCTGAGCGCGGCGGCCTCGCTGCGGCTGCTGGACGACGACGACGCCCGCCTCCTGGCCGACGCCTGGCGGCTGGCGAGCAGGATCCGTTCCGCGAACGTGATTTGGACGGGCCGGGCCTCGGACCTGCTGCCGTCATCGCGGCGCGACCTGGAAGCCGTAGCCCGATGGTGCGGCTACGACGAAGGGATGGCCACGGCGTTCGAGGAGGACTATCTGCGGGTGAGCAGGAGGGCCCGTGGCGTCTTTGAGAAAGTCTTCTACGGTCAGTGAACCGATGCTAGGTTTGGGCGCATGGCTACCCAAATCTTCATGAACCTGCCCGTCAGGGACCTCGACAGATCCGTGCAGTTCTTCACTGCGCTGGGCTTTACGTTCAACCAGGACTACACCGACGAGAACGCTACCTGCATGGTGATCAACGACGACGCCTTCGTGATGCTCCTCGTGGAGAAGTTCTTCAAGACGTTCACCGCCAAGGAGATTGTTGATGCCACGTCGGCCACGGAGGCCATCATGGCGTTCTCGGTGGACAGCCGGGAGGGTGTGGACCAGATGGTGAGCAAGGCCCTGGCTGCCGGCGGATCGGAATCGCAGCCGGTGCAGGATTACGGTTTCATGTACAGCCACAGCTTCCAGGATCCGGACGGCCACCTGTGGGAGGTCATGTGGATGGATCCGGCGGGCCCGCCCGCCGACGGGGCGGCACCTGCTTCCTGACGGATCATGTGTTTGAACGTATGGCTCATTCCCCTGCGGGACCTGGACGCCGATGCCCGTGCCATCCAGCTGGGTGCGGTAGCGCAACTGGAACTCGGCCCGGGCCAGCAGGCGTTTGTGGGCGACCCCCTGCGCATGATGCTGGCAGGGCTGGAGGACGGATCCCGCCGGCCGTTTGTCGTCGAGGTGGACGGTGCCGCCGCCGGCGTCCTGACCCTTCAGGCGGGGGCGGCCCGGCTGGCGGGCTGGCCCGACGACGACTCCGCCTGGCTGCTTCGCGGCTTCCTGATCGACAGGCGGCGGCAGGGCCGGGGCCTGGGCCGGGCGGCAGCCTCCGCGGCTGTGGCGGCAGCCGCCAAACTGACGGCCAGGCTGGGCGGCAGCCAGGCCGGCGTCGTGCTTTCAGTCGACGAGCGCAACCCCGCCGGGCAAAGCGCCTACCTGAAGGCGGGCTTTGCGGACAAAGGCGTCTACCTGGGCGGGGAGGGGGGTCCGCAGCGGATCATGTACGCCGCCTTCTGAAAGGAAATCCGGGGCAAAACCACCACAACACCGTTGCGCCGGGCCGGGAGCGTGCCTACGCTGTGTCTTGGCAGTGCACTTCAAACCTTGTTGGGGGGAAGGCTTGAGAAGGTCTTCGTCTCGGAGGCACTCGCCGGAACAGGCTGGCTCCCGGTCTCAGCACGCCTGGAGCCAGCTTCCGGCACGTCAGCAGGCGGAGCACACCCGGGCGCAGGCGAAGAGCGGCCGCGCCAGGAAGCACCGGAAGGCCGAGCTCCTGCTCATCGGAGCCGGTGTCGCCGCCACGATCATTGCGGCGGCCTACCAGTACGCCGGCATCAGAAGCACCCTGGAAAGCAGCACAGCGTCCTCACTCTATGCACAGCAGCAGGAGATCGACAGGATCTTCGTGGACAATGTGGATCTGCAGCCGTACTTCTGGCGCCGCCAGGAATTGCCTGACCCGTCCGCCATTCGCGATCCCGGGGCGAAACAGGAGGCACGGCAGTTGGCTGGCCGGGCCGAAGCCACGGCCCACCGGATCCTGGACCACTTCGCGCACCTGAAGTACCAGATGGGAACGCAGGCCTTCACCTCCGAACGGGCCGACTGGGAGGCATACATCCGGCGGAGCTTCGCCGATTCCCTCGTCCTGTGCCGCGCGCTGCGTGATGACCGGGAAGCCTTTGGCGGGACAGGTGCAGACTCCCTCTGGGGCCGCTACGCTGAGGAACCCTGCCGGGGCACGTGAGCCGGGCCGGGGAGCCCGGACAGGGCAGCCGGGGCAGGGGACGCAAACGGCCAAGGGCGGCCACCGGTTGGAACCGGTGGCCGCCCTTGGCGGTGTCAGGAGTGTCTCCCGCGGGTCGGACTAGACGCCGTAGTAGAGCTCGAACTCGTAGGGGTTCGGGCGCAGGGACAGCGGGCGGATCTCGTTCTCGTACTTGTACTCGATCCAGGTGTCGATCAGGTCCTGGGTGAACACGCCGCCGGCCTGCAGGAACTCGTTGTCCTCAGCCAGTGCTGCCAGAGCTTCCTCGAGGGAGCCCGGAGCCTTGGGGATGTCCTTGGCTTCCTCAGCGGGGAGCTCGTAGAGGTCCTTGTCGATCGGAGCCGGCGGCTCGATGCGGTTGCGGATGCCGTCGATTCCCGCCATCAGCTGGGCAGCGAAAGCCAGGTACGGGTTGGAGGAGGGGTCCGGAGCGCGGAACTCGATGCGCTTGGCCTTCGGGTTGGAACCCGTGATCGGGATACGGATACCGGCGGAGCGGTTGCCCTGCGAGTAAACCATGTTGACCGGGGCTTCGAAGCCCTTGACCAGGCGGCGGTACGAGTTGACCGTCGGGTTGGTGAAGGCGAGGACGGCGTCGGCGTGCTTCAGCAGGCCGCCGATGTACCAGCGGGCGGTGTCGGACAGGCCGGCGTAGCCCTTCTCGTCGTAGAACAGCGGGTCGCCGTTGCTCCACAGCGACTGGTGGCAGTGCATGCCCGAGCCGTTGTCACCGAAGACCGGCTTCGGCATGAAGGTGACGGACTTGCCCCAGGCGTCGGCCGTGTTCTTGATGACGTACTTGAACTTCTGCAGGTCATCAGCCGCGTGGGTCAGCGTGGTGAACTTGTAGTTGATCTCAGCCTGGCCGGCGGAGCCAACCTCGTGGTGGCTGCGCTCGACCTCGAGGCCGGCCTCGTCCAGGGCAACACACATGGCGTCGCGCAGGTCGGCCTGCTTGTCAGTCGGGGAAACCGGGAAGTAACCGCCCTTGATGGGGGTCTTGTAGCCCAGGTTGCCGCCTTCTTCCTCGCGGCCGGTGTTCCAGTGAGCTTCTTCAGAGTCGATCTTGTAGAAGCTGCCCTCGGGGGAGGACTTGTACTGGACGTTGTCGAACACGAAGAACTCTGCTTCGGGAGCGAAGAACGCGGTGTCGGCAATGCCGGTGGAGGCGAGGTAGGCTTCAGCCTTCTCGGCCACACCACGGGGGTCACGGTGGTAGGGGTCGCCCGTGCGGGGGTTCACGATGGAGAAGTTCAGCGCAAGGGTCTTCTCCATGCGGAACGTGTCCAGGAACGCGGTGGTGACGTCCGGAATGAGCTGCATGTCAGACTCGGCGATGCCCTGGAAGCCGCGGATGGAAGAACCATCGAAAAGCTGGCCGTTGACGAAGAAGTCGGCGTCCACGCTCTTGGCGGGCACGTTGAAGTGCTGCTGAACGCCCGGGAGGTCGGTGAAGCGGATATCGATAAACCGAATGTCTTCATCTTTGATGAACTTGAGGACTTCGTCCGCAGTCTTGAACATCTATGCTCCTTACGCATATGTAATAACTGGCCGCAAAGCCAAGTGGTCCAGCGCAATCCAATGGGGCGGAAGCACAAAAGTGCCCCGCTTCGGGCTCGCTAGCAACTGTTACCACCCTAGGGATTCGGGATTTCCCGCCCGTGTCCGCTTTGTTTCCGGCAGGTTACAGAACCTACTGATATGTAAACGCTATACGGTGTCCGCATCGTGGTCCACGCCCATCCAGAGTGTGAACGTCTCCGTCGCCCCGGCGGCTCGGTAAACTTGGATGGTGGTAGATCGCAAAGACATCGGTTCGTGGCTCAGCGGGCCGGACACTTCCGGCATTTCAAAGTACCCGGGGGAACGCCTTGGCTTCCCCGAGTCGGGCCCCGGGTCCATGGCCCGTGCCGGGCGGCGGATCCTGGCCATCACCATCGACTGGACCATCGCACTGCTGATCAGCAACGTGTTCCTCGGTGGGAACTCCATGGCCACGCTTGCCGTCTTTGCCGCCGAGCAGATCCTGCTGATCGGGACCCTGGGCTACAGCATCGGCCACCGGGCCATGGGCATCCAGGTGGTGAGGCCGGACGGCTCAGCGGCCGGCCCGCTGGCCGCCTTCGTCCGCACGGTCCTGCTCTGCCTCGTGATTCCGGCGGTCATCTTCGACCCCGACCAGCGCGGACTCCATGACAAGGCCATGAACACGGTCCTCGTCCGCCGGTAGCCGGCCGGCTGAAAGGTATCCCCGGCCGAGCGCCCAGCGCTCGAACAGGACGGTGACGAAGGGGAAAACCGCCGAGAGGCCGGCGAACAGGGCCACCCTGAACGGCCAGCGCTGCAGCCGCCACAGGACAAGGGCAGCCACACCGTAGCCGATGAACAGCGCGCCGTGCACCGGTCCCGCAATCTCCACGCCGAGCTCGGTGGTTCCGGCGACCCACTTGAAGTACATGCCGGTCAGGAGCGCCGCCCAGCTGCAAGCCTCGGCGATTGCCAGCAGGCGGAAGGCGCGGACGACGGCGGACGTGGGCAGGAAGTTCACAGGAGGCTCCGGCTTCGGTAGGTGCGGGGTCTGGCTGGTTCTTTGATGCCGTTCGCAACTGGAATGCCGTTCAATGGGAGACACCGCAACGGGATACGCCGCAGAAACGACAACGCCCCGGTTTCGGCGCAGATGCGGCGGCCCCGGGGCGGGTCAGGCGGATTAGCGTCCGCGCTGCGGGCGGGCCTTGTACGGGTCCACGCCCTTGGGGATCGGAAGGCGGGTGCCCAGCGATGAAATGCGCTTGGACACCGCACTGACCTCTGTCTTGGTCAGCTCATTGCTGAGCTTGTTCATCTTCTTCGCCACCTGGCTGATGGGGACCTGGCCCTCACCGCGTCCGGTCTCAATGACGTGGATGGTGACGTTGGGAAGGATGCGGGCCAGCTTCTTCCGCTCGCCTTCGATCAGCGGGCGGACCCGGTGCGTGGGCCCCTCAGCGACGAGCACGACGCCGGGACGCCCGACAGCACGGAAAACGGCGTCCTGCGTCCGGGGGTTAACAGCCACGGGCTGCTCCTCGGTGATCCAGCCGCGCTTCAGTGTGCTGAGGGCGGCACCCGAGGCTCCCGGCTGGTTCTCGATCTGCGCAAAGGCTGCGCGTTCGGCCCGCCGTGACAGGATCAGGGTGGCCGCCAGGAAACCAAGCGGGATGCCGATGATCAGGCCCGTGACCCAGTTCTCCAGCACGAAACCGACGAGGAAGCTGACGGCCACGACGCCCAGGAACGCCAGCAGCATGAGCCACGGAACCATGGGGTCGTGGCGGCGGGTCATGTTGAAGACCTCGCGGATCTGCTTGAGCCGGCTGGGCTTCTTTTCCTTCACGGCTTTGGGCTTGCGCCCGAAGAGACCGCGCTTGGAGGCATCAGCGGCCGCAGGAGTGTTGTTGCTGGAGTCAGGGGATTTCGCCATAGTGCCTTAATTCTACGTGATCCACGACAAAGGGCCGGACGCCGAAAAGTTCCGGTGTCCGGCCCTTGGCCACGGGAAATGCCTCGTGTTACTGGTGCGCCGCGAGCAGGGAGCTGGCTTCCTGGCGGGTGGATCCGGAGGATTCGATGTGGGCGAGTTCGGCGGGGATGTCCCAGCCCTTCTTGCGCATCGCGGTGGCCCAGAGCCGGCCGGCGCGGTAGGAGGAGCGGACCAGGGGTCCGGACATGACGCCGAGGAAACCGATCTCCTCGGCTTCGTGCTGCAGGTCCACGAATTCCTGCGGCTTGACCCAGCGGTCCACCGGGAGGTGGCGTTCGGAGGGGCGCAGGTACTGGGTGATAGTGATCAGGTCGCAGCCGGCCTCGTGGAGGTCGCGAAGGGCCTCGGAGATTTCCTCGCGGGTTTCGCCCATGCCCAGGATCAGGTTGGACTTGGTGACCATGCCCAGGTTCCGGCCCTGGGTGATGACGTCCAGGGAG
>NZ_JBFTLC010000023.1:0-79710 GCF_056396245.1 Arthrobacter sp. 05T423
TCGGCGGCCTTGGCCTGCTGGGTGCCGGCCTGGTCCGTGAGGTCCGACTTCGCCTGGTGCAGCAGATCCTTGGCGCTGTTCTTGGCTTCATACGCGACATTCTTGGCCTCGGTCTTGGCCGTCTCGGCCACGTTCTGCGCGGCGCCGGCAGCCTGGCCCGCCACGTTCGCGGCCTCATCCTTCGCCACGTCCTTCTTCGAGGCGTCATCCTGGTACCCCGTGGTGCCTGGGTAGTCGGCGGTGCCTGCGCCAGTGGTGCCGTAGCCAGTGGTGCCCGCGCCAGTTGTGCCGTAGCCCGTGGTGCCCGAGCCGGTGGTGCCCAGGCCCGTCGTATCCACTTCGGTGCCGAATGGGTTCTCGGTCATCATTGCTCTCTTTCCTTTGAGGGTTAGCTGCTGTTGATGAACCAGCACTCAGCAATAGTAAGCATGATTACCATCTAATAGTAAGTACACTTCCTACATGAGTTGAAAATTTGTTGGCTGCCCAAAAGTTCGGCGCCGATCCTCTCTCACTTCCTGCAGAAATTCCCTAAACGCTTCCTCACGTCTTGCGGGAAAATCACCGGCGCTTCCTTAGTGATGGAGCTTTCCGTTGAGGCGCCGGGAGGTGATGGAGGGTTGGGGCACAGCGCCGAACGTATGCTTGAAAGATGAGCGCCGCAGCCGCATCAACCGTCACTTTCGAAAGCCGCTTCGCCACGGAGCTTGCCGAGATGGCCATCCCTTGGAAGGCGGTGGAGGTCCCCGACCCGCGGCTGCTTGTCCTGAACGAGCCGCTGGCCGCCGAGCTGGGCTTCGACCCGGACTTCCTGAAGAGCCCTGAAGGGCTTCCGCTGCTGATCGGCAATGCAGTGCCCGACGGCGCCACTCCCGTTGCGCAGGCATATTCCGGCCACCAGTTTGGCTGGTTTGCATCGAGGCTGGGTGACGGCCGGGCGCTGTTGCTTGGTGAGATCGCCGACGTCGAAGGGCGCCTCCGCGACGTCCACCTGAAGGGCTCCGGCCGCACACCGTTCGCCCGGGGCGGCGACGGGTTCGCCGTCGTGGGGCCGATGCTGCGCGAATACATCGTCAGCGAGGCGATGTATGCCCTGGGTATCCCCACAACCCGCTCCCTCGCCGTCGTGGCCACGGACCGTTCCATCCAGCGGGAGACCGTGCTGCCAGGAGCGGTGCTCACGCGTGTCGCGAGCAGCCATCTGCGGGTGGGGAGCTTCCAGTACGCCCGGGTCGCCGGTGACGGCGGACTCCTGCGCCGCCTTGCGGACCACTCAATAGACCGCCACTATCCTGGGGCGGCGGAGGCAGGCAACCCGTACCTCGCGCTGTTCGACGCGGTGGTAAGCGCCCAGGCTTCGCTGGTGGCCCGGTGGATGCTGGTGGGCTTCATCCACGGCGTCATGAACACGGACAACATGGCCATCTCCGGCGAGACCATCGACTACGGCCCCTGCGCCTTCATGGATGCATTCGACCCCGCCACGGTCTACAGTTCGATCGACGAGAACGGACGCTACGCCTACGCGAACCAGCCTGTGGTGGCGGAGTGGAACCTCACCCGCCTGGCGGAGGCGCTGCTTCCGCTGTTCGACGAAGACGAGGACCGTGCGGTCGCGCTGGCGCAGGAGTCGCTGGGTGCATTCCGCCAGCAGTACAGCACCGCCTGGCTGGCCGGGATGAAGGCGAAGCTCGGACTGGACGGCCGTATTGCCGCCGACGTTGCCTCGCCGATAATTGACGACCTGCTCGCGCTTCTGCAGGATGGGCGCGTCGACTACACGTCGTTCTTCCGGCGCCTTGGAGCGGCAGCCCGCGGTAAAGGCGAGCCGGCCCGGGACCTGTTTCCGGAACCGTTAGGGGAAACGGGGGCATTCCTTGCCTGGGCCGAACGCTGGCGGGCCCTGAGCCCGGACGCGGACCTGATGGACCGGGTCAACCCGGCATATGTGCCCCGCAACCACCTTGTTGAGGAGGCACTCGGTGCTGCGACCGGCGGTGACCTCGAGCCACTCCGGCGATTGCTCGAAGCGGTGACGGACCCCTACAACGACCGTCCCGGCGTCGAACGTTACGCGGAGGCAGCGCCGGAAAGTTTTGGTCCCTACCGGACTTTCTGCGGAACCTGACGTCCGCAGCCTGTTCGAAGCGCGGGGCCGCTTACGGGCCGGGGTGTACGAGGGTGTCCGGTTCAAGCTCGCTCGCCGGGGCGTCGGACAGTCCCTGCGGCGTGAGGTCCAGGTCTTCCAAGGCGGCCATGGCTGCAGTCGGGGCGGCGATCAGCCCGGCACCCGGGGCAAAGTTGTTAGTCATGGTTCTGTGTCTCCTGAAGTGAGCGGGCAGTGCATTGTGTGCTGACTCGCTATTTTCCTTGGAACCGCCCCGCGCGCCAAAATTGCGGAGCGGAGGAAAATGTAGTAGCAGCCCCCACCCGGTCTGTTGCCAAACCGTAGGAATGCGGTGATGGACGACGGCGGGCGTCCCCTTGTGCGCGGGCCGTTGCGGCCCGTTTGGAGGCGGCTTTGTGACGGCGGGTTACACCTCGCCGCCGCCGATGATGTCCAGCGAGAGCTGGTGCAGCGGTTGCCCGTGCCTCCGGGAGGCGCCGATGAGGGTGGCGAGGGCCTGGTCGCGGTTGATGTGGAGACGCTCCATGACAATTCCGGTGGCCGTTCCGATGGCATCGCGGGCGCCGAGTGCGCCGATGAGCCCGTCGCTGAGGCGCTGTGCGGTGTCGCGGGCCTGGGCGTTCGCAAGCATCAGGGCGGCCGGGCGGGACTGCAGTTCGATCAGGCGGACGGCCCTGGAATCGAAGCCGCCGGGAATGGGGGAATAGACCTTCAGCGCACCGATGGCGCCATCGGGGGTGGACAGCGGGGTGCTGATCACCGAGCGCACCGGCAGGTCGGCGATGGCACGGCTAAACGCTGGCCAGCGGCGATCGGTGCGGCAGTCCTCGACAATAACGGTTGTCTGCTGGGCCCAGGCCGTCAGGCAGGGCCCCTGCCGGAGGTCGTACTGGAGCTGGTCAGCCTGCAGGATGTCGGGATCCGTGGAGGCTGTGCTGGTGCGCCGCCCGCGCATATCCATCAGGCTGACTCCGGCACCCAGCGTTCCAGGGATCGCTTCCTTCAGGGTCTGCGCCAGCGCCGAGACCGCTTCATCGACGGTTTCGTGGGTCAGTAACAGGTCGGCGATCCGGACGGTGAGCGCCGCCAGCTCGTCGGCGAGGGGCAGGTTGGCCTGCATCAGGGGCCGGCTAACAAATGGCGGGTTGGCCCGCGGGGAGCTGGCCGGCTGGGCGGGCGGATCCCGGGCTGTTCAAGACTGGCTGTTGAGACAGGCACGTGCGTTCGTTCCTTTCCTGGGTACGCAGAGTGCCGTCCCGGTGGCAGACTGCCGCGTCGAAACCGATAAAGACAATTATTTCAGCGCAAGGCGCGCGCCGCGAGGGGTGGCGGCCCTTGAATAACAACGATTTGACGCCAAACAGAACACAAAAAACCGAGCATCCCGAGGAGTTCTGGACGATAATGATCGGTTAACAGCAGATAGGAGCAGCGGTGGTGGGACCGTCGGAACCCGCGGACTGGGTCGCGGCCGCTGAGGCGGAGTTGTTTAAGGCGCTGGCGCATCCGGCCAGGGTCCGGGTTTTGGCTGTCCTGGCGGCGGGGCCGGCGTCGGTGGCGGACCTGTGTTCGGCCACGGGGCTGAAGCCGTCGCACCTGGCCGGGCAACTCGCACAGTTGCGTGCCCAGCATCTGGTGACCGGGCGCCGTTCGGAGGGGCGGCTGCAGTATTGGCTCTCGTTTCCCCAGATTGCAGACCTGCTTGCCGCTGCAGAATCCGTGCTGAACGCCCGGGCTGCGGCTGACGCCGGAGGCCTGGCGGGCCTCGATATGTCGGGTGCGGGACGAGGCCTGGCCGGTGAGAGCATCCTGACGGACGAGTCCGCCACCGTGCTGGAGGAGTCCTTGGGGAGGCGCGCCCTGATCACCAACGCAGTGCGTACCGTCAGCGCCCGGACCGGCCGCAGTTCCGAGGAGGCCCTGGCGGGCCTCCTGACCGCCGCCAGGGAGCGCAGCCTCACGCTTGCTGAAGTTTCCAGCGAGACGGTGGCGGTGCCGGGAACGGAATGACTGCCGGCCCTCCAAGAGGAGGCCGCGGTTTCCCCCGGGCACGGCCGGCTCCCAACGGTTCCGAAAAAATTCACTTTGCGCACTAAGGGTTAGGGTCTTGACGGAGTGGCGGCACTGGGCGAGACTCTCATTGAGGAATTGATGAATTCATAGTTTCTTCAATCCTCTCCATTGGGGGCCCTCTGCTCTACCAAGCGCAGAGGGGCCGGAGCATCGCGGGGCGGCTGGAATGCATCAGCGCCCGGGGGCCGCGGAATAGACGGATGGGGGCCGGAACAGTGTGGTTCCGACCCCTTTCCGATTAACCCTGCTCCGGATCTACGGGCGTTCGAAGAGGCTTAGAATGTTCCCCTCACTGTCCAGGAACCAGGCGGCCTTGCCTGCGTCCGAGGTGGCAATGCCGTTCTCGGTCTTCAGGCCGGGGAAATCGTACTCTTCGAAGACGACGCCGCGGCTCCGCAATTCCTGCACGTCCCGCTCGACGTCGTCCGTTACCCACCCCATCTGAGTGTTTTTTGCGCTGCCCGCGTTGTCAGTTTGGTAAACCAGGAACCGGGCTCCGCCGCACTGGTACATCACGTTGTCGTCCGCTGGTTCCATGGGCTCCAGTCCCAGCTTGTCCCGGTAAAAATCCTTCGCCCTGCCCACGTCCTTCGCCGGAAGGACGGCCGCGACGTCGATGTCTTTGAGCATGACAGTTCTCTCCTCGTTGCACTGATGGCGATGTTGCACTGATGGCGATGCTCCCCCTGATTCGGTGCCGGGAACGGACTGGCCGTCCGTGCCCGGGCCGCGTCGCCGCCCGTATCGCCGACTGCCGGGGCGGCCACCTGGGACTCTGCCTCGCCCGGCCACCATCACCGGCTCGAGTGTCCCCGACGTTTATGGGGACATTATGGAACCGAAGTGCCACCTGCGGATACAGCTAAGGAAAGGAAAGTTCGACGTCGGTCCCGCCGGATTTCCGTGGGTCGCGGGCTTCTTCAGGCGGTTTCCACCGGCAGATGGGTGGCGTGGCCATATTGGGACCATCCGCCGACGAAGAGCCGGCCCTGGCCCAGGCCGAGGTGTTCAAGAACAAGCAGATTGTGGCAGGCGGTGACGCCGGAGCCGCAATAACTGATGACGTCATCGCCGGCGAAGATGCCGGCGTCGGCCACGTTGCGGTGCAGCTGTTCCTTGGCCAGTAGTTTGCCGGCTGGGTCCAGGTTCTCCCGGCAGGGCAGGTTTATTGCCTCCGGGATGTGGCCCGGTCGCGGGTCGATCGGGTCCTGGCGCCCCTCGTAGCGGTCCCGGTTCCTGGCGTCCACAACAATTCGGCCTCGCCCGGGGGCGGCGTCTTGGATGGAGGCGAGCCGTTGGACGGACCATGGTGTGGCGGTGAAGCGGCCGGGTTGCCGGGCGGGTTCGTGAGTCTCAAGCTCTCCTGTGTAAGAGGCAATGCCGCCGTTCAGGATGGCTGCCTGGTGTCCTGTGCTGCGCAGCATCCACACCAGCCTCGCTGCTACGACACCGCCGGCATCGTCGTATGCCACCACTGTGTCTCCGGTGCTGATACCCGCAGCGCTCATTCCCTTGGCAAAGACCTTCGGGTCGGGGAGCGGATTCCTTCCGCCCTCCTGTGACGGTTCGGCTGAGAGCCAGCGGTCAAGATCCACGAAGACAGCCCCGGGAATGTGGCCCGCCTCGTAGGCGCTCCGTCCGGAAGTTCCGTCAAGGTACCAGCGGACGTCCGCCAGCACGATCTGTTCCCGGTGGTCCTTGCACCATTCCATATCCACAAAGGGAGGCAAGCTACTAGTCACTGCACGAGCCTAAGACCGTCTCACTATCCGAGCCAAGAAGTACCACATTGTGGACCATCGGTGAGAAGGCGCCTGGTCAGGTGCGCGGCGCCGGGCCGTGGGCCGTCAGCGGACCCACGGGGCAGAGCTTGTTGACCGTCTCGGTGAGTTGCCGCGGGCGGAAGGGCTTGACCAGGTAGGCGGCCGCACCCGACGCCATGCCGGCCATCTCGTCGTCGAACTCTGCCCGCGCGGTGATGAAAAGCATCGGTGCATCCGAGCGGGCGCGGATATGCTGCGCCGCCTCCAGGCCGTCCATGTCCGGCAGGTTCAGGTCAACCGTCACCAGGGCGGGGTGGTGCTCCCACGCCGCGGCGACCCCGTCAGCGCCGTTGCCGGCGGCATGAACATCAAATCCGATCCGTGCAAGGATCAGGGTGAGCAGATCGCGAATATCCGGATCATCCTCGATAACCAGGCAAAGCCCCCGTGAACCCAACGTGCCCCCCGGCCTGTAGCAGGTGTGCATAGTCTAGGGCGCAAACCTCAAGAAGTGCGCGGCCTGGGCACGAAAAAGCCCCGCACCATTGTGAAGGCGGTACGGGGTTTTCCGTGGGCGACCACCCGCATTGGGGGAATAGGGCGGGCCCCGCACAAAGTTACCCGCGCGTAGGTTTGTCTTTCAAATGTACGATTCCCTTCACTCGGGCAGTTCCATCTGGAATCCGCAGGTACATCTGAGGACGCGGGTGGACAGGTAGACATCCAGGGTGTCGTCAGCTGCGACTTCCGTGGACAGCGGTGCGGACAGCCTGCGGACCTCCGATCCTGCCTTGTGCATTGGTTGTCCGCAGTGCATGTAGTGGCCGCCAAAGATCAGCACGTCCCCTTTTTGCTCCCGGCGCCCCAGGATCGCGGAAAGGTCGGACACCTGGGCGGGATGTTCACTGAAATGCTGGCAGCGGCTGCAGGTGTAAGCGACCATGACGACGTCCGAAGGGTAGTTCCTGATGTTCATGACCGACCTGATGGTCAGGTGGCGGTCGGTGCCGCACTGGCTGCATATCACTGGCAGGACGCGGGTCCGCCCGGTGTCGTCGGACCGGAAGCCGGGGGATCTGTGTGACACGGTCAGGCCGCGAACGGGTAGCTGGCGAGGATGTAGTCGGCGGCGGCGCGCCCCTTCATCCGCCGCCTGGTGCTGCGGACGTTGACGTGGCACCGGCGCATGCCGCCCCGGAAAGCAGAGTCGGTTTTGGGTGCAAGTCCCTGAATCAGGCACCAGCTTGTGTACAGCCCGTAAAGGCAGTCCGGCCCCATCGGGCTGTCGGTCTCGGGGGCCGGGGAGGTGGCGTCGGAAAGGAATTGCTGGAAATGCGAGGTGGCCATGACAGGCTCTTTCCTCAGGGTGCAGGGTGGCCGCCGTGAGGCTACAGTGGCTTTACCTCCTGGCGGTGCACAACGCCCGAAGGGGTCCCCGGAAGAAAAAATCGCAGGGCTCCTGTATTGAACCTACCCTGCAGTAGGGACTGTTGTATATAGGAGGCCTCAGGGACCGGACGTCCTGACACCCCAAATGTTGGTGGCCCGAAGCAACTTTTCCTCGTTTCGCCCCCCGCCTTTTCCCAACCCATGGCCGTCAGAATCGAGAGTCCCAAGGAGCGGTGGCTGCGCACCACGACGCGGCAGCGAACAACCGGACCCGGCAGTACAGCGCGCTGCCGGGTCCGGCTATGACCAGGGCTGTCGTGCGCGCCGAAGGGCTCCCGGACACGCGTGTCAGCGGACGCGGTTGCTGCCCGAGTTGGCCACACGCGCCCGATCGATGGCAGCCAGGGCTATGGCGCTGGCCGCGAGACGGACGCCGTTGACGTGGTACCACCTGGCCAGCAGGGGAGCCCGGCGCATCTCGCTGAGCGGGTGCGGCCCGAAGAATAGCGGGGGATTCACGGCCCGGAGGAGGTATGCCGTGGCAGCGCCCCCGGCGGCGGAAGCGGCCGCCGCCGTCACCAGCCATGGCCGGCTGCCCGGGCGGTTCCAGCCTGCGGCAAGCGCGACGACGGCGGCCGGGAAAGTCACCGGAGCCATTGGCGCGTAGTAGCGTCCCGGGCTTCCGGCCCCAAGCGGCGCCCTCTGCAGCGCGGGGCTGTTTCCGGACGCGGCGACGCGGTGGGGGACCTTGACCACGGCCTCATAGAGGTTTCCAAAAAACCAGTGAGCGTGGGTGAATTCGGCCACGGCCAATGAGAGTTCCGCCAGCGTGCCGCGCCTATCCGCGTTGTGCCTCATGGCCATAACCTACAGCAGGGCCGGGGGAGGTGCTTAGGAAGCCGGCCGGGTCCGGAGCCAGCCAAGTGCTTCCTCGCCGTCCGTTGATAACAACCCGCATGGCGCCGCGAGAAGGCGTCGCACGCAGGACGCTGGTTGGGGCCGGCGGCGGACTGGGTTAGGCAGCCAGGTCCCGGAGGGTGGACCAAGGGCCACCGCCGCCGGCCCTGTCTGGAGCTTCCGCCGTCGTGCTTGGAAGAACTTTGGAGTTCCTTGGGCCGTCACGGGGAAACGGGGGGTCTCTGCCCGTAAATACCCCAAGGTGCCCCAGCTATTTCCCCGTGTCAGCGGGCAATGCTGGCACGGTCCTGAAGGAGACGGAATCCGCGCCCCGAACCCTCAGAACTGCCGGGTCCGGCCGCACTCCCCCCTCGCGCACCGGACCCGGCAACACCCTCGCCCGCACGAACTTGCTGGCCTCCGTGAACTCAGGGGCGTGTTGCACGGGCCACGTTCACAGGGTGTTCACCCTCAGCTGGTTCTATTGGGGCATGGATGCGAGTGCTGGCAAAGATTACGACGCCGACCTTCCGCCGGTCTGGCGAACGTTTGCGCCGGGGGCGGAGACAAGAATCCGGAAACCCGGCAGTTCCGCCCGGACCGCCATTGCCGGCGGCGTGCCCCTTGACGGTTCTGTTGTATTTGCCTGGAACGACGGGCAGTCTTGGCGCCGGCTGCATTTGGCCGGAGATCCCTTGGTGGTCCTGCCGGAGCTGGAACATACGGACGCGTTTTAGCGAGCAGCAGTTGTTTTAGCGCGCAGCAGTTAAGGCTTCAGATCACGAAGGGCTGCGCGTCGACGGCGGGCACGCGCGCGAGTATTTTCAGCTTCACCGGCCGCCTTCCGCGGGTTGGAGTGATGCGGACTGTGTCGCCGGCGCGGACCGCCCCGTTTGCTGCCAGGACCCTGGCTCCCACACCCCGACGTTTCCGCCGTCGGTGATTTGTTTCGAGGCCGGGTTTTTGTCGGCGCACTCTGGAATAGTGCTGTTTGGGCGGGTACACGAGCCCGCAGGCACTATCCGCGAAAATTCATGGCCCGGAGAGTTCCGGAGACCGGAGCAGCACATGCAACTCGGCGCTTTCTCACTCAGCCTCGCCGTCAAGGACATTGCGGCCTCAGCGGCGTTCTACGAAAAGCTGGGATTCAGCAAGTCCGGGGGCGACGCCAGCCAGAACTGGCTGATCCTGCGGAGCGGACAGACCGTGATCGGCCTCTTCCAGGGGATGTTTGAGAAGAACTCCCTGACCTTCAACCCGGGCTGGAACCAGGACGCGGAGCAGCTCGGCTCCTTCACCGACGCGCGCGATCTCCAGCGCCGGCTGAAGGACCAAGGCATTGCCTTCGTTGCTGAGGCCGGCGACGGAACGGGACCGCCCAGCTTCGTTGTCATGGATCCCGACGGCAACCCGGTCATCGTCGACCAGCACGTGTGAGTCCGAGCGCCAAGGAGGAAGCAGAAAATGCCCGATAACCCAGAGGACCTGGTCAACGTCCGGTACATGGTTGACGACGTCGAGGCCGCCGTCGGCTTCTACACCAAGCACCTCGGCTTCACCCTAAGAATGAACGCGGCACCGGCTTTTGCCGACGTCGTGCGCGGTCAGCTACGTCTGCTGCTGAGCGGGCCCGCCAGTTCGGCGGGACGGCCAATGCCCGACGGCGCGGTCCCGGCACCGGGCGGATGGAACCGGATCCATCTCATTGTGGGCGATATTGCCGCCGAGGTGGACAGGCTGCGGTCCGCGGGGGTTCCGTTCCGCAACGACATTGTTAAGGGACCGGGCGGCCAGCAGATCCTGCTCGAGGACCCGGCCGGCAACGTCGTCGAGCTGTTCCAGCCCGCTGGCCAGTAAAGGCGGCCGGCAATGACGAAGCCCCGCCCCCCGGATTCGAGTGAATCCGGGGGGCGGGGCCTGTGCAACTAGGGGTACGTCCGTTAGTGAGCTGCGGGCGCAGGAGTCTTGTGGACCAGGTAGATGGCACCGGTGGTGACGTCCTCCTCCAGTGCTTCGAGGGTGCGGCCGCGGGTTTCAGGGACCTGCGTGTAGATGAAGATCAGCGCCAGGATGCCCACCACGCCGAACATGAAGAATGTTCCGGTGATGCCGACTGATGCCACCAGGGTGGGGAAGAACAGGCCCAGGAGGGCGTTGGCGATCCAGAGGCAGAAGATGGAGACACCGATCGCGAAGCCGCGGATGTGCAGCGGGAAGATCTCCGAGAGCATCACCCAGACGGCGATGTTGAGGAAGGTCTGCATGGACCCGACGAAGGCAACCACCAGGAAGAGGATCACGAAGGGCCGCGCGGGGTTGCCGATGGGCAGTGCGATGGAGGCGATGCCGATCAGGAAGTGGCAGATGGTGGTCAGGGTGAAGCCAAGGAAGAGGGTGGTGCGCCGGTTGACCCGCTGCATCAGGGTAAGCGCAATGACGCCACCGACGACGGCGATCACGCCGGGGGCGATGTTGGCAATGAGGGCGGCACGGGAGTCGAAGCCGGCCTCGACCAGCACGGACTGGCCGTAGTACATGATCGAGTTGATGCCGGTCAGCTGCTGGGCCACGCCCAGGCCGATGCCGACGAGCAGGATGCGCAGGATCCACTTGTTCTTCAGTGCGCCCCAGCCGGAGAGGTTCATTTCCTTTTCCTCGTCGGCCAGGTGCTTGACGTCTGCCATCTCCGCTTCGGCGCGGTCTGATGAGCGGATGGTCTTGAGTACGGCCAGGGCTTCCTGGTTGCGGCCGCGGGCGATGAGCCAGCGCGGGGATTCCGGCATCCGGAGCATGCCCAGGAACAGGGCGACTGCCGGTACCGCGGCGACAGCGAGCATGATCCGCCAGACGCCGCTGAATTCGCCCCAGAGGTTGCCGATGACGGCGTTGACGACGAACGCCGCGAGTTGGCCGATGACGATCATGAGTTCGTTGCGGCCTGCGAGCGAGCCTCGGATCTCGTAGGGGGCCAGCTCGGCGAGGTACACGGGTACCACGGAGGAGGCGCCGCCGACCGCGAGGCCGAGGATGATACGGCCGACGACCATGACTTCGAAGTTCGGTGCGAACACGCAGGACAGGGCGCCGACGAGGAACAGGACGGCGAGCAGGATGATCGTCTTCCGGCGGCCCCAGGTGTCGGAGAGCCGGCCGCCGCCCACGGCACCGGCCGCGGCGCCGAACAGCAGGGAGCTGGTCACGATGCCCTCGGTGATCGGGGTGAGGCCGAGGTCGGCGGTCATTGGCCGGAGTGCGCCGTTGATGACACCCGTGTCGTAGCCGAACAGCAGACCGCCGAAGGTTGCCACCATGGCCACCATGCCGAGGCGCTTGCGGTGCGGGCCGTTCGTGAGCGGCGGCAGCGAGGGCGTATTCGCGCCGTCGCGCTGGGCTTGGGTAGCAGACATAAGGACTCCTTTGTCTCAAGTTTGCGGGACGTGTGCCCGCTGTCACACCTAGACTAACGCGCGAAAGGCTTAAATGTAAGGTCAAACTTACAAATAAGCTTAATTCCTCCGTTTTCTACTCGTGGGAGGATGGCGGTATGACCATCCAGGGGCAGCACCGCCCGGCCACCCAGGCTGACGTTGCGCGCGAAGTCGGCGTCTCCCGCACGCTGGTGTCGTTCGCCTTCCGCGGCGCCGCCGGGGTCAGCGAGGAGACTAAACGGGCGATCTTCGACGCCGCCAAGCGTCTGGGATACCGGCACAACGCGGCAGCCGCCGCCCTGGCTAGCAAGTCCCGCACCGCCGTCGGGCTTTACCTCCTAGACCTGCGGAACGAGGTCTTTTCGGATGTCCTCAACGGCGTGAGCCTTGCGCTGCCCCAGGCGCGCAACCGGCTGATCCTCAGCGTCTCCCGCTCGATCGGCGGCGAGGACCAGGGCGCCGTTGACTCGCTCATCGAGGCGCGGGTGGGGATCATCATCGCCGCGACGCTGCTGGACCCCGATGAACGCGTGCGCGAGCTGGCGCAGATCGTTCCGGTGGTCAGTGTCACGCGCCGGGTGGAGGGCGTGGACAGCGTGTACCCGGACGACCACGCCGGCGCACGGGCCGCCGTCGAGCACCTGTTCGGCCTCGGGCACACACGGATCGCCCATCTGGCCGGGCCGCGCATTGACGGACACATGGTCCGCCGGGAAGCCTACGAACAGACGATGCGGGCGGCCGGACTGACCCCGCAGACCGTGGCGGCCGCCGATTTCACGCAGGAGGCAGGGGAGCGTGCGGCGGCGGAGCTGCTGGCGGGGCCGGACCGCCCGACGGCCGTGTTCACACACAACGACCAGTTCGCACTGGGTGTCCGCGAAGCCGCGTACTCGATGGGCCTGACGATTCCCGGCGACCTGTCGCTGGTGGGCTACGACGATTCACGGACTGCCCGGCTGCACGGCATCGACCTGACCTCCGTGGACCTTCATGCCGTGGAGCTGGGAAAAATCGCCGGAGGCGTCGCGCTGGAGCGGCTCAACGATCCCGGTGCCCCCATCGCGGACAGGTGCATCACGCCCCGTCTGGTGGTCCGCGGCTCTACGGCGCCGCCCCGTTAGCTCTCCGGTCCCGAGTTTTTGGGCAGATATCGCGACCTAAACACCCTCGAACTCGTGACAGCTGGACAAAAACTCGGCGCGGCTACGAGTTCGTGGCCTTAGGAGGCCCGCGTGAATGTTCCCAGTCCGGTTCTGTCGTAGAAGTCCAGGGTGACGCTTGGTGAGGACCCGCGGACTGCTTCTGCAAACAGGGCACCGGCCAGGCCGTTGGCGTTCTCGCCGACGGATTCAAAGCTGAAGGTGTCGCCGTCAAAGTGGGTAAGCGGGAAGGTCGTGGGACTGCCGGAGGGGCCCATTTTCATGGCCAGTTTGCCGCCCTGCTCGAGGACCACGAGGGGACCATAGTAGGAGTTCTCGTAGGTGCCTGTGTAGGCACTGTTTGTCCTGGCAGGAGCGGGGCGAGAGGGAACCTTGGTGTAGTCGACCTTGGGTTTCTCGGACTCATCAATCTGTTTGAATACGCCCGCGGTGAACGACAACCAATCGACCGTGGGCGATCCGTGCTGCGCTGCATCCAGAAAGCCAGCTGCGATGGCTTCGGGAATCCCCTGCGGGCGTCCGTTGGTCAGGGCCACGATGGCCAGCTGTTCACCCGGAAGGATGGAGACAGCGGTGGCTGCGCCAAGATTGAATGCCCCGGAGTGTCCTATTTGGGTACGGGCCTGATCGTCGTAGGAGACGTTCCAGCCCAGCCCGTAGAAACGGGAGCGGGCCGCCGGTGCCGACGCAGCACCAGAAACCGCATGGGGAACGCGGGTTGTTTGGAGGGCCGCCGGATCGATCACGGGTTTGCCCTCGTAACTGCCGTTGCCGAGCTGAAGCCGGAGCCATTTGGCCAGGTCCCGCACCGATGAACTCGCGCCCCCGGCAGGGGCCTCGGAATCGGCATTGCGACGGTATTTCGCTGCCCACACCTTGTTTCCGACCGGCACGTGAAGGGTTGCCCTGTCTGACGCTTTCTCGTAGGCCGAGTGACGGTAACTGCTGGCGGACATGCCCAGCGGCCGGAACAGAATCTCGTCGGCCAGATCTTCCCAGGACATTTTCATCCCATCGGCTGCTGCCTGGCCGCCTTCCGTGTAGCCGAAATTGCTGTAGTTGTACGTGGACCGGAACGTGTCGAGCGGCTCCTGATTGAGGTGGCCCAGGATGTACGCACGATCGAACTCGAGGTCTTCCAGCAGATCGCCTGACCCTGTTTTCAGCCCGCAGCGGTGCGACATCAGATCGGCAAAGGTCGCATTGCGCGTGACGTAGTCATCCTTGAGCGCAAAGTTCTTGCGATGGTGGATGACGGGGTCCGTCCAGCTGATGACCTGCCGTCCCACCACCCCCGCCACCACGGTGGACGCCAGGGGCTTGGACACGGACGCCAACTGGAACACCGTGTCCGGACTTATCTCGCCCGGTTTGCCGACCTCCCGCACCCCAAAGCCTTTGGAGTACACCACCTCGTCCCGGTATACCACGGCTACGGCCATCCCCGGCAACCCGGTCTGTTCCATGGCATCCCGGATCAATCCGTCGAGCTGGGCCAAGGCATTTTTGACTTTCGGCCCGTCCAGCAACGGTTCGACCTGTCCCGGCGGGGCCGGGAGCAGGGATGCCGACCCCGCTGACACCGGCTGTGTGGATTCGCTGGTGCAAGCGGACAGAAGGGGCGCAGCGGCAACGACGGCGGCCCCAAACCCGGCTGCCTTCAGCACCGCACGTCGGTTCGGGGAAACAGAGCCGTTCTTGTCCATGAGAGCCCCCTGGATCCGCCAGGCCCACGGCGCTGCCGGTTGGTGCGAGTCTTGCCGCTCTTCTCTATAGTGGACCCCGCACTCCAACCCAGCAATGGATACTCAGGCCGATACGTTTTCGAAACCCCGGCGGGCAAGCGTCGGCCGGGTGCGAGTTTTTGTCCAGATATCGCGAGTTAAACGCCCTTCAAGTCGTGACAAGTGGACAAAAACTCCAGACTCGCCAGTGCTGCCTGACCCATCGGCCTCTTGATTGAACCGCCCGCTCTTGTTGCACTTGAGTACGCAGGTCTGTGGGCAACGTACCGCTTCCTTCCGGCGATCCCGCGCTCCGACCGCCAACCCAGGAGACCGCCATGTCCGCCGACCCAGCCAAGAAGCCCACCGTCCTGTTCGTCTGCGTGCACAATGCCGGCCGCTCCCAGATGGCGGCCGGGTTCCTCGCCCGCCTGTCCCGGGGAGCCATCGAGGTGCGTTCCGCCGGTACCCAGCCGTCGCACGAGGTGAGCCCGTCGGTCGTGGAGGCGATGGCCGACGTCGGAATTGATATTTCCGCCGCGGTCCCCAAAGCACTCACCACCGGGGCAGTCCAGGAGGCCGACGTCGTGATCACCATGGGCTGCGGCGACGAGTGCCCGGTGTTCCCCGGCAAACGCTACGAAGACTGGGAGCTGGCCGATCCCGCGGGGAAGGGCATTGAATCGGTCCGCCCGATCCGCGACGAAATCCGGACGCGCGTCGCTGCCTTGGTTACCGAGCTGCTGCCCGCCAGGCACGCCGACGCCCAGTAAAAGCCGGCGCCCAGTAAAACTGTGAACAAGCCCGAAAGAGAAGGAGCCAGCCGTGAGCAAAAACGCCAAGCCCGAGGATGTTAGCACCGAGGACGTGAGCACCGAGAAGGGCAGCACCGAGAAGGCCAGCGCCGGCAAGGTCAGCAGCGAGCAGCTGATCATCATCGGCTCGGGGCCCGCCGGCTACACCGCCGCGATCTACGCCGCCCGGGCCGGCCTGAGCCCGCTGGTCCTGGCCGGCTCTGTCACCGCCGGCGGCGCGCTGATGAACACCACCGAGGTGGAGAACTTCCCCGGCTTCCCGGCGGGCGTCCAGGGTCCGGAGCTGATGGACGGCCTGCAGCAGCAGGCGGAGAAGTTCGGTGCGCAGGTGGTGTTCGACGACGCCACTTCCGTTCAGCTGAAGGGTCACCTCAAGCGCGTGGTCACCGGGGGCGGGGAGACTTACGAGGCCCCTGCTGTCATCCTCGCCACCGGCTCGGCGTACAAGGAACTGGGGCTGGCCGAGGAGAAGAAGTTCAGCGGCCACGGGGTCTCCTGGTGCGCCACCTGCGACGGGTTCTTCTTCCGTGATCAGGACATCATCGTGGTGGGCGGCGGTGATTCCGCGATGGAGGAGGCCACCTTCCTGACCCGATTCGGGAAGTCCGTGACCGTCGTCGTCCGCAAAGGCGAGCTGCGCGCCTCCCGCATCATGGCCCAGCGGGCCAAGGACAACCCCAAGATCACGTTCGCCTGGAACTCGGCGGTCACGGGGATCCACGGCAACGGCAAGGTCAGCGGCGTCACCCTGACCGATACCCGCACCGGCGAAACCCGGCAGCAGCCGGCAACGGGGCTGTTCGTGGCGATCGGCCACGTGCCGCGCACGGAGCTGGTGGCCGGGCAGGTGGAGCTCGACGGCGAGGGCTACATCAAGGTGGATTCACCCACCACGTGCACCAACCTGAGCGGCGTGTTCGCCTGCGGGGACGCCGTGGACCACCGCTACCGGCAGGCGATCACCGCTGCCGGCACCGGCTGCGCGGCGGCACTCGACGCCGAGCGCTACCTCGCCGCGCTGGAGGATGCGGACAGCATCGCCACGGCACTGGTGGAGGAACCCACACACGCCTGAACCACGCCGAACCGGCCGTTGTGTCCCTCGCGGCGGGCCCAACTACGTAGCAGCACAGGGCCTTCCCAGCCTTGAGAACGCCCTGTGCTGTGACTTACTTGGGCCCTTCGCGCTCGTCCGGGGGCTGGGATTTCTCGGGCTCCTTGAGGCGTTCCTCGTCGGTGTGTTCGGGGGCAATGACCGGAGAAAACGCATCCGCCAGCAGGCCCGTGGTGCTTTCATCCTTGTCCGGAGCCGGGCCCAGATCCGGAGCATCGTCGGAAGGAACATCGCTCATTTCCTCACCATAGGACGGGCCTTCACGCGTGTCGAGGACGGTGGTGGCGCCCACGCCCGGACGTTCGGTCGCATAGATAACGGGCACATCAATTGCGGGCGACCTAACAGGGAGGCAGTGAGTTTAAGGGACGGCGGCGGCTGGGGGGGGTCGCCCTGGTCTCAGACAGGCGACACCGCCGCCGGCCCAGCCCCGGTGGTCGCCTTAATTATCGTCCTCGCACGGCCGTAAGAAAAGTGGGAGCGCACCCCCAAAACTGGTGGCCTTAGGCAACAGTAAGGCAACGGGCCGCTCACGGGCCTCACCTTTTCCCAAGTATGGACGTGCAGAATCAAAGTGCCCCCACGGCGGACCGCGCCAACCAAAGCCGCGGGGCATGGCAGCCGGACCCGCTAGCATACCCCCCGCCCTCCGGATCCGGCTGCCGCCACTCGCTACATGAACTTCCGCACGCGGGCCCACCCTGGATCATAGGTGTGCGCCACTTGGACGTCTTTTCGGGACCGCGCAATCCGCTCGAAGCTGTCACGCCCGTTTTGGTCCTCGGAATCGCTGTAGTAGTGCAGGACGCGAAGCCCGTTGGACGTTTCCGAGGCCACCAGCCTGCCTCGGGGCCCGAGCAGCGTGTCCAGGTCCTGTTCGAGGTGAAGGAGTCCGGTCAGGGCCTCCCCGTCCGGCAGTCCATCCCCGGTCCGCCGGAAGCTGATCCGGACAGCAGTGTGCAGGTCCAAAAGCGGGTGATCCACCCATCGCAGTGGCCGCAGGGCGCAGACAATCACCCGCTGCCCCGCGGAAGTTCTGGCCTCCCGCGTCGTCCAGCGCGGGTCCGGGTTCAGGGCGGCCACTTCCTGGATGAATTCGGGGACGACGGCGGCCGGTTGGCTGTCGCTGGGATCGGTCCGGGAGACGTGGATGGCACCAACCCATCGCTGGACATCGTCTTCCCCGAGGAGCCAGTCCACGAGCAGGCGGGCCGCCTGGCGGCAGTCGTCGGTGCCCATCTTCGTGAAAGCGGGGTGGAAAACGGTGAATTCCGCCAGGGCGCTTCGGTCGTCCCAGTCCACCGCAATCCGGGCCTTCCCCAGATCCACCGGTTGCGCCAAGCCTTCGAGGGTGCCAGTGAGCGCGTCCGCGTGCGGCTCCCTGGCCGCGGCGAATTCCCACGACTCAGTGGGCTGGGGAGCCGCCCGCCGCCATCGCTCGGCCAAGACCCGCAAGCGGGGGTCTCCGCCGCCGGAGACGCAGAGCCGGTGCCGCGAACGGGCGCCCGGGCCGGTCTCCCAACACAGCTCGGGGTGAATCGCCATCACCATGGCGCCGATCATTTCCGGGAGGTCGCCGTAGACGCCGGTCATGACGGCTGCCGTGATAAGGCCCGCTCCCGCCACGGACCACCACCGCCAGAAGGCGCCTACGGCTTCCGTCTCCGCCGGGCTGCTCGATCGCCGCACCAACTCCATCGGACCTCCTCGTCCACGCCACACGATGCTGTAAAGGATCGTGCAGCACCAGACTCAAGAAGGGGGCAATGTAGCCGCAGATTCGGCGCAAGAGTTCGGCGCGCCCAACTGGCTCGCAGTTGTTGTCGTTTTCAGCCTTCAAAACGACAACAACTGCGAGTTACTTGGGCGAACGCGACGGCCGCACCTCGCGGGGACCGGCCGGGTATCCGCGGTGGCGGCTGGCGAAGATGATCACCAGCGCCACAGCCAAAGGAACGGCCGCGGCCAGCGGCACAAAGAGCGCGCCGACGGTGTTGAGGGCCACGGCACCATAGGCAGCACCGACCGCGATGCCCAGCTGGATCGTCACGACGGTCAGCCCGTTCGCGGCGTCCTTGTGCTCGCCCCCAGCGCGGAGGATCGCCGCCTGATTGTAGATCCCGGCGGCCCCGAAGGCGATGCCCCACAGGGTGAGGAGGGCAAGGCTTCCGGTCCAGGTGCCGCCAAGCGCGGGCAGGAGGGCGAAAGCGGTAAGGAGCAGTGCGACGCCGGTCAGGATGGAGCGCCGCGGACGGGCGTCGGCGGTAAGGCCCGCGATCCAGATGCCCACCAGGCTGGCCACGCCGATGACGGACAGCGAGATGCTGGTGGCGCTCGCAGGCAGACCCGCCGCCAAGAGGAACGGGGCGATGTAGGTGAAGAGCGCGAAGTGGCCCAGGAGCAGCAGCGGCCAGGCGGTCGCGACGGCGATGACACCGGGCAGTGCCATGGCTGCACGCAGCGACGGCGGGGCGTTCCGGCCGGCGTCGGAGGCCGGGGGCAGCAAACGAATGGCGAGCAGCGCGAGGAGCGTTGCGATTCCGGCCAGGACAAGGAAGGACGTGCGCCAGGAGAGCACGGCCCCCATCATCGTCCCCAGCGGAGCGCCGACAGCCAGGGCAATGCTGTTGCCGCTGAAGACGATGGCCATCGCTTTGCCCACCGAGTGCGCCGGCACGATCCGCGCAACATACGGGGCCATGCTGGACCAGAGCAGGCCGTGCGCCACGCCGCCGAGGAGCCTGGCCGCAATGGCAAAGGTTAGGTTGGGGCTGAAGGCCAGCAGCACGTTGCTCAGCGCGAACGCAAGCACGGTCACGATCAGCAGGGTCTTGCGGGGCATCCGCCCGCCGAGCAGCCTGGACAGGGGAAGGGCCGTGACGACGATGACCGCGGCGTAGGCGCCGGTCAGTGAACCGACGGCGGATTCCTCCACGCCCAAGTCGCGGCTGATCTGCGGCAGCAGGCCTGACGGCAGGAGTTCGGTGGTGACACCGGTGAACCCGGCCATCGCCAGGATGAGCAGGCCCGCCCGCGGGATCCTGGAGGCACGGGACGGTTTGGTGTCGGCCTGGGTGGCGGACTGGCTTGGTGGGGTCTGCGTCGGGGTTCCGGAGCCGGAAAGTTCTTGGGTCACGTATCTTCCTGAAAGTTTCGTAATTGGTCTCGCCTGTTCGTTGCCCCGGGTTGGAACGGCCGACGGCGGGCCGGCCCCTTAAGGGACCGGCCCGCCGTCGAGCGTTAACCGCCTTAGAGGGTGGCGGCGTCAATCACGAAGCGGTAGCGCACGTCCGAGGCGAGGACGCGCTCGTAGGCTTCGTTGATCTTGTCGGCCGGGATGACCTCGATCTCTGCGCCGATGCCGTGTTCGGCGCAGAAGTTGAGCATCTCCTGGGTTTCGCGGATGCCGCCGATCATGGAACCGGCGAAGGCCCGGCGTCCGCCGATGAGGGCAAACGCGTTGACCGGGAGCGGCTCGGCCGGGGCACCGACGTTGACCAGTGTGCCGTCGAGGGACAGCAGCTGCAGGTAGGAGCTGATGTCGATCGAGGCGCTGACCGTGTTGATGATCAGGTCGAAGCTGCCGGCGAGGGCTTCGAACGTCCCGGCGTCGCTGGTGGCGAAGTAGTGGTCCGCGCCCAGGCGCAGGCCATCTTCCTGCTTCTTCAGCGATTGGGACAGGACGGTGACCTCGGCGCCCATGGCGTGTGCGAGCTTGACGGCCATGTGGCCGAGCCCGCCGAGGCCGACGATGGCGACCTTCTTGCCGGGGCCGGCGCCCCGGCGCTTCAGCGGGGAATAGGTGGTGATGCCGGCGCACAAAAGGGGAGCGGCGACGTCGAGCTCGATGCCCTCCGGAATGGTGACGACGAATTCCTCGGTGACCACGACGTGCGTGGAGTAGCCGCCCTGGGTGATGGTGCCGTCGCGGTCAACCGCGCCGTAGGTGCCGACCATTCCCTTCAGGCAGTACTGCTCCTCCCCGGCGAGGCAGTTGGCGCACTCCTGGCAGGAGTTGACCATGCAGCCAACGCCCACCCGGTCGCCCACCTTGTGCCGGGTCACCTCGGAGCCGACCTCGGTGACGATGCCGGCGATTTCGTGGCCGGGAGCGAGCGGGTACTGCTGCGGGCCCCAGTCGCCGCGGACGGTGTGGATGTCGGAGTGGCAGATGCCGGCGAACTTGATGTCGATTAGGACATCGTGCGGGCCGACCTCGCGGCGCTCGATGGTGGTGGGGATGAGGTCCTCGGAAGCGGAGGGCGCGGCGTAGGCGTTGACGGTAGGCATAGTTCTCCTATGTGTCGGTTGGGTGGAGCGGGCCACAGATGAAAAAAATCGGCCGTTTCTTTCATCTACTAAACCCCATCGCCGTGGCGTGAGGCAGACCCTGCTGTAAGGGGTAACCACAGGGACCCCCAAGTCTCTTCCCGTTTGCGCCAGGAATTTTCCGGCCGGCGTCCGGCCCTCGCGCAGCGGGTTACTAACCAGCGTACGGACCCTGTGAATACAGAGGGAGTCCCTGTCAGGGCCTGCCAGACGCCGGGATGTCCCCTTTACTGTGGATCAGGCAGTCTGGTAGGGGCGGAAACGGGAGCGGAAACGGAGCAGGCACAGTGGCGAGAATATTCATTACCGGTTCTGCCGGCGGGCTCGGGCTGAATGCTGCCCGGGCGCTGATCCAGCAGGGCCATGAAGTGGTGCTGCACGCCAGGAATGAGTCGCGTTTCACAGGTGCCGGGGCTGTCAGGGAGCAGGCCGCCGGGACCGTCGTCGGGGATCTGGCTGACCCCGGTGAGACAGTACGCGTGGCGGAACAGGCAGACCAGTACGGCCCGTTCGATGCGGTCATCCATAACGCCGGCGTCTACAGCGGCAACCAGATCCTTTCCGTGAACACCGTTGCGCCCTACATCCTGACCGCGCTCATGGCCCGGCCGCCCCGCATGGTGTATATCAGCAGCGGCATGCACCGGTCCGGCACGCCCGACCTCGGGGGAATCGACTGGGCGAACTCGGCCCAGCGTCCGGGTGCGTACTCGGACAGCAAGCTGTACGTGGCGACGCTCTCGGCCGCGGTGGCCAGCCGCTGGCCCGAGGTCGAAAGCAACGCCGTGGATCCGGGATGGGTACCCACGCGCATGGGCGGACGAGGCGCACCCGATGACCTGGAGCAGGGGCACGTCACGCAGGTGTGGCTCGCCGCCCGGGATGTTGCTGAAGGCCGGGTATCCGGAGGCTATTGGTTCCACCAGCAGCGCCGGGAGCCCCATCCTGCCGTCAACGACCCGGCGTTCCAGGCTGAACTGCTCGACGCCCTGGAACGGCACACGGGCTTCGCACTCGGGTAGCCCGGCCCAAGTAAGTCGCAGCACAGGGCGTTCTCAGCGCTGGGAACGCCCTGTGCTGCGACCTAGTTGGGCGGGTCAGCGGCGGGTGAGGAGGCCGCGCACCAGCGTCAGGCCCTGGCCCAGGTTGATCGACGGCAGGTATGCGCGGGTGATGGCGTTGGCGATCGCGGGCAGGGCGGCCGCGTCCGGGTAGAGCAGGTACATGGGCTCGTAGTCCGGCTTGAACTTCGCCTTGAACGCCAGCAGGGACCGGAACCCGTACACCGGCTCCAACGCTGCGCCCAGCCAGTCGAGCATCCGGTCGAGGCCGCCGTTCGCGTCGGCCCCGGAGGCCCCCGACGCCCCCGACGCCCCGGAGGCCCTCGAGGCCCCGGAAGTCCCGGAAGCCCCAGGGGAGGCGGACTCAGAAGAACCGGAAGCCCCACCAGACACGGCAGAGGAAGACGGGACCCGCGCCAGCGGCGCTCCGGACAGGCTCATGAACTCGCACCCCTCGTCCTGCAGGCTCAGAGCCGCAGAGGCGATCAGGAAGTCGATGCTCGCGCGGAAGCCGTCGCCGCGCCGCCGCATGAAGTCGAGCGTCCAGCCCACCACGTATCCGTTCCGGTACACCGGCAGCCACGACGCCACCGCATGCAGGGTGTGGTCGGAATCGATCGCGAGCAGGCAGCGGACCTCGGGATCGTCCAGCTCATCCAGGCTGCCCAGCGTGAAGCCCATCTCCGGGACCTTCTTGTCCGCCACCCACTCCTCGGAAATCGCCTCGATCTGGGCCTGGACAGCGATCGGCGCCCGGGCAAATGTGGTCCACTCGGCACGGATGCCAGCCTTGGCCGCCCGGTTCAGCGCGGTGCGGATGTCCTGGAACTTCTTGCCCCGGAAGGACACCTCGTCCAGCCGCAGCACGGTCTCCTGCGCCACCTGCACCGAGCCCCACCCCAGCGGTCCGGCCAGGCCGCGGAGCTCCTCGGGCACGAAGTAGAAGCACGGCGTCCACCCGCTCAACCGGCAATGCCGGGCAAACTCCGTGAAGGCGGCTTCCCGGTCGGCCCGCGGTCCCACCGGCGGGCCGAGCGCCACGGCCACCCCGCTGCGCACCCGGTAGGCGATGAAGCTCGAGCCGGAAAACCAGTAACTGTTCCCGCTCCATGTGGTCATCCATGACAGCGAGCCGCCGCCGTGCGACTTGAGGATACGCCGCGCCCGCTCCTCGTCCGCGCTGTGCCGGCCGTGGGCCGGACGCAGGAATGTCCGGAGCAGCAGTGCTCCGGTCCACGCCCAGAACACGACGCCGATACTTTCGTAAAGCACGACGGCGGCGGTGCTTTCGGGGAAGAAGGCCGGTGAGCGGTCCACCAGGAAGCCCAGGGGAATGAATCTGTCCGGGACATCGGCGAGCAGCTGAAGCAGCCCGGGTGCAGGCGTAAATCCGGTTGCCAGAAGGAGTCCCAGGCCCAGGTAAGCCACGCTCAGCAGAACCAGGGCAGCCGCCACCCGGCGGGCCAGCCGCACGTACGTCCCGCGCGGAGCCCGCACCGGGAACAGGTTCCGGCCTGCCAGCAGGAGCACTGTCAGGAGGACCGGGACCAGCATCGGCAGCACCAGGCTGAGCGGGTGGGAATAGCCGGACAGCTCGATCCCGCCCACGCCCTCGCGGGAGGCTGAACCCGGAGGCGGCGGCAGCAGCACGCCGGCGATGGTGACGGCGGCCAGCAGGGACAGCGAGGCCTGGATCGACAGCGCGCCCACCCAGGCGAACCGCCGTCCGCGCCGCAGGCCGTCCGCGAACAGGAGCAGCATGAACGACGGCAGGATTGCCATGAAGATTCCGCCCGCCCCGGCCCGCAGTTGCAGCTGGGCGGCTGCGCAGTCCCTGAGGTCGGCCGAGCGGGAACAGGACGCCTGCAGCGTTGCGGGATCCACCGGCTGGATGTTGGTGAACAGGAACTTGAGAACAGAAAGAGGGCCGACGGCGTGCGGCGCCAGTCCCGCGATTACCGGCCCGGTTGCCGCGACTGTCAGGAGCAGCGCCACCAGAATCCGGGCCTCGTGCCGGGAGACGGCCGGCCAGCCGAAGCGCGGCCGGCGTCCCAAGAGGACCGGACCCAGCAGCCCTCCGGCCACGGCCGCACCGAGCCGGACCAGGTCCTCGAAGCCACCGGCATACATCGCAAACAGGAGCAGCACGGCCAGGAGGACTACGCGGACGCGGCGCCGCCACAGCGTGGAGAGGGCCGCCGTTGCAGCCATCGCGGCCGCGCAGGCCAGGGCGCTCGGCCCCAGGAAGAAGTGGCCGCTCAGGTCGCGGATCCAGCTGCCCATCAGGCCGCGGGCCACGGCGAGGAACCCGAGCGTCGCCACGATTCCCAGCACGTGCCCGGCCAGCGCCGCCACAGCGAACTTCAGGGACCCCAGACGTCGCTCCAGCGGCAGCCCGGCCAAGAGCAGCACCAGTGTGCCCACGATGTACCCGGCCAGGTCCCGCTCCCAGAACGCGGAGAGCAGCAGCGTCCACCAGTGGTCCGGGACCGAGCGTGAGGTGGCTGTGACGTGGGGCAGAAGAAACGGCGGCGGCCCGGAACGGAGGCTGGCGGACACCGCGCCCGCGGCCCAGAGGAGGGCAACGAAGACGAGGGTGGCGGGGGAGCCGCGCAGCACCCTGGCCCAGCCCGCGGGTGTCCGGTAGCCGGAGGGTACCCGTCGTCCCTGGTCCGGCTGCCGCATGGGTGAATGGCTCCTTTCAAAGGGCTATTCGATTGTTCCACACCCGCTCTGGAACTCACCCGTCCGTGTCGCGCGGCCAAAGCCCAGGTATTCCCTCGATCAGGCAGACGCTGCTGCGCCGGAATGCCTGTCCTCCTTCTGCCAGGGCCACCTCCCGGTGATCTCCAGTTCCAAGGAAAAGCTCAGGAAGGTCCGGATCAAGACGATCCCGGCCAAGACACCCACGCTGGTGAAAGTAGGAGTCACCGCCACCGTGCGGATGATGTCCGCTGCGACAAGGAGCTCAAGGCCAAGGAGTATGGACCGGCCCAGAAGCTGCCGGTACTGCCGGTACACGGATATGCCTTCGTGCCCGTCGCGGCCCCCGGGAAAGTTCCGCCCCCGCACAGCCATGGGCACTGAGATGACCGCGCCGATGACCATGACGGCCACTCCAGCGAAGTCGAGGTACTGCCCGGCGCTCTCAATGATTTGCCTGAAATCCATTCAGTCTCCTGCTTCCATATCGACACCGCGAATTCCTAATCGACAGTAACCTTACTTTGCGATGGTGCGCAGAACCTCCGGCGAGCACGGGAAGGCCCAACTGACTCGCAGTTGTTGTCGTTATGAGCGTTCAAAACGACATTTACTGCGAGTCAGTTGGGCCAGGAGTCAGTGAAACCTAGTGCCCGGCGGCGTGCGTCGCGGCAGAGCCGGCGGCGGTCCCGGTCCCGGCGGATTCGGTGACGGCGCCTTCGGTGCCGTCGGCGTTGAGGACCCGGTAGCGGGTCATCATGCCGGCGCTGATGTGGTCGTTGACGTGGCAGTGGAACAACCAGGTTCCCACGTCATCCGGCACCATGTCCGCCACCACCATGCTGGCCGGCAGCAGGTTCACCACGTCGGTGCGCATGCCGAGGGCCGTCACCGTGTTGCCGTGCCAGTGCGGGGTGTGCAGGTCCACCTCGGTGCCCATACCCATCAGGTACCAGCGGACGTGTTCGCCCTTCTTCATGGTCATCGACTCCAGCGGCTGGTTCCCGAATACATAACCGTTGATGCCGTGCATCATGTTGCTCTCCTGGAACCCCTCATCGTCCGGGTTCACCTTGGCCGGCTTGCCCGCAAATTTGTCGATGTTCTGCTGCAGGTACGGGCTGTTGTTTTCGTTGCTGACCTTGAACTGCAGGAAGAACTCCCGGTCGACGTCGTTCGGGGTGCCGTCCGCGCGGGCGTTGCTGGCCCTGGTGATCACCATGGGGCCTACGAGCCCGGAGTAGTCGTCCGCCACCTCGGCGGTGTGCGAGTGGTACATCCACATCACGGAGCTGCCGTCCATGGGTCCGGGGCCGGCCCGCTCGGGCACCTCATAGGTGTAGGTGTAGGTGGCGCCGGGGGCCACGCCGTCGTCCATCTTCGCAGCACCGGACGTGCCGTCCGCGTAGGGGGCTCCCTCGCTGCTCTTGTCGTAGAACACACCGTGGACGTGGACCGACGCCGGCCGGTCCAGGTTGTTCTTGAAGACCACCTTGATGGTGTCTCCGACGACGCCGCGGATCACCGGGCCCTGGAAGCCCAGGTGTTCCTCGGCCGGAGTCCGCTGCTTGAGGGTCTTGAAGCTGTCGTCCGTGTAGGCGCGGTAGAGGGACTTGATGTATGTGCTGCCGATCCGCTGCGGACCCTGCTTGGTGAAGACCGCGGCGTCGTCGTCGAAGGCTTCACCGGTGATCTGGTTTTTGCCCGTGGGGGCGTAGTTCCACTCCACCTCGTCGGCGCCGATGTAGTACGTGCGGGTCTGCGGCACGTAGGTGACGGCGGCGCTGACCTTGGCGGTGGCCGGACCCGACGCAAAGAGCAGCGGTGCCAGCGCGGCCAGGATCCCCAGCAGAATAGTGCCGATCACCCACGCCGGCGGGACCGATTGAGACCGCGGCCGCACCCTGAATAGTCCATGGTTCTCCATGGTGTTCCTCCCCTGATTAGTTGCCCGCCGCAACGGCTGGCTCGATGCACAGGAAGCTATGGGCGGCCGGTTGGGAAATCCTTGGGGGACTCAGGTTGGTGGGTGGACCACCTCCCAGTTGGGGGAAAAAGCAGGGTTTTCCCAAGTGGCCGGGGGGATGGTTGGCTCGGCAACCAAATGTTGCCTTTGCTACCCCGGCAAAGAAGACCGTCCGACGTCGGCCCGCACCTCGAGCGGGCCGCGCGCCAGAGCCCGTCCCGCACCGCACCACGCACCCCTCATGAGCGCAGGAAACCCCTGCACGTCCCGCACAGGAACAGTCCCGCCCGGGAACCGTTCCGCCCCAGTAACAACGGCACCTCCGAAAGGACCAGCCATGAGGACCACCAAAGTTCGGCCCAGTACGCTTCGAAAAGCCACCATCATTTGTGCCGCCGCCGGCCTGATCGCCACCGGCGGTGTAGGCACCGCCCTCGCCAAGGGCGGTGGCGGCGGAACAGCCAAACCGCCCAAGGGGATCGTGTCCCCGTGGGTGGTGCCCACGCTGCCCACCCCCGCCTTGTCAGTCCCCGCCGCGAACCTGCACGGCTACGATGACACCGGCCTGGCGCACAACGCCACCGTCGACGGCGCGGCCTGCCCCACGGCGGACCCGTCCGATTTCGGCGGCTCCGTCACCATCAACGGCGTCGTCATCACCATTCCCTGCAACCTCATTGTCCAGATGCCTGCCAACACGCTCAGCTGGGCGGACTTTGTGCACGGCACCGGAGGCAGCGCGCCGCTGGGCACAGAGGGCCTGGAGCTGCGGGCGGTGGGCAACATGGTGGGCGCCAAGCACATCGCGGGGCTGGTCTTCGTCTCCCAGCAGTCTGCCAACACCGGCCGCGGCGAAATTACCGGCATCGACTACGCCAGCGGCGCCCTGAAGGTGGCCAACGCGGCCGGCGCCACCGTGACCGTTCAGCTGAACGACCCCAAGATCGCCGGCCTGCACGACAGCACCGGAGCGGACACCGGCCGGTTCAGCAACGGCCAGTCGCCTGACAACCGTTTCAGCGTGGACCAGGACAACCCCACCGTGCATGCGGGCACGGGCTATCCCATGTGCATCCCGCGCACGGACCCCAGCGTGAAGGATGACCCGCTCTGCCCGCAGAAGAACCGGCCGCTCGCCCCGGCCTGCCGCAACTTCAGCGTCGCCGGCGTTGCCTTGCCGGCCAGCGGCGAACTCAGCGGCCCGGCGCCGGGGCAGAAGTACTGCTCGCAGTACGTGATGCCGGCCTTCACCGGACTTCCGACGACGGGCCCGGACGCGTCGCAGCAGGCGCCGTTTGAGATCGGCGACTACGTGGACTACTCGGGCACGCTGATGCACGGCACCGAGGACTACATCTCCGCCCACACGGTGGAGGCCAACCTCGGCATCTACACCCAGCCGGGCACCCAGCCCAGCTACCTGGCGATCGGCGAGTTCGGCGTCGGCACCGCGGACCCGGTGGCGACTGCAGTCAGCGGCGTAGCCCAGGAAACCCAGGACCGCATCTTCCTCGAAGCCGAAACCACGGACGTCAAGACCCCCGTGGACATCTACTACGAGGACCGCAACACGGACGGATCCGTGCGCAACCGTTGGATCACGCCGTTTGAAATGACGGGCGAGAACGGCGTTCCCATCAGCGGCCCCACCGGCGGCATCACCACCCAGAACACCGGGGCCCAGCCGCAGCGGGCACGGCTGCGGGCCACCAAGGCGCCCAACGGTCTGCTGAGCCAGCCGGACCGGACCGTCCGGGTGGGTGTGCGCACCCTGTGCCTGCCCACGCCGGTGAACGTCAGCACCACCACCATCAACCAGGCAGCACTGGACACCTGCTTCAAGAACGCGCCCACCAGGGCCAATGGGCTCCAGCCGGGGCAGTACATCGCGCCGGTCTTCGAGTACCTCTTCCCGGAGAACGTGAAGCCCGGCGATGGGCTGGTGCCGAACGACCTCTGGCACCTGCCGTTCCTGGTCAGCGGCGAGGGCACCGGCAACGCGGCGGCCCTGGCGCCGTCTCCCTGGTGACCGGCCCGCTCCCATGAACCGAGCCGCGTCTTTGTGGCGAGGGGCACTGTGGCGGGGACTCGCTTCGGCGGTCCTCGCCACTGCCGGGCTCGCAGGCTGCAGCCAGGGGCCACAGGTAACGCCGCCGGTCAGCGCGTCCGCGGGAACCGCGGCGGTCAGCGTAGCGCCCGTGCCGGGGCTGTCCGTCACAGCCCAACCGTCGGTTCCCGTCCCGCCGTCGTCCTCGGTCAATGGAAGTACGACGGCGGGTGCGGCGCCCGCTCAGTCCGGAGGCCGCCGTCGGGGTTCGGACGGTAACGGTGAAGGCGGAGAGGGTGCCCGCACATTGCCCGCCCTGCCCGCCGACTGGCCGGCTGATGTGCCGGTTCCGCCGGGCCAGCTGCAGGGGTCGGGCGGCACTGCCGGAGCGTGGACCGTGCTGCTGACGGTTCCGGGCGGCGCGGACCAGGTGCTCGCGTCGGCGGAGGCGTTCTATGAGTCGAACGGCTTCACCAGGACCGGCAGCGGCCAGCTGCGCAAGGGCCAGTACGCCATCGTGATGGTGGCGAGGAACAGGGACCACTCGGCGGCGCAGACGGACCTGACGGTTTCGCTGGGCAAGGTGGGGTAGGAAGCAATGGCCACCCCACCTGGCCGGGAAATTATCCGCCGGCAGGTCCAGTGCCTGATCCTCGACCTCCTGAGCGACGCTGACATGGAGGAGGAAATGCGGCTCGGGCTGCTGCGGCACATCTCAGAGCATCCCGGAAACCCGGAGGCGGCACTGCTCGCGCACCTGAACGACTGCGAGGACCGCCCCCGGGAGTGACGGGACGGACGTGCATGGCGGATGGACGGGCGGGTTCCGGTCCAGCTAGGGGAGGCTGCGGATTTGAATCCGGCCGTCAGCGGACCTGGTTTCGTAGGCGGGCTGCGGGTGGGTGGCCGGTCCGCGGACCACCGTGCCGTCGGTCAGCCGGAAAGTGCTTCCATGCCAGGGGCAGATAACGCAACCATCCTCGACCTTCCCCTCGCCCAGCGGGCCGCCCATGTGGCTGCAGAGAGCATCGAGTGCCTGCACGCGATCCCCGGAACGGTGCAGCAGGACCGTGATTCCGGCAACATCCACAGTGCGCTGATCTCCGTCGGCGAGGTCACCGTCGTCGAGCACGTCCGTCCACTCGGCGGGTCCTGTTCGGCTCGCTGTCTTGTTGACGTTCACCGCATCGCCAAAGGCCAGGTGGCCGCCCAAGTAGCCGCCGAAGGTAATGAGTCCGAAGCCTGCCAGTGCAAGCGTCCTGCCGAGTCCGCGGCGACCGGTCCCGCGGGCCACAGCAGACGAAACGTAGAAGCACAGGGCCGCACTGTTCGCGGCAGCGTGGACCAGCCCGGTTCGTCTCGTCTTTCCTTGCGTGTCCGACCAGTCGTTGAGCCCTGCTGCGGCCGTCGGAACGGCGGTGGCAATGCCGACGGCTACGAGGAGGTCGGCAGCGGGTTCGGAGGCCTTGCCTCCCACCAAGTCCAGAAGCGACGCCATGCTCCAGGCGCCCAGGGGCAGATCGGTGAGGACCGGATGCAGCGGGTGCCCGATGGCAGTGCCGCTGAGCAGGTTCCGGACAGGCCGTGGCTGCACTGCCTTTCCCACGGCCCCGGCGAGGGCAGACCCCACCCCGTCGAGTGCACTAAAATCCTCAATGGCTTTGACAACAGCATCCAGCTTCATGGCTAACGGCCACCTTTCAGGGTGTAGTCGGCGGGGTCGTAATGGATCCTAAGAGCGGCGATCTTGCCGTCGCTGATGCTGAAGAACTCGGCCATCCGTGCCATGCCACCGGGCAGGCGGGCGTCGTAAAGAGTCGCCGATCCGTCCGGTCCGTGAACTTCGTGGACGAACTCGATGGACGTTACATTGGTGATGAAGCCCTTGACGCCTTGGCAGAAGCCGTCCGCCCCTGTGCGCTTGCCCGCGATCGGTCCTTCAAATTCGAGGCCGTCGGCGAGCAGGGTTCGGAATTCGCCCTGGGGGTCATAGGCATCGATTCCGGCAGACAGGATCCGGTAGTAGCGCTGCAGGATATCGGGTGCCTCGTTGCTGAGCCCTGTCACTGCCACTCCTTCGCCGTCGCTGCTGGGGTCCTTAACGCCGGCAGCGCCCGCGATGAGCCCCGGCCTCCAGTGGGTGCTGCACAGTCTAGGACGTAAGGCCGGTCCAGTCGATGGAGGAGAGTGAAACCACGTGCTGATGCACCGGGCGGCAGAGCTCCTGCCCGCCGGCGCCTGAGACCACTGGGCTGGACTGAAACCCACGCCGCAGACGGGGAGCTGGCTTTGAAGCGGCACCGGGCCCGTGGAGGGCTCCGTCGTTCCCGGTGCCATGCCGGTTTTCGCGCGGCAAACGAGTGGCCGGCAATCAAATTCTCTCCAACAAAGCTTGGGAAAACCTTGCGCGCCAAAGCCCCGACGGACTGCCGCGGTGCGATGGCCGTAACCCTTTCCGCCGGGTCCGGAAAGCATGGGGAACATTCCGGGCCCGGCGCCTGGGACCAGCCATCTTGCCCTGACGGCCGGCCCTTTCGGAGTGAGGCAAGTCTGATCCGCGCTTCTTGGGGAAAGCTGGGACCACCTTGGGGACCACCCGAACGTCGGCTGTGTGTCCTAACCGGACCTCGGGGTCCGCAGGGAAGAAACTTCGCCCGGCTACGTCCGGGCCAGGAAGCGTAATGTGAGTCTAGGCCGGCGGCGGAAGAGCCCGATGGTCCCCATGCCAGGAGGCTCACCCAGCCCGTCGCCGGTCCCGGCCGGCGGCGTCCCGCGAGGCCTGGGAAGCTACCCGCCCCACACGGAGAACGAGCCGGAGTGTCCGGTGATCACGCTCTGGTAGATGACGAAGAGGCCGGCGAGCACGCCCAGGGTAAGCGCCGCGATGCGCGCGGGGCGGGAGCGCTGGAGCCCGGCCAGTGCAGGGACCCGGTCGGCCAGTGGTGCAAAGGTGGCGGCGACCATCAGCAGCACCAGGAAGAAGAAGACGACGGCGGCGATCTTCAGGATGTCGCCCTGCTGGGCGTGCGCCTGGATGGCGTCGGTGGCGCCGCGGGTAGCTTGCAGCTGCTCACCCGCCTGCGCGGTGATGAGTGTCAGCGGGGCAAGGATCAGCGCCAGCGCGCCCAGCGGCCAGGCGAGATACCGGCGCGTCCGGCCGGCCAGGCCATAGATGACGGCGCCTAGTCCGGCCAGCGGCCCGAAGACGACGACGCCGTGGACCAAAAGAATGTGGGCCGGAAGGCCACCGATCAGCATATTGGAAGCTCCTTGCAGGTCAGAGGGGCGCAGGCACCTTGAATCTAGCACCGGGGGAGCCGCCGACCTATGGCGTGGAGCCAACCCGGTTGCCGGGCCGCCGGCGGCTGGCAACGGATCGGATGCCCAGCCCTGCCAGCGCGACGGCCAGAGCCAGCAGGACTGTGGGACCAGCCCCGCCGGCCGGTCCAAGGGTGGCCGCCAGGATTTGCCGGCTCATCAGCAGCATCTCCTGCACGTCGCTGGCCAGTGCGCGTGTCCCGAGGACGTAACTGACAGAGATGAACAGCGCCGGGACCACCCACAACAGGGCCAGGCCTGCGAGCCACACGACGGCCCGCCGCAAAGGACGCAGGCCGCACCACGCCAGGGCGAAGCCGACGATGAGCGCAGGGACCCAGCGCGACAGCGCCGGCACCGCAGCGGGGATGTTGGTCTGCCCAACGAAGCCGGCAACCCACCCCACACCCCACGACGTGAGCGGCACCGCCACCAGCCCGGCGCCCAGCGCAGCCAGGGCCCGTGACCTCGATCGGAGGAGCAGGAACGCCACGAGGCCCGCGGCGATGGACGCGATGACGCCGGCCAGCAGGCCTGCGAAGTAGATGCCCGCCATCGTCCCGGTATCCAGGCCCCCGTAGAGCACCGTGAATGACTGGATGGCGGCAATGGCCTGGACGGCAAGAACGCCGGACGCCGCGCACCACCCCACCAGACGGCGTCGGGCAGGGGACCACATGCGCACGGCGAGCCCGGCTACCGCACCGCCGGCGGTGAGGAAAGCCACGAGCGTGGTGAGTTTGTACTGGCTCAGCGGGAGCAGCGAGACCGGCATCTGTTCCGGGAGAACCTCGGTGCCCCACAGGTTCTGCAGCGGGAGTCGCGCGCCGGTTATCAGCCATGGTGCCAGGCCGAGCAGCCCTGCCAGGATTCCGAGCAGCGATCCCAGGAGGGCTTCCCGGCCGGGAGGCTGTCGAAAAGGACGTGTCTGTTCCGGCAGGCTCACGGTGTCTCCTTGCGTGCAGGGCGGTTGGGGCTAGCGCGTAAAAGAGCGGGCATCTAGATACTACACCGAATGGATTAAATATCCATCCGGAAAATATTCACAAAAGTGCGAACGTTTACGGAATTTCCCGCGGGGCTCGAGCGTTCCTTGGATAACGCCACAGGCGTACCGCGCCAGGGGCGCAAGGGAGAGGACGAGGCGATGAAACACATCGGCCGATTTGGACCCCGGGACTCCGCTGCGGACGCAACGGCTCCGCACCCCTGGAGCCGGTATGTGGCGATGGGGGATTCGTTCACGGAGGGCGTTGGCGACCCCGAGGAACGCTGCGCCGGAGGGCTCCGGGGCTGGGCGGACCGGGTGGCAGAGGAGCTCAGCGCGGAGCGCCAAGATTTTGCCTATGCCAACCTGGCCATACGTGGCCTGCTTCTGGACCAGATTCTTGACCGGCAGACGGAGCCAGCGCTGGAGCTGAAACCGGACCTGATCACGCTGTCGGCCGGCGGGAACGACATGGTGTTCCACCGCACCGACCCGGACAAGCTTGCCGCCAAGCTGGAGGCCGGCGTGGAGCGGCTGAGTGCCACCGGCGCCACCATCATGCTGTTCGCCGGGCCGGACTGGCGGCGCACGCCCATCCTGGGGCGGAGCCGCTCCCGGATAGCCATCTTCAACGAGAACATCCGGATTGTGGCCGCCGCGCATGAATGCCTGCTCGTGGACCTGTGGACCCTGCCGCAACTCAGGGAACCGCGGATGTGGGACCCGGACCGGCTGCACTTCTCGCCGCTGGGACACCACACCATTGCGATGCAGGTGCTGGATACCCTGCAGGTGCAGCACTCGCTGCAGCCGCTGGAGCCCAAGGCCCTGCCGCACAGCAGCTGGCGCGATGCCAGGGCCGGGGACCTTGCCTGGGCGCGGACCTACTTCCTCCCGTGGGCGTGGCAGCGCATTGCCCTGCAGCGTGCGGCCCTGCCCGGCATCCACGACCATCCGGCACCCGAACCCCTGCTGCCCAAGCGCCCGGTGTTCGCACCGGTGTATGCCGTGCGGACCGTTGCGGTGAAGGCCGCGGCGGAGTTCCTGGCGTAGCCGCCCAGAAAGGGGCGCTGGGACGGGTGGCCGTTCGACGGCGAGCGGCCACCGTTCGACGGCGGGTGCCCGCCCGCCGTCGAACATGTTAGTCAGCTGGCGGTCCCAAACTTGATGTTTGCGAACTCGCTTCCGGTGGTTGTTTTGATCCAGCCGATCACGGCCTGCCGGTCGGTGCGGTAGGAGAAGTTCGTCCCCTTGCAGTACCGGTTGTGGTTGAACGACGTGATGCCGGTGATGAGGTTCGACTCGGCGGTGCCGTAGAACAGCGGGCCGCCGGAGTCGGCGTTGCAGGTGCCGCCCAGGCCGCTGCCGTTGCCGTTGGTCTGGACGTTATAGCCGTCGGTGCTGGCGCTGTTGAGGTTCGTCAGCTTGGACTGGGCCATGAGCCGTTCCCGGAATGAGGTCTCGCCTCCCGGACTGGCCGCGGAAATGCCGAAGCCGCTGGAGGTGAACGTGGTTTCCTGCTGTCCGCGCTTGGTGGCCAGCGCGTCCAGGGTTCCCGGTGCGGCGAGCCGGCCGTATTCGCTGAGTGCGATGGGCTGGTTTAGGATCACCAGGCCGGCGTCCTTGGTTTCGGGGACGGCGTCCATGCTGGTGTAGCCGTAGTTGTACATCTTGCCTGAGGTTGCGCACTGGGTTCCCAGCGTTCCCGCAGCGCAGGCGCTCGGATAGCCGGTGTCCGGATCAATGCCGGTTTCCGGTGTCCAGTCCACGCCGGCGTCCTGCTGGAAGTAGACCCGGGCCGACAAAGCACCGGCCGTGCAGTGCCCGGCGGTCAGCAACACAGTGGGCGTCAGCAGGGACCCTGAGCACCTGTGGTTGAACGCTCCGGTGGAATCGTAGAAAACAATCAGCCCCACGAAGGGGTGCTCGTTGTCCTTGGTGTAGTCACCGGTGATCGCACCGGCCGGGCCCGCCGTCGTAAGGGCCAGTACGGCAGAAAAGGCCAGAACGACGGCGGCACTTGCGTTCCGCGCGATGCCGCGCCGCCCGCTTGCCGCTGCCCAAAGCGCACCGCTTCCGGCGCGCAGATTCTTCACAAAGCGCATAAAAGCCCCAGCTTCCAATTGCACGGGCAGCCGGCAACGCACATCGGTGTACGCGGCAGGCGCCAAAGTTGAGTCACCGCCCAAATGGGACGGTGACTCAAGATATCACCCCGAACCGGGTGTCTTTTCTTGAGTGATTCTTGACTGTTTATCGCATGGAGTCCTGAGTTTGCCTCGGCATTGTTCTTTTCAGCAGGAAATCCACTCGCAAGTTTTGAAGGGTCTCATCATGAAGAACAGCGCACTGATCAAGGGAACCGCCGCCATCGCCGTTGGCGCTGCACTTCTGCTGGGCGGCGGCGGCACCCTGGCCTCCTGGAACGCCGCCGCTTCAGGCACTCCCGGCACCGTCATCGCCGGCGACCTGAACGTCGCGGCCGCCACTGGCGTCTGGACGGACCGTAACAACGCCACAGTCGACATCTCCACCTACAAGGTTGTCCCCGGCGACAAGCTGACCTATACCCAGAACCTCACCGTGACCCTGACGGGTGACAAAATGGCCGCCAACATCACCGCAACGGGTGCAACCCCCGCCAACGGATTCACCGCCGCCAATGTCATCGTCACCGATCCCGTCCTGACCGCCGGTTCACCGAGCGCCGTCGTCAGCAACCCGCTGAAGACCTCCACGACGGTCACCGCCACCATCACCTTCGAATTCCTGTCCACCACCACGGGCCGCTCGGACGTGACCAAGGCCTACAACTTCGGCAACGTCGCCTTCACCCTGAACCAGGTCACCCAGCCCGGCCTGTCCTAGTCTGGTAACTGCGGTGTGCGGCACCGGCCGCACCCCGCATTCACCGGGTCAGTGGCCAGGAGGAGGAACCATGCACATCCCGCGGTCATTGCGGGCCGCGGCGCTGATCGCCGCGGCCGTGCTTCTGGGCCTCCTGGCCGTCCAAGGCAGCTACGCACTCTGGAACGCAATGGTTTCCAGGGCTCCGGGAACAATCACTTCCGCCTCGTTCACCGTCAACCTCACCGGGGCGCCGTCCGGACAGACCACTCCCATGACCATGGCCGACGGGCAGTCAGCCAGCCTGGCGCTCACTACCCAGAACGCCGTCCTCAGCCCGGGAAGCTCGACGTACGCCAACACTGTGGTGGCGAATGCCTCGGACGCCGGGGGAGTGTTCAGCATCGCCGTCACGGCAGCAAGCCCCACCGTCACCAACGTGGGGACCGGCTCGCTTGCCCAATACGTGACGGTCAATGCGAAGTCGGCCCCAACGGTTGCCGACTGCGCAGTCACCACAAATTACCTGGCGCTGTCGGGCGCGGGCGTGACCTCCGCGGCCGTCCCCAAGGGCGGCAGCACCGTGATGTGCTTCGAAGTGAAGCTCTCCACTTCCGCGACCACCGCAGTAAAAGGACAATCGGTGAACATCAGTATTCCCCTCAGCGCACGCCAACTCTAAAGGGGCGCCCCGCGGCCCCCGCGCCACGGGCGTGGCGTTGCCGTCGTCGGACGTCTCGTCAGCTTTGGGCTGCTGATGGTTCTGGTGTTCGCAGCCTTGGTACTGATTATCGTGCCCAAGGCCACCGGGTCCCGGACGTACACGGTGCTCACCAACTCCATGGCTCCGAAGCACCCTCCGGGCACGTTCCTAGTGGTGAAGCCTGCAGCATTCAGCGAGCTGAAGTACGGGGACATCGTCACCTTCCAGCTCGAGTCGGGCAAGCCTGCGGATGAGACGCACCGGATGGTTGGTTTCGTAGCGAACGCAATGGGCAATACAGACCGCGGCCTGTGGGTGACAGCTGGCGCCGCAGCCCTGATCGGCTATGGGGCCCTGCTGATCCTCCGGACCCTCCGCGGCAGGCTCCGGAAACCAGGTGACGAAGACGGAGCACCAGAAGGCACGGGAGACGAGGCCGCGTGAGGAGCCTGCAGAACCTCCCGGGTGCGAAGGCCGCCCTGGTGGCCTTCGTCCTGACGGTCCTGCTGGGGGTCGGCGCCACATCCGCTGCCGGCCTGTGGCAGCAATCTGCCACCGCCACCAATGACCGTGGCGTGGACAGATACGGTGCTCACTTGCAATGACACCGTCAGCGCCAATGGCAAGACGGCCGCGATTACCCCTTCTCCTGCCGCCAGCATGACGCTCACGGCGGCCCTGGTGAACGCCAACGGCACCTACGGCGCAGAACACACGGTGGGCACATTCAGCGGAACCGCGAACATCTTGCCGGATACGCCCGGGGTCAAGGAAGCGCTCAACGGAAGCGCCGGGAACGTCCGTCTCATGGCAACGTTCGCAGGCCCGCCGCCCTTCACCCGCCAGATAGCCGCTCGGGGTTTCTTCCCCGGTTTACGGCCGTCCCGGCCGGATTCAAAGAAACCAGGGCTTCCGCCCTGGGCCTGCTCTAAGGCACACTTGGCCACACTGGTAATACACCAACGCTGCGCGGGCAACGTCGGCGGTCATCGGGCTGACGGGCACCGAAAGGGGCTATCCATGCGACACTCCCGCCCAGTTCCCCGCGGGGAGCGCAACACAGGCTCGTCCCAAAGACTGCCGGCAGCGCTGACCGCACTTGTCCTCGCCGCGGCACTGGCAGGGTGCAGCCCCGGTGCCGTAGCGGCACCACCCGAGGCCGCCGCTCCAGCGGGCGGCGCAGATACATCCTCGCCCGCGGTCAGTACCCCTGCGCCGGAGGCCACCGCCCCCGTGCCCCGTACCCCTGCGCCGGAAGTTGCCACCCCCGCGCCGGCGCAGAGTTCCCCCGCGCCGGCAACCAGGCATCCCGCCCCCGCGGTTGCCGCTCCCGCACCTGTGCCCGGTACCCCGTCTACGGGTGCGGCGGCCCAGCCCCAGGCGCAGGGCAGGCCGCTGCCGAAGCCCGGGCACGTCTTCATCATCAACCTCGAAAACAAGGGGTACAGCCAGGTCTGGGGCGCCGGGTCCGAGGCGCCCTACCTGTCGCAGATTCTCCGGCGCCGGGGTGTGCTCCTGACCGGCTATTACGCCACGGCGCACCACTCCGCGCCGAACTACATCGCCCAGATATCAGGCCAGGGATCAAACCCGGCCAACCGCGATGATTGCGGGACCTACTCCCTCCTGAAGCCGAAGGGAACAGCCGCGTACCACCAGGTGAAGGGCACCGGCTGCGTGTATCCGGCATCGGTCCCCACCCTTCCCGGGCAGCTCACCGCGGCGGGCAGGACGTGGAAGGGCTACATGGAGGACATGGGAACGCCCTGCCGCCATCCGGTACCGGGCGCCGACGACAATTCCCAGAAGGCGAGTAAGGGCGACCAGTACGCCACACGGCACAACCCCTTTGTCTACTTCGCATCCATCACGTCTGCCCCGGGCTGCCAGCGGAACGTCGTCGACTTCAGCCGCCTGGGCCTGGATCTCCGCTCCGCGGCGAGCACGCCGAACCTGTCCTACATCACCCCTAACCTCTGCAACGACGGCCACGACAGCCCCTGCGTCACGGGTGAGCCCGGCGGACTCGCCACCGCCGACAGCTGGCTTCGAAAGCACGTCCCGGCCATCCTCGCCTCGCCGGCGTACGGGGCGGACGGGCTGCTGGTTATCACGTTCGACGAGTCCGAGGGCGACTCCACGGGCCCGGCGGGCATGATCCCGGGAGGCACCGCCGGCGGCCGCATCGGCGCCCTGGTCCTGTCGCCGTTCGTGAGGCCCGGGACGGCGTCGAACACGCCCTACAACCACTTCAGTCTGCTGGCCAGCATCGAGGACATCTTCGGCCTGCCCCGGCTCGGGTATGCCGCCGCGCCCGGGCTGAGGAGCTTCGGGGCAGACGTCTTCGCCCGCCGCTAATGTGGCCGGGCGTGGCCTGTTGGGTGCAGTCGGCCCCGGCATTGGGGGGAGGCTGGGGCCGACCGCCTTGTGAGTGTCGCGCGTGGACCTTGGAAAAACCTCGGGCAGATCGTCACGTCACCTTGGCCGGCGAATTCTTATCGAATCCCAAAGATTGCTGGTGGTTTTTTCAGCCGGCGGCGGGGTGTTCTTGAGTCTTTGGCGGGTGTTGAGTCTGGGGTGCGTTTGTTGAGCTGATTTTGTGGTCAAGCCGCGGGTGGCCTTGCGGTTGGGCTTTGAGGATGGGACCTACCCGGACCGGTCGGTCCGGCGCAACCCTACTGGCCCACGCGGAGGCATAGTGAGTGCAACACTTCACGAGTTAGAGGAGCAGCCCTACCTGAGGGTCATGCCCAGGAAAGTCCAGGACAGAACGACGGCGCGGACCACCATCGCCTGCGTGATTCCTGCCTACAACGAAGAGGACACGATCGCCGAGGTCCTCACCGCCCTGCTGAAGCAGACGCGGCTCCCGGACGCGATCCACGTTGTCATCAACAATTCCGATGACGAGACGTTCTACGTGGCGCGCGAGTTCGCCGGAGCGCATGAGCACACCTACCAGGACGTCACCTACCGCACGGAAGTGTTCATCCACGACATCGGCGTGAACAAGGACAAGAAGGTCGGGGCGCTGAACTACGGCTTCGCCCAGGTCTGCGACGATTTCGACTACTTCCTCGGCGTGGACGGGGACACCGTGGTGGCGAAGCATGCGGTGGAGTACCTGGAGGAGGAGATCCTCAGTGATCCCAGGATCGGCGGGATCTCCGCCATTTACACGGTGGCCGAACCCACGGCCCGTGGCTTCACAGCCAAGTTCCTCACCGCCGGCCAGCGTGCCCAGTTCGCGGCATTCAACATGGACAACCTGCTGCGGGGCCGGAACATGGCCGTCCTCGGCGGGCAGTGTTCCATCCTGTCCATGGATGCTTTGAAGAACGTGATGGTGGACAACCGGCAGTCCACGCCATGGGTGAAGGACTCGGAGGTGGAGGACTCGCTGCTGTCGCTGCAGATCAAGAACATCGGCTACGCCACCAAGATCTCCGCCCGGGCCAGGGCCGCGGTGGGCGGGATGGACACGCTGCGCTCCCTGGACGGGCAGCAGGTGAAGTGGAACTACGGGGCCATCGACCTGATGTGGCCGGGCCAGCGGAGCAACACCCCGGGCCAGCCCTTCCACCCGAACCTGCGGCTGCGGTGGAGCGAGAACATCTCCATGGTGTTCAACATCCTCACCCGGGTCAGCTTCATCATGCTGCTGGCGGCGTCCCTGAGCATCCACGCCTACGTGTTCTACCCCGTCTGGCTGATACCGCCCATCGTTGCCATCATTCTGAACCTGCGCATCGCCCTGTCCATCAGGGGCAAGTCGGCGAGGGACATCGCATTCGCGCTGCTGGCCGTGCCGGCGGAGATCTACCTGTGGCTTCGCATGGGGCACTTTGTCCGGGCCTGGACGAAGTTCTTCACCAGCAACCAGACGGACAACTGGGCCGCGCAGGCCCGGGCCGAACGGGGTGCGGGCTCGGCCTACCTGATGCCGGCCATCGTTTTCCTCGTGGTGGGTGCGGGCCTCATTTTCACCTGGCTGCAGCAGCCCATAGACCTGCAGTCCGCGATCCTGTCCATAGGCTGGCCGGTGCTGTACATCACCACCATGGTGCAGACCACATTCATGCTCCGCAAGACGTTCCGCAGCCACCGCGGGTTCCACGCATGAACGCCGCACCAGCCCTCAGGACCCGCCGCGCGGCCCGTACGGCACTGTCCGTCCTCGCGTTCGGCACCGCGCTTACCCTCTCCGGGTGCACCGTTCCCGGCCTCCCCGGTCCCACCGGCGCACCGGCAACGGACCAGCCCGCCGCGCTGGTCCCGGTCGCCGCGACCACCCCCACACCGGTCGCCACCACAAGCCCGACGGCGGCAGCCAAGTCAGTGCTCAAGGCACCGGCCGTCCAGAAAGCCCCGGCCGCTCCGGTATGGAAAGCGGTCCGCGGCGATCTGGCCAGCGGCTCCAAAACGCACCGGCTCGGCGCCGCCGCGCACACCCTGGTCATCGACTACTGGACCACCGAGGACCCCACCTCGTGGACACCGGATTCCTCACCGATCATCAACCTCAACGCCCGGATCGACGGCGCGCCCACCGGGGAAGCAATCAAGGTGACCAGGTTCAACGCCCGCGTTGACGCGCTCGGCGCAGTCCTGGCCAACGACACCGGCAGCTTCGCCATCGATCCGCCGTACGCCTACTCCTCGGGTGTAGTGGTCCCCGCCAACCCGAAGGCCAAGAGCACCAAGATTGTCTTCACCATCGACCTGCTCACGGAAACCGCCCCGGGAACCGGGATCTTCACCCGCCAGACCATCCTTGACTCGCTCACCATTGGCTACGCCAAACCCGGAAGCGTGTTCGCCGCGGCAACAGCGAAAGCCGCCCAGGGGGTCCAACCGTGACGGCTGCACCCGCAGCAGAGGCACCGGCCGCCGTCGTAATCGACGACGATCCCGGGACAGCAGCGCTTATCGCGTCGCTGCTGGGGGAGTGCGGGTTCACCGTCCACACCGCCTTCAGCGGTGAGGACGGCGTGGCCGCCGTGCGCGGCCACAGCCCCGTCCTGGTCACCATCGATCTGGGTCTGCCGGGGATCGACGGCTTCGAGGCCAGCCGGCAGATCAGGCAGTTCAGCGACGCCTACATCCTGGTGGTCAGCGGCAGTGATGCAGAGCAGGACCTGCTCATGGCGTTCGGTGCCGGCGCTGACGACTATGTCACCAAGCCCTTCCGGCCCCGCATCCTGCAGGCTCGCGTCCAAACGCTCCAGCGCCGGCCCCGCCGGGGTTCCGATGGCCAGCCGGCGGCAGGCCGGCCGATGCTCCAGCGGGACGGCCTGGTGATGGATCCGTGGGCGCGCGCGGTCCAGGCGGACGGCGTGGAAGTCACGCTGACCCGGACAGAGTTCGACCTGCTGCGGCTGCTTCTGGAAGGAGGGCGCCGGGTGCGCAGCCGGCCCCAGCTGTCCGTGCTGCTGGGCGGCCACCGGCCCCGGACCGGGGGGCTGGTCTCGTCCATCGATGAAAGGTCGATCGACGTGTACATCCACAACCTGCGCCGTAAGCTCGGCGGCCGGCTCAATGGCGGCCGGCGGTGGATCCAGACCCTGCGGGGGACCGGCTACCGGCTGGCCGGGTCCTGACCGGTGGCCACCTTCGGCGCCATCCGGTACCCGACGCCCCGTACGGTCTCCACCCAGCGGGGCAGCCGGGGGTCGTCGCCGAGCTTGCGCCTCAGGTTCCCGATATGCACCTCAATGGTGCGTTCCTCGGCTTCGCCGACAAAGGCGCCGGTGTCGTACTCACGGGAGCGGATTCCCCTGGCGAGTTCGGCTTTCGGCCGGACCACCCGGCCGGCCCGCATCAGCGCCGAGAGCAAATCAAACTCCGTGCGGGTCAGCTCCACCTCAGAACCCGCGACCTTCACGGTGCGTGTGTCAGTGTGCAGGCACAGGCCGTTGTGTACCAGCGCGGCAGGCCGGTCCATAACAGCGGTGGCGGGCTGCGCCGTCGGAATTGCCGGCTGCGGAACAGGTGCCGGCGCCGGAATAGACGCTGGGTGCGCCGGACGGCTGCCGGCGGAAAGAACTGTTTCCGCCGGCGGGACGTCCGGCGTCCCCGCATGGTCCCGGCCGCGGGACCTGCGCAGCAGCGCCTCAACCCGGGCCCGCAACTCGCGGGGACGGAAGGGCTTGGTGACGAAGTCGTCAGCGCCGGACTCGAGCCCCATCAGGGTGTCCAGCTCCTCGTTCCTGGCGGTGACCATGATGATGTACGTGTCGGTGAACTGGCGCACCTGGCGGGCCACCTCGAACCCGTCAATGTCAGGCAGAATCAGGTCCAGGGTAACGATCGCCGGATTATGCAGCCGGACCGCTGCCACGCCTTCCAGTCCTGTAGCGGCCGGGTAAACGGCAAACCCGGATGCCAGCAGCACATGCCTGATGACTTCCCGGATGTCCTGGTCATCTTCTATAACAACTGCCACGCGCGACATGTCCATAGGTCCCCCCTAGGCTGTGAGGCCACAGGCAGGCGCACGGGCTTGGGCCGCCAGCGAATGCGTGCCCCATTGCCGCCTGCAGTCGCCCTTCCGGCCGCCAGTCGTCATGGAGTGGGGCCGGCGACGTGTTGAGTGTGCCCAGTCTCAGAGGCACAACATCGCCGGCCCCGGTCCAGCACCGGACGGGAACCACTGCATCATGGGGCGATGTTCCTGGCAGCCCCTCCAGCCCGAAGCGACAGCCTTTTGGCCTTCGTCTTCGGTATATGGCCACTCTGGTGGGCACAGGTTGGGAAAAGATTATGGCGGGCAACCAATCGGTTGCTTCAGGCCACCAAAATAGGGGGTGTTGGCTTCCGCTCACCGGAGGCTGAACCCGGCAGCCCGAACACGCGCCCGAATCAGTGGCCGAGCTGGCGCCGGATGTGGTCGGCGTAGTCCTCGTAGCTCGCCATGACGTCCAAAAGGTCGAGCATCGGGGGGAAGTCCTCCACGGGCTGACGGCCGGCAAGGTAGATCGCTGTCTGCCTGACCACCTCGAGTTCGTCGGCATCAGGCAGGCCCAGCTGTTCAAGCGTCTCGCGGTCGGCACGGAACCATGACTCCACGGTTCCGCTTGCGGTCTCGGCCCGCACCAAGTACTGGTCTTCTGTTACGGGCTCGACGTCGAACTGCTCAGTCATGCGACGCACCCTAGCCTTAATATCGTGCCGGTCCGCTTGTTCCGGTGTTCGGCTGCTTCTAACGTTTGAGGTTATGAACACCGGAGATCAGTCGGACGACTTCGAGCAGCTGCACGCCCTGATTACGTGCTCCGAGGACATCAAAGGGTTCCTGGATGGGATGACCGGTTTCGCGGCCGCCATGATGACGCGGTCCGCCGGCGCCCGGATTGAGTGCGCCGTGACCCTGCACCGGCGAAAGCGCAGCGCATCGATCGCAGGCAGCAGCGACGACGCGATCCTGCTGGACGGGATCGAGCAGCGCCTGGGGCAGGGTCCCTGCGAGGAAGCACTTCGGACCGGGGCGCCTGTGCTTCTCGGTGATGTCTCTACCGATCCCCGCTGGCCGGAGTACCGTGAGAGCCTTGCGGCCGCGGGGTGCCGGAGCGTTCTGGGCATGCCCCTGGAGCTGGGCCCGGACGCGGCGGCGGTCCTGGACTTCTTTGCTCCGGCCACCGGCCTGTTCACCGGGGACGTCATCGCCGACGCCGAGGTTTTCGCCGTCATGGCCGGGCAGGCCCTGCGTCTGGCGCTGAGGATCGCGACGGCGGACCAGCTCGCCGAGAACCTCAGGGCGGCCATGGGAAGCCGGACTGCCATCGACTTGGCCTGCGGCATCATCATGGCGCAGAACCGGTGCACGCAGGATCAGGCCTTCGAGGTCCTTCGGCGCAGTTCCAGTACCCGGAACCAGAAAATTCACGCCCTCGCCGAGGAAATCATCTCCGGCTTCTCCGGCACCCCGGAAAGCGCGACCCACTTCGAGGACTGAACCACCCCGCCGCCGTCCCCCCGCCGCGACCGTTCTGGCCGACACGAAGCCGTCCGCAAAGCCGTTCGCGTGCTGAGAGACTGTGGATATGGCTAGGGGAACTCTTCGCATTTTTCTGGGCGCAGCGCCGGGGGTGGGCAAGACCTTCGCCATGCTGCAGGAGGCCCACCAGCTCCTGGCGAACGGCCGGGACGTGATTGTTGGTGTTGCTTCCGACCACGGTAGGAAGCAAACCCTGGGCCTCATGTCAGGGCTTGAGATTGCTCCTCACCGCCAGGACCCATCGGGTGTCCTGGTGCAGGAACTGGACGTGGATGCTGTCTTGGTACGGCGCCCGGAAGTTGCCGTCGTGGACGAGTATGCCCACAAGAACGCGCCAGGCAGCCGGAATGAACACCGCTGGCAGGACATCGAGCTGCTGCTGGCGGCCGGCATCGACGTGCTCTCGACAGTGAGCATCCAGCATCTGGCCTCGCTGGAAGACGTCGTGTCCGCCATAACCGGGCAGCTCCCGGGGGAAACGGTCCCGGACGACATTGTGCGCCGGGCGGACCAGATCGAACTCGTGGACGTTGCCCCAGAACTTCTCCTGCAGCGGTTGTCGGCCGGAAACGTCTATCCGGCAGAGGTGGTTGACGCTGCCCTTGCCAACGAATTCCGACTCGGAAACCTCTTCGCGCTGCGCGAGATCTCCCTGATTTGGCTGGCCGACCGGGTGGATGAAGGCCTGGCGAAGTATCGTGCCAACGAGGGCATCACGGCGACCTGGCCAGCGCGCGAACGCGTCGTTGTCGGACTCACCGGCGGCCCGGAAGGGGAGGCACTCCTCCGGCGGGCTTCCCGGATCCTGTCCCGGGTCAACGGCGGGGATCTCCTGGCCGTTCACGTGCGGCGCCCTGAAGGGCAAGGGCAACCGGAGGAGGTATCGCAGGCGCTGGCGTCCCAGCGCCGGCTTTCCACGGATTTGGGCGGCAGCTACCACACGGTTGTTGGCGAGGACGCGGCGAAATCTTTGCTGGAATTTGCCCGCAGCGTCAACGCAACCCAGATCGTTGTGGGCGTCTCCCGCGGCCGCCTCGCCAGCCGGCTGCTGGGCAGCAGTGTCGGCTCCAAGGTGGTGAGGGGTTCCGGAGACATTGACGTGCACATGGTGTCCCATCCTCTGGGTGCGCGGGCGCTTCCTCGCCCGCCCTCGGCGGCGTTGGGCCGGGCCCGGACAACGGCAGGATTCATGCTGGCCGTGCTGATACCCGTCCTGACCACAACGGTGATGTCGTTTGCCCCGGAGCTGAACCTGGCGACCCACATGCTTGTCCATCTCACCGGCGTGATTACCGTGGCATTTATTGGTGGCCTATGGCCCGCGGTGTTGGCGGCCTTTTTGGGTTCGCTCCTGCTGAACTACTTTGAGACCGAGCCTGTCGGGACATTCAATATCAGCGACCCGCAGAATGTGTTCGCTTTGCTGGTGTTCCTTTTCACGGCGGTAGCTGTGTCCCTGCTCGTGGGCCTCTCGGCCAGGCGGGCCAGGGAGGCGGCCCGCGCCCGGGCCGAGGCAGCAACCTTGGCTGATCTGGCCCGCGACGCCCTGATCGCCGATGACTCCGTCGAAGGGTTTCTTGATAAGGTCCGGGAAACCTTTCAAGCCAGGGCTACCGGCCTCTTCACCAGAGACTCCGAAGCGCGGGCAGACTGGGAACTGCAGGCCTTTTCCGGAGACGGACCTCCCCTGCCTCCAGGTTCGGCAGTACCAGGTTCCGATGCTGTTGAACTGGTCGACTCCGACACTGCCTTGGTGGTGGCAGGTCGGCTTCTTACTACGGGCGACCGGCGGCTCCTTGCTGCGCACGGCGCCCATCTTCTGCTGCTGCAAGAACGCCATGCCCTTCATCGCAGGCTGAGAAACACCGCGAAACTGGCCGAAGGAAACAGCATCCGCACCTCGATCCTGCGGGCCGTCAGCCACGACCTTCGCACTCCCTTGGCCGGTATCAAACTCGCCGTTACCGCGCTGCAGCGCCAGAAGGGCCGGCTGTCCGAAGAAGTGGAGACGGAGATGCTTGACACTATCGAGTCCTATTCGGACCGGCTCGATGTCCTGATCGCCAGCCTGCTGGACATGTCGCGCATATCAAGCGGTTCCACCGCGCCGCTGACCGCCCCTGTCACCTGGCGCGATGCCATCGAGGACGCCCTGCGGGGACTTCCCCCGGGCGACATCCGGGTCGACCTCGCCCCCAACATGCCCCCTGTCGACGCGGATCTTGGCATGCTGGAGCGGGTAATCGCGAATATCGTGGAAAATGCGCTGAAGTATGCCCCCGGCTCGGATGTCGTCATTGTGAGTCCTTCCAGCACGGCCGGGGGCGCCACGGTCAATGGCCGGCCCTGCGGCGAACTGCACATCATCGATCACGGCCAAGGCGTCCCCGCAGGGAACGTTATCGCGATGTTCCAGCCGTTCCAGCGCCTTGACGACGCTCCGGAAGGCTCCGGCGTAGGGTTGGGTCTGGCAGTCGCGAAGGGCTTCACCGAGGCGATGGGCGGAGAACTGATCGCTCAACCGACTCCAGGGGGAGGACTGACCATGCTGATACGGCTGCCGCTTTCGGCAGGTCCCCAAAATGCTGACTCGCCAAGCCATGATGCAGGGAGCAGCGCCCCGTGAGAACCGTGTTGATCGTCGATGATGAACCGCAGCTCCTGCGTGCCCTTCAGGTCAACCTGCAGGCCGAGGGGTACCGGGTGCTGACCGCCCTCGACGGGCTGACAGCCCTGACCCACGCCGAGGACGGTCACCCCGATGTCATCGTCCTGGACCTCGGGCTACCGGACATCAATGGCGTGGATGTCATCACCAGGATCCGGCGCACCAGCAGCGTCCCGATCATTGTGCTCTCTGCCCGGCACGGATCCGTCGACAAGGTCCGGGCACTGGATGCGGGAGCCGATGACTACGTCACCAAGCCGTTCGGACTCGACGAGCTCCTCGCGCGGCTCCGGGTGGCCGGGCGCCGCCTTACGCCGGATGTCGGCGAACAGGGGCCAACCGTCGACGTCGGGGACTTCGAAGTGGATCTCGCGAACCGGAAAGTGACCCGGGACGGCGCCCCGGTCCGGTTGACGCCGCGGGAATGGGCGATCCTGCAACTGCTGGTCCGGAACCCCGGCCGGCTCATCACCCAGCAGCAGATGCTGGCGAAAATCTGGGGACCAGGTTACGACAGCGAAACCCACTACCTACGCGTCTACATGGGCCAGCTGCGCCGCAAGCTCGAAGCAGATCCTGCCCGGCCGAAACACCTGCTCACGGAGGCCGGGATGGGATACCGCTTCGAACCGTGACGACGCCACCGGCGCCCCGAGGTCCTGCTGCGTAGGGGCCTCGGTAGCGCCCGTAAAAGATTCGTCAATAAAAACCCCTTTGGCGATCCGCCGTTTTTTGCCGGTGTTAGCTTCGGCAGTAAACGCGGTGCACTGCGCAGCGCGGAAAGGAATCCATGACCACGTTGAGCAGGCCGCCGGCCGATCCCTCCGCGGCTCGGCCGCAGGGCGCAGAAGCACTGAGGAACTGGCTGTTGTTCGGGCTGCAGGACAGCAAAGGCATCCATCAGGGCCCCGGTGCCGTGAGCGACGCGCACCTGAAAAAGCATGCGTGGTGGCAGGTCATGTGCCTCACGGGTGTGGACTACTTCTCCACCCTTGGCTACCAGCCGGCCATCGCGGCCCTCGCCGCCGGCGTCATCTCACCGCTGGCCACGATGGTGCTGGTCGCAGTGACCCTGCTGGGTGCCTTGCCGGTCTACCGGCGCGTGGCGGGCGAAAGCCACCGTGGGGAGGGCTCGATCGCCATGCTTGAGCGCCTGCTGCCGCGTTGGGGCGGCAAGCTTCTGGTCCTGGTCCTGCTCGGTTTCGCCGCGACCGACTTCATGATCACCATGACCCTCTCCGCTGCCGACGCCACCGCGCACCTCATCCAGAACCCACTGGCCACGGGCTGGCTCCAAGGCCAGAATGTACCGGTTACGCTATTCCTGCTGGCACTGCTGGGTGCGGTGTTCCTGCGGGGTTTCAGGGAAGCAATCGGCGTCGCGGTCGCCCTCGTCGCCCTTTACCTCAGCCTGAATGCGGTGGTCGTGGTCGCGACGCTCGTCCAGGTTTTCACCCACCCGGTGGCGATGGGCAACTGGTGGAGCAACCTTTGGACCTCCCACGGCGACCCCCTCATGGTCATCGCAATCGCCTTGCTGGTCTTCCCCAAACTTGCCCTCGGCCTTTCAGGGTTCGAAACTGGCGTCGCTGTCATGCCGCAGGTCCGGGGGGATGTGAACGACACCGAAGACCATCCGGCAGGGCGCATCCGGGGAACGCGGCGGATGCTCACCACCGCCGCGGTGATCATGAGCGGATTCCTCATCACCACCAGCTTCATCACCGTCGTCCTCATCCCGGAGCAGCAATTCCAGCCGGGCGGCGAGGCGAACGGGCGCGCGCTTGCGTACCTTGCCCATGAATACCTGGGCGTCGGCTTTGGCAGCATCTATGACATCAGCACCATCGCCATCCTGTGGTTCGCCGGCGCCTCTGCGATGGCAGGCCTGCTGAACCTGGTTCCCAGGTACCTTCCCCGCTACGGCATGGCGCCGGCTTGGGCCAAGGCAGTCCGCCCCCTGGTGCTCGTCTTCATCCTGGTCGGCTTCCTCATCACCTTCCTCTTCGACGCCGACGTCGACGCCCAGGGCGGAGCGTACGCAACCGGCGTCCTGGTGCTGATGACCTCCGCTGCGGTTGCAGTCACCCTCTCGGCCCGGCGCCGGCGGCAGCACAAACGCACCGTAGGCTTCGGCGCCATCGCCGTGACCTTCACCTACACCACCATTGCCAACATCTTTGAACGCCCCGAAGGTATCAGGATCGCTGCTGTTTTCATCCTGGGCATCATCGTGATTTCGCTGCTTTCCCGGGTAAGGCGCTCCTTCGAACTGCACGCCACCCACGTCCATTTGGACCAGCAGGCGCTGGAATTTATGTCCGATACGCTCGAGGGCCCCATCGCCATCATTGCCCATGAGCCGCTTCGCCTGTCTGCTGAGGCCTACCGCGACAAACTTGCCTCGGCCATCGAAGTCAGCCACCTCCCGCTCGCGCAAGAAGCACTGTTCCTTGAAGTCGTCGTCGACGACTCCTCAGACTTCGAAACAGAGCTCCACGTCCATGGCGTGATCCGGCACGGCTACAAGATTCTTGAAGTCCACGGCCCAGTCGTCCCGAATACCATCGCTTCCGTGTTGCTCCACATCAGGGACGTCACGGGACTAATGCCCCACATCTACTTCCGCTGGACCGAAGGCAACCCCGTCACCAACCTCCTGAAATTCCTTTTCCTCGGGGAAGGCGAAATCGCTCCCGTCACCAGGGAAGTGCTGCGCGAGGCCGTCCCCGACGTCACCAACCGCCCCTGGGTCCACGTCGGCTGACAGGCTGGGGTGCAGTTACCGAACCACGCGTGGAACCTGCCGGGCAACCACGGCAGCCTCCTCATATTTGAGGGGTGATCCCTGCCGGAAGGCTGCCTCGGCGTCGGCGCGGCGAACACCGGACGCCAACACTTTCACGTGAACCACTTCGTCGTAGGCAGCGCTGCAGGCCAGTATGTCTCCAAGCACCTGATCTCCATGAAATCCGGAATCTGAAAACGGCTGGAAAATTACCCACCACGTGTCACCTGCTTCGTCCCTGAAGAGGTAACCGGACCTCGGGGCGAACGCTATACCCTCCACTCCATGGCCACCGTACCCTTCGACCGCATCGGCCGACGCCGAGAACCTGATCCCGGCTTCTGCATCACCGTCATCCCAACGCATCTGCAAGCCCACCTCCACGCACCTTCAAAACCGGCCTGACGGGGCCCGTGCCCTGCCCGGTGCTTAATCAAAGGTCCAGGAACGGCTTCCCAACCGCTCCAGCGAGTTTTATTGACGGATTATTTACGCAACCACCAACGAGGACATACGCATCCCTGACGCCGGTGAGCTTTACCGGCCACTTGTCGGTCACGAGCGGCGCGACAGGCCCCGAGTGGTGGGCGGGTGAGTCGGCGGACGGACCCCAGTTGACCGACGCGGCCGTGGACTGGATCGAAGCCGTTGCCAACGGCGAGGACAACCCTACTAGTCCTTGAGACGGGTCTTCAGCTGCCGACCGTGCTCGAAGCCGCCGGCTGGCAAACCCCCCGCCTGACCGCCCTCCCGTATGGCGGCGAGCTCATCGACAACTACCTCACCCCCGGGGACGGCGAAACCCGTGACCACACCGTGGCCGCGGTCATCGACGCCTCGGGCACCTGGTCCACGCGTAATCCGCTGGGCACCTCCGGCCTGCCCGCCATCGGCGAAAACGCCGCCGCGTCCAGGATCTCCGCCCCACTTCCCGACGTCACCGGCCGTGACCGGGGAGCCTTCGCTGGCCGCCGCGTCCTGGTCGTCGGCGCCGGACACTCCGCCGCCAACACCCTCATCAGCCTGGCCGGGCTTGCCAGGGAAGAACCGGGCACCAGGATCCTGTGGGCGGTCCGCGGCGCCTCGGCCGCAAAGGTCTATGGCGGCGGGGACGCCGACGGGCTCCCCGCCCGCGGCCAGCTCGGCGGCCGGCTCCGCCGCCTGGTCTAGGCCGGCAAGATCGAGTTGCATACCGGCTTCGGCATCAGCTCACTGAAACCAGTGGTCCCTCGTCACCGTCGGAGCAGTGGACGGCCGCACCCTACACGCGGACATCGTCGTGCCATGCACCGGGTTCCGGCCCGACCTGGACACCCTGCGTGAACTCCGGCTCAACCTGGACCCCGCCGTCGAAGCCCCGGTGGAACTCGGTCCGCTGATCAGCCCCGAATTCCACTCCTGCGGTACTGTCCCGCAGCACGGTACCAGGCTCCTGGCCCATCCGGAGATGGACTTCTACATCGTGGGCATGATGTCGTACGGCCGGGCCCCCACGTTCCTGCTGGCCACCGGCTACGAGCAGGTCCGCTCTGTCGCCGCCGCCCTCGCCGGTGACCGCGAAGCCGCCAGCGCCGTCCACCTCACACTCCCCGAAACCGGCGTCTGTGCGGCCCCCGCGCCCGTACTCGTCGGGTTCCCGACCGGCCTGGCCGACGGCCGCTCCGCGGGGAACTGACCCGAACAAGCCCGAACAAGGAAGAATGACCTCATGACCCACACCACGCCCACTCCTGAAGCCAGCGAAAAGAAGCCCTCCGTCCTGTTCGTCTGCAGCAAGAACGGCGGCAAGTCCCAGCTCGCCGCCGGGCTCATGCGGCAGCTCGCAGCCGGCAGCGTCGACGTGCACTCGGCCGGCACCAAACCCGGCCAGGATCTGAACCCCCTCGCCGTGGAATCCCTGACAGAACTTGGCATCGACGTCGCCGGCGAACACCCCAAGCCCGTCACCGAGGATGTCATCGACGCTGCCGATGTCATTGTTGTCCTCGGCACCGAAGCCAAGCTCGAACCCCGCGACGGCACCCGGTTCGAACGCTGGGACACCGACGAACCCTCAGAACGCGGCATCGACGGCATGGAACGCATGCGCCTCGTCCGCGACGACATCAAAAGCCGGGTTGAGGCGCTGGTTAGTGAGCTCCAGCCCGGCCGGTAGCCGCCAGCGTAATTCTGTCCGGGTCGCGGTGGCCGTCAATCGTCCAGAGTGCGTGGCATTCCGTCCGACGGCGGGTGGCCGGCCGACGCCGGAAAACTCTCCGACGTCGGGCGGTGCGCCGGGAATCCGGCTGGCGCCGGGAATCCGGCTGGCGGCGGGAACCCGATTGGCAGCGGATAGCCGTTCGACGGCGGGAAATCGGTTCCGGGCATGCCGGACCTGAGCGGGCGGGCATTGCGTGCGCCGAGTTGGATGGCGCCCATCTGGAAAGTGCCGGCCACCACGATGAGGAAAATGCCGGTGGCCAGCAGCGGCCAGTCGAAGGGCAGGAACGGGATGGTCATAGTCTCGCGGACGCGAGACTGGTCCGGTCCGGGCAGGCCCAGCTCCTGGGCGGACGTGACCGTGGCGGCGGTTTCCAGAATTCCGGGTAGCGCGCCTGCGAGGAAAACTGCGATGCCAGCCCCGCCCAGGGCCGGCGTGGCAACTTTTGCAAGGGGCCGGTACCGGAGCAGTTGCCGGCAGAGGAATGCCGTCGCCAGGCAGATGGCCACCACCGGCAGGTGCCGCAGCAGCGCGGCGCAGGTCAGCATCAGCCGGGCCGGGAGCGGGATGTAGCTGACGGTCAGGGACGCGGTCTCGTACTGGCCGGCCAGGACACCGGGGCTGTCCTCCCCAATTTCCGGAAAGAAGCTGTTCAGCAGGGAGACCGAGAGGACAGGATCGCCCACCCAGAAACCGTAGATCTGGACTCCGGCCAGGCACCAGGCAATAACGGCCACGGCCACGGCGCCCCACAACGTGACATGCAGCGCCCCTCGCTCGGCCCCGGATAGCCTGCCGGTTGCCGTCAGTCCTGCCATGAAATTCCCCCGATAGTGTGCAGCCCGCGCGGTCGCGCCTGTATCCACGGGGAAGCATATCCGGCTGCGGCATCATCGGGCTCTCCCTGTTCGGCATCGCCGCCGGAATCGTCGCCTTCACCTTGGCCAGGACCACGGAGCAGCAGATAAATGCGCCCACCTCAAATACCCCGGCCCCGCTCTATCCCCGCACCCCCGCAGCACATAGGCTCCGAGCATGTCATCAGTCATCGTCTGCAGCGGCCCGCACGACGGCCACGTTTCGCCCATGCTCGGAGTCGCCCGCCAGCTGATCGACCGCGGCCACAGGGTGCGGTTCCTCACCGGCCCCGCCTATGAGGGCGCGGTCAACGCCGTCGGCGCCGAATTCCTGCCGCTGGGGCCCGGCGCCCAATACTCGTCCGAGCCCAGCGCAGCCACCGGAGTCCAGGCCATCCGCGAGGGCATCCGCGGGCTGGTGATCGAGCCGGCCCGCGGCCAGTACCTGCCGCTCGAGGCGGCGATCGCCGCCGAGCACACGGACGCGGTCCTGGCGGAGGTCACCTTCATGGGCGCCGCCACGCTGTCCGTGCTTCCGCGCCACACGCGCCCCGCCGTCATCGCCTGCGGAATCCTGCCACTGACGCTGTCCAGCCCGGACTGCGCCCCCTACGGCTCCGGTCTGGCGCCGGGCAAGGGAAAAGCAGCCCGGCTGCGGAACCGCGTGCTGAACTGGATGGTTGAGGATGTGGTGCTGAAGGACAGCCAGCAGCAGGTGGACGACCTCACCCGCGAGCTGGTGGGGGTGGGGCTGGACGGGCTGTTCATCCTGGACTGGGCACGCCGCGCCGAACTCATCGCCCAGTTCACGGTGGAGGAGTTCGAGTACCCGCGCTCGGACGCCCCGGGCAACCTGCGCTTCTTCGGGCCCATGTCCCGGCACGCCGCCTCCGCCTCCGTGACCCCGAAGCCGGCGTGGTGGGGCGAGCTGGACGGCTCCCGGCCGGTGGTCTACGTGACGCAGGGGACCGTTTCCAACGAGGACTTCAGCGCCCTGGTAGGCCCCACGCTCGAAGGGCTCGCCGAGGAGGACGTCACCGTCGTCGTCAGCACCGGCCGCCGGCCCCTCGAAGCGCTGCCGCCGCTGCCCGCCAACGCCCGCGCCGCCGAGTTCCTCCCGGACGCCGAACTCCTGCCTAAGGTCGCTGTCTACATCACCAACGGTGGCTACGGCGGCCTGCACTACGCGATGGAAAACGGCGTGCCCATCGTGGTCGCGGGGGACACCGAGGACAAACCGGAGGGGGCCGCGCGGGTGGCCTGGGCCGGCGTCGGAATAAATCTCAAGACCGGCCGGCCCAAACCGGAGGCCATCCGCAAAGCCGTGCGAAAGGTCCTCAACGACGGCCGGTACCGCGCCGGAAGCCAGCGGATCGGGGCGGCGATCGCCGCTTCCCCGGGCGTGGACGGGCTCATCGACGAGCTGGAAGCGATGCTGAGCAGCGGCGCGTCCCCCGCTGAGTGATTAGCGCGCCGTAAAGAAGTACGACGCCGGCGTGTCGCTTTCTGCCGGAGGATCGCGGTTTGTGCGGGGCTAGTTGAAGAAACTGATCAGTGCAGGGGCCAGGACTTCGTTGGCAACCGCATGGTTCTGGCCCTCCAGCCGTTCCCGGCCGGTGCCGGGAATGGTGTCGGCGAGGGCGTTTATTGATGCTTCTGCCCAGGACGGGCTCGCTCCTCCATAGATTCCCAGGGTGGAGGCGTGGACTTTCGCCAGCCGGCCGGCCGGGACGCTGCCGTCCCGGGTCAGTTCAAGGTCATAAGGCAGTGTGTGGGCCAGGCCAAGGAGGCCCGGCCACCACGGCTGGTCTTTGATGCCCTCGTCGAAGCCGGCGCCGGTGTGGCGGATGAACAGTTCCACCGCAGCGGCCCGGTCCCCGTTGTCCACCGCCGCCTGGACGCGTTCGCGGAAATCCTCCCAGGGCTCGCCGCCGGCGCTTCCGGTCAGGTAGGGCGGCTCGTAGGCCGCGAGTTTGGTGATGGACGCCCCGGCAGCGGCCGCTTCCAGGGCCAGGATGGCGCCCGATGAGTGGCCATAGGCATAGGCCTGTCCGCCCGCAGCGCCCACCAGGGCTTCCAGATCCTCGATCTCACGCTCCGGACTGTACGGGGACGTGTCCGTGCTGTCACCCCGGCCGCGGCGGTCGTACGCGTAGACCGTGAAATGCGGCGAGAGCAAAGGCACAAGCATGCCCGCGGACTGGCGGCTGTTCAGGGCTCCGCCGATGATGATCAACGGCGGTCCGTCACCGGTCCGCTCGTAGGCAATCCTGGTACCGTCCTGTGAGCGCTGGTACTCAATCATCTGAAGAACCCGTTCTGTCGGGGCGTTGTGCTGCTGGTTTCCTGCATCCGGCCCGGCGGCATATGTGGACACCGTTCACATTCGCATCGCCGGGCGGTAGAGTCAAGGAAAATGAGCCGACCAACGTACCGTCACGGCAATCTCAGCCAGGCCCTGGTGACAGCCGGGCTCGAGCTGGCGCGGCGGGGAGGACCGGACTCGGTGGTGCTGCGGGAAGCCGCCCGCCGGGCACAGGTCGCACCCAGCGCCGCCTACCGCCACTTCGCCAACCGGGAAGCGCTGGTCCATCACGTCAGCATGGCCGCCCAGGGCAAGCTCGCAGCAGCGATGGAGGCGGAGCAGCACCGCCAGCTGGCATCGCTTCGCCGTCCGGCAGATCAGGCCGGCCAAGCCCGCACACTGCTCCGCGCCGTGGGGGCCGGCTATCTGCAGTTCGCCTGGTCGGAGCCCGGCTGGTTCCGTACCGCGTTCATCGTCCACCGGGATCTCTCCGACGCCGGAAATGCGCAGGCTGCGTGGCCGCAGGGCCAATCGCCGTATCAGCTCCTCAGCGCGGCACTGGATGCCATGCTTTCGGCGGGCATCCTGCCTCCCGCCAAGAGGCCCGGCGCGGAGGTAGTGGCCTGGTCCGCGGTCCACGGATTCGCGGCCCTGACCCTCGACGGCCCCCTGGAGTCCCTTGATGCCTCCGCCAGGACAGTCCTGGCGGACAGGTTGCTGGCCATGGTCGAACTGGAATTCACCACCGGCGGCAGTCCGAAGCACCGCAACGCTCATCCGAGTGACAGGTGACGCGGGCTTGGCTGAAGATTGTGTCCAGGGCTCGTTCCCACCCGCCCTCGTCGACTCGCGGAAGGAGTGAACGGCATGGACAGTGCAGGGGGCAGCCGTACTGCGCTGGCGCACCTGCAGCATCCCCGCTTCGCCCGCGCCTACGCGCGCGCGGTCGGGCGGATGAACCGCCGCGGCGCCACCGAACACCGCCGCCGCATGCTGGCCGGCCTGCAGGGGACGGTCATCGAGATCGGCGCGGGGGACGGATCCGCGTTTGCGCTGTACCCGCCGGCCGTCACCCACGTCCTGGCGCTGGAGCCCGATGACTACCTCAGAAGCCTCGCCCTGAACCGCGCCGCCACGGCCTCCGTGCCAGTGACGGTGAGGCCCGCTGCAGCCGAGCGCATCCCGGCCGATGACGGCAGCGTGGATGCCGTCGTCGCCAGTCTCGTGCTGTGCAGCGTCGCGGACCAGACAGCCGCGCTCGCGGAAATCCGGCGCGTCCTGCGTCCGGGCGGAACCCTGGCGTACTACGAGCACGTCCGCTCTGAGCGACCTGTCCTGGCCGCCGTCGAGGACCTGCTCACGCCGGCATGGCAACACCTGGCCGGGGGATGCCACCCCAACCGGGACACTCTCGGCGCCATCACGGCGGCCGGATTCACCATCCGGGACAACCAGCGGTTCGGCTTCGCCGTTCAGTCCCTGACCCCGCCGGTGGCCCACATCCTGGGCCACGCCACCAGCCCGGAGCCCCCGGGGATCCGGTCCGGTGATTGAAGCCCTCGAAATCCCGGCGAGCAAGCAGTGCTACGACGGCGATCACCGCGCCCGCCGTGCAGGCCCAACCGGCGCGGTCACGGTCCAGCCGCGCCTGGCAGCTGCGGCGGTCAGGCGTCAGGCGTCAGCGCCTGGCGTGAAGTAGTTGTACACCTCGTGGTAGGTAATCTTGGGCTGCTCCGGTATGCCGGCCTCCGCGCTGTAGGGGCCGATCTGGTCCTTGGCGAAGGCCTCGTAGAGCTCCTTGGATTGCCAGAGGTCCGTCACCAGCATTCCATCGTCCGTTGCCGCCACCCAGTGACCCAGGGCGCCGGCCGGACCGGGGCCGCCCTTGGACAGGTTCATTTTTTCGATGACCTGATCGTATTGCGCCAACGTGGCGCCCTTGAATTCCATAATGACCGCGACTGCCATCTCCTGCTCCTCACACCCTGCCGGCCGTTGTGCAACGGCCGGCACCTGAACCGATACGGCTGGTTGTACGCCCAGACCTTGACTCCGTCAAGGAGCAGTCGGGCTGCGGTCCGTTCCGGTGATTGAGCCCGTCGAAAACCGGGCCTGGCGAGCCGGAAAGTACGACGGCGGCACCAGGCTTTTGTGGGTTAGGCCAGGTTCTCCTTGAGCAGAGCGCGGTGTTCGACGGCGGCAGCCCGGTGGAGCTTGCGGCCCGCCTCCGTGAGTTCCAGGTACAGCGAGCGGCGGTCGTCCGCGCAGGACTGGCGGGTCAGGAGCCCTGCTTTCTCCAGCCGGTCCACCACCTTGGAGACGGCGCTCTGGCTCATGGGGGTCCGTTCGCCCAGTTCCTTCATCCGGCAGGATGCCTTGCTGTTCTCCGCCACCAGGTCCAGGATCTCGAACTCGTTCAGGCCGATGCTGAACTTGGCCTCCAGCGTCCGGTCCAGGGCGCAGGACGTTCGGAAGTACGAGTCCTGGATGCTGCGCCATTGCTCAACCAGTGTGCGGTCCGTCGTCGATGCCATGCCCCGATTTTAGCCGAAACCCGAACTCAAGTCCACGTCATAATATTCCGCGTCATATTCCTTGTCATTGGATGACGTGTCATATAGATTCTGAACCATGACATCCCCCATTACCCTCGAACGATCTGCCGGCCCTATCGCCACGGCCGTCCGCTGGACCCGTGCTCAGTGGCTCCTGCTGATGGTCGTCTGCACCGTCCTGGCCCTGGACGGACTGGATGTGTCCATGGTGGGCGTGGCCCTGCCGTCCATCGGACGTGAACTGCACCTGGGCACGGATTCCCTGCAGTGGATTGTTTCCGCGTACGTCCTGGGCTATGGCAGCCTGCTGCTGCTGGGCGGCCGGCTCGCGGACCTCCTGGGACGGCGCCGCATCTTCCTGATCGCCCTCTCGGTCTTCGCAGCCGCCTCCCTGCTGGGCGGACTCGTGGACGATCCCGCCATCCTGATCGCCACACGGTTCGTGAAGGGCCTGGCGGCTGCCTTCACCGCCCCCACGGGCTTCTCCATCATCACCACCAACTTCGCCGAGGGCCGCGAGCGCAACAAGGCCCTGTCCATCTTCACCACGTTCGGTGCCAGCGGCTTCTCCCTGGGGCTCGTCGTCGGCGGCCTCATGACCAGCCTGAGCTGGCGCTGGACATTCCTGGTCTCCGTGCCGATCGCCGTCCTGGTGGTGGTCCTGGGCTCCCGCTTCATTCCGCGGGATACGCCGGACTTCACGGACAGCGGCCATGACATCTGGGGCGCCGTCACCCTGGCGCTGGGCATGCTGGGGCTCGTGTACACGCTGGTATCCGCACCGGGACAGGGATGGGGATCTGTGGCAACAATCGCCGGATTCATCATCTCTGCCGCGGTGCTGGGGGCCTTTGCCGTCATCGAGAACAAAGTCCGGCACCCGCTCATCCGCTTCGGCATCCTGCGCGAGGGCTGGGTGGCTCGGGCCAACCTCAGTGCGGTGGGACTGTTCGGCTCCTACCTCAGCTTCCAGTTCATCCTGACGCTGTTCCTGCAGTCCGTCCTGGGCTGGAGCCCGCTGGGCATGGCCCTGGCCCTGCTGCCCACCGGACTGATCGTCGCCACCAGCGCGCCGTTCGCCGACCGCCTGATCAACGTGTTCGGCGCCACCCGGCTGATCCTGACCGGGCTGGTCTCCATGGGCCTCGGCTACCTCCTGTTCCTGCGGGTGGGCACCACGCCCAACTACGCCCTGGACATCCTGCCCTCGGTCATCCTGCTGGGCATCGGCTTTGCCCTGGCCTTCCCGTCCATCAACGTCCAGGCCACCGCGGGCATCAAGGACTCCGAGCAGGGCCTGGCGGCCGGGCTCATCCAGACCAGCACGCAGGTGGGGGCCGCGTTGGTCCTGGCAGTCACCACCGCCATGGTCAGCGGGCATTCCGACGCCGGTCCCGTCCCCAGTGCCGCCGCCATGCTGGAGCAGTACCGGCCGGGCCTGATGCTCAGTGCCGCCGTCGCCATCGCCGCGCTGCTGGTTGCGGCTTTGCCGGCCCGACGGCGGTCGGTCGCCTTGGCGGCCTAACTCGCCGAGGGCTTGCCCTCGCCGCAGCTTGGCTGTTACGCGGTTCGGCTGGGCGGGGGGGCCACGGTGGGGAAGGCCCGGCTTGGATGGCGCTCACGCCGCCGGGTCCGTCTGATCGGACGAATACATCCGAAAAGCACATTGACGCCGGCGACCTGAGCATGGGCCTCAACACATTCCGCCCATACATAGTCAACACCCCGTGCACCGTCATGACACGAGTGGCCGATACCTGTCTTTTGGAGGCTGGGGCCACCCGTCTGCGCAGACGAGAGGTCTGCCCGGTACGAAGCAGCGCGCATCTGCAGGGTTCCCGGGCACCCCCCAAACTGGTGGCCTGGGGCAACTTTAATGATTGGAAGTCCGATGTTTTTCCAAGGGCTGACTATCAGTATTGGAAATGTCCCGGAGGGAAGGCCCCGCCTAAGCCGGACCCCGGGACTGCCGGACCCGGCAGCACCCCCCTCCAGATAGCGCCGGGTCCGGCCACCTAGCAGCCGCAGCCTGCACGAGCCCAAGACGGCTACCCCATGGCCACGGGGCTCGTGCAGGCTGCTGCCGGCGCATTCCGGTGCCCCTCTGAAGGTACGGGCAACGAACTCGTGGTCCGGCCCTACCTGACCGAGGTGATCCGCTCAATTACACCGGATGGTGAACCGGGGCTGCAGCCCCGGTGGCAAGCATCGCCTCAATCCGGGTCCGCAGTTCCCTGGGGCGGAACGGTTTCGTGACGTACTCGTCTGCCCCGCGGTGCAGCGCTTCGTCGATATCCGCTTCGTTGGCGCGGCCGGTGAGCATCACCACCCGGGCGTCGCTGAAGGACCGGATGCGCCGCAGGACTTCGAAACCATCGATGTCCGGAAGGCCGACGTCGACAGTAACCACCCGTGGAAGCCGGCGCCGTACGAGGTTGACCCCCTCAAGCCCGCTGGCCGCGGTGTAAACGGCAAATCCCGTCTGTTCCAGGACTGCCCGTAAAAGATTTCGCATATCGGCGTCGTCATCAACAACGACTGCCACTCCCAAGCCGGTCATGGTCAACTCCACGTCCGGTGAATCCTGAAACCGGCCCAGCACCAGCTCGAAGTTCACCGCCACACCACACGGTACAAGCCTGGGAGACGTTTTTCAGCATTATTTGTTAAATTCAAATGCGCGCTGCCGGAGAGTGCAGCCCACCGGGTCAGGACAGCACCAGCCAGACGCCCACTGCTCCCAGGGCAACGCAGGCGCCGGCGGTCCAGAAGACGGCCGCGGTGTCCGGCACCAGGTGTCCCGCGCGGATTCCTTCGACGCTGCGCCGGTAGCGCCGCCGCTGGGTGGCATAGATGCCGGTGCCAGTGGCCACAGTGAGGCCGAACATCGCCAGGACGAATGGTCCCTGGTCCGGGAGCCAGCGCAGGCACACTGCACTCGCGGCAATCAGCGTCAGGACCGTCCGGCCCCACGCCAGCGCGGTGCGCTCGGGCTGCAGACCCGGATCGCCGTCCAGCGGGCCGTCGCCTTTGAGGGGTCGGTCGCCGGGCAGCGGAGCGGTGGCCGGGTTCTCGCTCATGGTTCAGGCAAGTACGACGACGGTGATCACCACCGCCGCCGCGATGGCGCAGCCGGCGGCGAGGAGCGGGCCGATCAGCGGCAGGGGCAGTGGCCGGTTTGAGCGCAGGCTGCTCTCCACCCGCAGCCAGCGAACGGCGGATCCCGCGCTCAGCAGCATGCCCAGCAGCAGGAGCAGGACTGACAGTCCGCGGCGGATGGGCTCCGGGAAGACGTCGGTGGTGAAGGCCTCCACCGCGATGCCGCCGGCGAGGAGCGCCAGGGACGTGCGGATCCACGCGAGGAAGGTCCGCTCGTTGGCGAGGGTGAACCGCGGGTCCGGTTCGGTGCCGCCGGGCAGGAGCTTTTCGGCGAGCCGGCTTCGGCGGGAGTCGGGGCCGGGCGGGGGAGCGGGGGTGGACGGCACGGTCACAGTCTAGCCAGTGCTGTTGTTTACAGGTCTGTGAAATTATTGTCACGGATCTGTAAAGGCGGCTCGCCTGCGTTTATGATGCATCCAGAGGCAGGAAGTCCAGCCAGCGGCGAGCTGCCCGGAGCCAGAGGAGTGCCCATTGGACAGTACCGGGTTCCCTGACGACGACGGCTGGCCGGGCGCGGACGTTCCACTGGTGCGGGAGCAGGCCTACGAGATTATCGATGCGGTCCTGGCCGGCACGGATCCGGAAGGGGCCGAGGTCCGGGACCGGCTGAGGGAACATGTGGCAGCGCATCCGGGAAACCCGGAAGCAGCACTCCATGAGCACCTGGTCTTCACCCGCTCGCTGGCCCGGCAAGCCACCACGCGGCCCAGTCCCAATGAGCAGGACAAACATCAACAGCCGGCCGGCGCACAGAACGAAGCCCTCGGCAATGGCCAGGCGGCTATCGAAGCGGTCCTGCACGCGGGCATGCTTGTCACGGCTTTCCAGCCAATCCACGATCTCGGCCGCGGCGGTGTCATCGGCGCCGAAGCCCTGACGCGTTTTCTGTGGGAACCGGACGGCGACGGCGCAGGTGCCTGGTTCAGGAATGCCGCCGCCGTCGGCCTGGGTGCGGACCTGGAGTTCTCTGCGCTTCAGGCGGCTGTGGCCGCCGCGCAGGATCTGCCGCACCATCTGGTGGTGGCGCTGAACCTTTCCCCGGCTGTGTGCCTGGATCCCCGGCTGCCGGGCTTCCTGGAGCACGCCCCTCTGGAACCGTCCCGGATCATGCTGGAACTCACTGAGCCGCTTCAGGCCGGAGAATTGGATCCCCTGCTGGACGTGCTGACGCCACTGCGCAGGTCCGGCATGGGGCTGGCGGTGGACGAGGCCGGTACGGAGGCCGCCTCCATGCGCCACATCCGTTCCCTTCGGCCGGACGTCATCAAAGTCGGCCGCGGCCTGGTTGCGGGGATCGACGCCGATCCAAGCCGCCAGTACCTGGTGGCCGACCTGGTTGAATTCGGACGCCAGACCGGAGCGGCCCTGGCCGCCGTGGGAATCGAAACCGCCGCCGAACTGGCGGTCCTCACCCGGTTGGCAGTGGCCGCCGGCCAGGGCCACTTCCTGGGAAGGCCCACCGTCGACGTCAAGGAATGGGCCACGTGGGCCAGCCCTGCCGCGCCGGAAACCCACAACCGGCACGGGCGGCACACGGCAGGGCGCCCATCACGGCTGGACGGGCAGCAGCGTTAGCCCTGCTGCGCCGCCCATTCTTCCACCCGGCGGTTGCTTTCCTCTTCGGAGAGGTCTTCCACGCGGGTCATGATGGACCAGCGGACGCCGAAGGGGTCCCGGATGCTGGCGTAGCGGTCGCCTGAGACAAACGTGGTCAGTGGCTCGCGGATCGTGGCTCCGGCCTGTGCTGCGCGCTGCACCAGGGTGTCTGCGTCCGGGCAGTAGAGGCCCAGGGAGTAGCAGTCGCTTTCGCCCTCCGGCGCCGGAACCAGGTGGTATTCGGGGTTGGGTTCGCCGAGCTGGAGGTGGCCGTTCCCAAAGTCGAGTTCCGCGTGGACCACTACTCCGCCCATCTCCGTCGCACCGACTACGCGGGCGCCGAACACGTCCCGGTAGAAGGCGATCGCTTCCCTGGCGTTGGTCACGGCGAGGAACGGCGTGAGGCTCGTCAGGCCGTTCGGAATTCCGTGCGTGGTGTGCTCTCCGTGGGCGGCCGTGGTGGATTCGGTGCTTGTAGTATCTGTCATGTCTATGACGCTACGTGCCCGGTCAGCGGCGGCGCTTGGAGATTCGCGACAGTCTGAGGGGACCTATGGAGAGTTCGTTCAAGGGGATCCTGTACCCGGCCCGGCTTCCCAGTTTTCACCGCCTTCCGGCGCCGGCCTCCGTGGCGGACCTGGTCCAGTGGTTCTGGATTCCCGAGTGGGACATCGAGCCCGGCCGCACCTCGCGCCAGCACCTGATCGCGTATCCGGGCTCCAACCTCGTGGTGCAGCCTGGTGGCGTGGTTTTCTCCGGCCCCACTACCCGGGCCGCCCACCAGGACCTGGCCGGACGGGGCTGGGCGGTTGGTGCGCTGCTCCGGCCGGCGGCCGTGCCGCTGTTCACCGGTGATCCCTCCAGCCTGCGGGACAGGGAGATGGCTGTGGCCGCGGACGGACTGAACCTTTCTGTCTCGGAGGTCATGAACACGCACGACGGCGGTACTCGCCGTGAGCGGGCAGTGGAGGCCTTTGCGGGGTGGCTGGCCAGCTTTGCGGGGCCAGCGGTGTCCGAGGAGGCGCTGCTGGCCAACCGGCTGATGGACGTCATGGGTTCGGACGCCTCCGTGGTCCGGGTGGAGGACGCGGCGTCTTTGTTGGCGGTTTCGCGGCGGACCCTGCAGCGTGTGGCCAGGAAGTACATCGGCCTCAGCCCTGCCGCGCTGATCCGCCGTCGGCGTCTTCAGGACGCTGCCGAGCGGACGCGGGAAGATCCTTCGGCGGATTTGGCAGCGATAGCTGCCGAGCTGGGGTACGCGGACCACGCACACCTGACGAATGACTTTCAGAAGTACCTCGGTTTCACACCGAGTACGTACCGGCGGGTGGTTGCCGGCGATGGGTCCTAGCCCGCCCACGAGGGTTACCTGTGGGTGGTGTCAGCGCGGCAGCAGGATTCGGACCTGATTTCTGATGTCCTGGACGATGTCGTTGACCGTGCTGGCGACATGGATGGGGGCCGCCATAGCGAGGAACATGATTGCAGAGACGATTCGTGCCAGCGTCGCGGCATCGCCGGGGCTGATGCGCTGGTCTCGTCGCAGCATTGCGCTGATTGCGGCCTCGGTCTGCCCGGTGAGGGCGAGGGCGTCGCGGTGGTGGGGCTCGTCGGGGTCGCCGAAGACCATCTCGCGAAGGTAGGTGCGCCCGTTGTCTGTCTGGACTCGGTTGCACTCCACTACGGGGCGGATGATCGCCATCACCGCTTCGAGTATGTCCGGCGTGCTCTCTGCGGCTGTTCTGCCTCGCTCCAGCGCGTCGGCGTAGCTGGAGTTCTGCACGAGCAGGAGGAGCTCGCCCTTGGTCTTGGCGTAAAGGAACAAGGTACCCGTGCCGATATCGGCTTTGTCGGCGATCTGCTGCGTGGTGACTTCATCGACTCCGTGCTCGGCGAACAGCTCGCGGGCGGCAGCCGTGATGCGGTCGAGCTTCTGCTGCTTGTTCCGCTCGCGCCGGCCGAGCGGTTGTGCGGCGAGGGGCATGGCAGGAGTCCTCCGGAACTAGTTCTCTGGCTGTGATCCAGTGATGATTGTAGTCACTACGGTGTGGCTCGGACTTGCCTTCGTTCATTCTCACCTGGCGCGGACCGAGGTGCCTCTCGGGCTGGTGCGCGGTCAGCGGGCGAGGAACTCGACGGCGCGGGGAGCGAACTGGTCGTGGAACTGGAAGATCCCGCCGTGACCGGAGTCGGGGTAGATGGTCAGCTCGGACCCGTTGATGCGCCGGTGCAGGTCCCCGGAGAGGATGGAGGGCACCATCCGGTCGTTGTCGCCGTTGGCGATCAGAGTGGGTTGGGTGATCGCTGAGAGGTCAGCGGGTGCCCCTCGTCCCCATTTCTTGATGGCGTTCAGCTGAGTCTGGAACGCCTTCACCGTGATCGGCGCATCACGGTCCACCGTGCGCTCCTCGAGACGCTTCACGAATGCCTTTGCGGCCCGCTTGCCGGTGGCGTTGCGGTTGAAAAACAGGAACTCTTTTGGATCCGACCGGGTCAGGGTGGCACGGAGAATGTCGTAGTAGGTGGTCCGGGCCACCTTGTCCATGTCCTTCCCGCCCTTCGGGCCGGTCCCGGTGAGGATGAGCTTGCGGACAAGCTCGGGGCGCTTGAGCACGAGGGACTGGGCGATCATCCCCCCCAGCGAGAACGAGAAGACGTCGACCGTGTTCAGGCCGAGTGCCTTGATGAACGTGTAGGCGTCATCGGCCATCGCCTCGATGTTGTCGGGGACGGTGCCGGTGGAGGCGCCGACGCCACGGTTGTCGAACGTGATGACGTGGTGCTCCTTCGCGATGGCGTCGATGACGCGGGGATCCCAGTTGTCCAAGTTTGCGGCAAGGTGCACGAAGAAAACGACCGGGACCCCGCCCCTGGGCCCCAACTCGCGGTAGGCGTAGCTGATCCCGTCGGCATCGATGGTTCGGGCCGGTGCCTTTGCGTAGGACGTGATGGCCGGGTCGTTGCTGGTGGTGCTCATGATGGTTCTCCTGGTCTGTGGGTGATGGCGAAGTCGGTGATGGTGGTCCTTGGGGCGGCAGGCTGGCTGTTGCTGATGACGGCCTTGCCGCGGATACCGCCCCTTTCGAGGGCGTGCAGTGCCTGGGGTGTCTGGCTGAACGGGAAGACACGTCCGACTACGGGACGGAGCACCCCGTCGTCGACCAGGCCCGCGATCCGGGTGAGCTGGTCACCGCTGGCGCGCATGAACAGGAATTCGTAGCTCACGCCGAGCTTCCGGGCCTGGCGGCGGATGCTGGCGCTGAGGCCGGTTATCGCGAGACGCAGCACGGGGTTGAGGCCGATCTCCCGGGCGAAGTCCGGGTCCGGCGGGCCGGCGATTCCGATGACCTTTCCGCCCGGGCGCAGTATACGGAGGGACTTCTCGAGGTTCGTCCCGCCGAGGCTGTCGAGCACCAGGTCATAGCCTTCGAGGAGCTGCTCGAAGTTCTGGGTGCGGTAGTCGATGACGGCGTCCGCGCCGAGTCCGCGCACGAATCCCGCGTTGGCGGCGCTGGCCGTGGTCGCCACGGTCGCTCCGAGGTGCTTGGCAAGCTGGATCGCGATTGACCCGACCCCGCCTGCGCCGGCGTGGATGAGGACCTTCTGGCCCGGCCTGACATTCCCGCGCTCCACGAGCGCCTGCCACGCGGTCAACGCCACCAGCGGCAGCGAGGCCGCCTCCTCCATGCTGATCGTCGCCGGTTTGAGGGCCAGGTCGGCTTCGGCGACTGCGATGCGCTCGGTGAATGTGCCGATACGGGCCTTGTCGGGCCGGGCGTACACTTCATCGCCGGGCTTGAAGCCGCGAACCTTGGGGCCGACCCGGATGACAGTGCCGGCGAGGTCGTTGCCGAGGGTCAGCGGGAATTTGTAGGGCAGGATCTGTTTGAACTCGCCCGTGCGGATCTTCTCGTCGAGCTGGTTGAGTCCCGCGGCCTGCACCTGGACGAGCACGTCCTGCTCTCCGGCGTCGGGCTCGGGGACCTCGGTCTCCTGCAGCGACTCCTTGTATTTGGTGATGATGAACGCTCTCATGGCCGGTGCTCTTTCTGCGTGGCGATCAATGGGTGCCGGACTGGCCGGTCTTGGGGAAGTCGGGTCCGGCAACGACGAAATCCTGATCATTGCGGAAGGCGTCCCTCTCGCTACCGGAATATAAGTGAGTACACTCAATATTGATCAGACTCAGAACTCTTGTCAAGGGGCGCTCGCGTGAGTGGCGGTGCCGACTACTCCGGGAGTAGGCGAAAACTGACCACTTCAGGAGGAAGAGCTAGGCGCCGCCAGGGAAGGGAACCGACAACTCATGGGTCAACTCAGCAAGAGAGCGGCAAGCGATAGTCTCGATGAGTGAATTGCGTCAGGGCAACGGTCCCGCCGGCCCCAAAAGTGCCGGCTATTTCGCCGAACTGATAGGTAGTGGAATAAATGCCTACTTCCGCGCCGATGCTGTGCAGATATGCGGTCATGCCCTCCCAGGTCGGCGGCGTTGGCTGTGCGGTTGGGTGACCAGCTGTTCCGGGTTTCCACATCCATGGCAAGGCAGGGGTTCGTGGTGTTCGGTCTGCCTCCGTTCACCCCGATGATGGCGAATCCGAGGGGCTCAGGAAGATTGCTGCCACACTGTGGCCAGGAGATGTCGCAGCCGAGCATGATGTGGTGTGGAGGTGGGGCACTCGCTGCGTTGGCGGCACCTGCCGGGGTAGTTTGCCAAACGAAAAGGCAGGCAATGACGAGGATTCTTGCTGCTCTCATCCGCGCGCCCTGCCGGTAGCGCGGTCAGAACAGCTCTCGTCCCCTGGACGGGAAACACTTCGCCGTCGGGGAGATGCCCGGTTCCGGCCAGGGACGTGGCCTTGCGCTGTGACCGGGACCGTGCGGAAAGGCGCGATGGGCCGGGACGTTCCATCTCTGTCTCCTCCCCATGGAGTCCGGACCGTTGGTGTCAGCTCCACGCTATGGAGGTCAGCGTGGGAAAACCTTGGCCCGACGGTGACGGCTTTGGTCTCCTGAGACTGTCCTGGAGTACTGGTCCGTCTGGCAGCGCCGTCCTGGTGCCGCGGCGGTGGGGCACCTTGTGTAAGCCAAATTTCGGTGCGGCTTTTCGCCGAACCACACCCCCATACATACCCGCCGATCCCGGATCCAAGGCCTGGTGCAGATGTTCATAGTGGCGTGGGACGGGCCGGGGATGATGGCTTTGGGGAACCCAGACACCGGGATCTGGGTGTGAATTCCAAGCTCACGCCCAGCATCACGGCGTAGATTCTGGAGTACCGGGGCGCCGGGACAGTTGCCCTCGAAGCGGCCCGGTCCAGCCACCCGCAGTCTGCGGATGGCTGATCAAAAACGCGGACAGAAGTGGTTGATAGGTCTCCACGCGTCACGTGATCGCCAGTGCTGTCCCAAGGATTAGTGCGGGAGCAACAAATGACTATGATCCAACCGGCACGGTTCCCCCAGTCGCCGGCGGCCAAGGCCGGGCTGGTTTCCACTGTTTCACTCGGGCTGCTCGCGGGCCCCGCCGCCTTGGCCGCACCGGCACAGGCTGCGGATTATTCGAAGCACGACACCTGCACCGTCACGGCGCAGAAGCCGGATGCGGACAAGACGAAGCACGACCGGAAGTTCGTGAAGGTCGATTTCTCGTTCAAGATCCACTGCGACATCTACACGAAGGTGTACTTCAACCAGACGATGTTCCAGCAACAGGGCAAGTGGTACAAGCAGGTCGGCAATGCCGACGGCTCGGTGTGGGTCCGTGGCACCACCTACCTCTCGAGCCGTGAGAAGGTGTGGGCTGACCACAGCGACAGGGCCGTGAAGGTGTATCAAACGGTCAAGATCCGCTTCAAGGACGCTTCCAAGCACGGGTCTCCCTGGACTTATGACCAGGACACCAGCCCCACCGCCTACATCCGCATCTGGTAACCCAGCCCACCCGTAGTCCTGGCGCCGGACAGGGAAGGACGATTGCGGCACGAAAGTGCCGCAATCGTATGAGTGGGAGTGCATCACACCCTGAGTGCGGGCGGCCGCGAAGACTGCCCTGCAGGAAAACAGGACCACCTTTGGACACCGGCCGAAGCTCAACGACTGAACAACTGGATCTCAGAGTTTTGCCGGACCTGCGCAGCACCATGAACGGGCAGGGGCTGGAAATCCTAAGAGTCCGGCAAGACTACATCGAGACGGGAAAGTCATGACTGAAAACCCAAATCCACCCTCGCGGGGAGTATCGCTCGTGTTCTTCTGGATTGTGATCGCGGTGGTCCTGGCCATCGTCGTGGCAGCATCCTGGTTCATCATCGTCAACGTCGTGATCCCTTTTATCGCCACGGTGCCGGTCTCATCCCAACCGTCATCATCCTGATAGTCCCGGGGTCGTCCTCAGCGTCCTCACTACACAACCGGGCAGGGCGTGCATGAGTAATGCACGCCCCGCCGCACTCCTTAGCTGGACTTAGTGGATGAATCCCTGCCCGCTTGACCGGGCGTCCAGTTGCCACAGCTCCCGCACGGGTGACGCAACTTTCCCCTGCAAACCTCGCAAGAGTCTGCACTTCTTCACGCAGAAGGCCCACCGGGCCATCTTTTGACGGAGCCAATATGACCGCTCTGGTCCAAGGTCCCCCCGACCAGTACCATCAGGTTTGGGCCCCGTTGCGTGGCTTTTGCGCCGGGTAGCCCGTGGCTGCCGGCTGAATCACAGTACTGCTGTCCGTTGTTGCCAGACGGCGCGCCCGGAGGAGGGAACAATGGCACTCGTCTCTAGGCATTGGTTTCCGCTCGCCGAGTGCGGTGACGCTTTCCTGAAGTCCGCGCCCTTTCGCTACCGGGAGTCCGTTGAGACCACGGCCCCTGCCGAGCGGATCTGGGAGGTGATCACCGGCTACGATTTGGTCCACTGGGTACCGGTGTGGACCGGCCTCCGCTGGGGTCCGCCGCCGTTGGGCGTAGGGACAGAACGCAAGGTCACGCTGGCGGTAGTGCTTACTGTCCGCGAGCGGTTTTTCCGCTGGGTCGAGGGGCAACGATTTTCGTTCAGTGGCCTGGAGGCGTCTCTTCCCGGCCTCCGAAATGTGGCGGAGGACTGGGTCATCGAGCCTACGCCCTCCGGCTCCCGCCTCACCTGGACGCTGGCCCTTGGAGCACACCCCTGGGCTGTCCCGTTGATTTGGTTGGGCGGCCCGGTCATCAGAGGATTACAACGCCGAATTTTGCGCACTATCCGGGTGCATATGAAGAGCTGAAGCAGGCCCCTCTGCTCGCAAGGGTCCTGGAAGCAGCCGCACGCTCATTCTTCGAGGTTGATCCGTGCATCCGCGCTCTTTGTATTCGAACGGCTTCGGCAGGGCCCAACACCCTTAGCGCCCGGCGCTAAGGGTGTTGGGCACAGTGGTTGACGCGGGGCCTCATTGTTTCGCCATGGCCACCCGCATTCGGTCCTCGGGGGTGATGAGGTGGTCCTGGCTGTCACCGCCCAGGTCGATCTGTACCCACTCGATGTCCCCGGTGAAGCTGCTTCCGCTGTCCGAATACCGGTCCGACACCTGGGATCCGGCATCGAAGCCCACCTCGGCTGTTTCGTCGGCCGAGAAAAGTATCGGGTGGGTGGCTTCGATGTGTCCCGTGGCAAGCTGGTTGCCGTCCTCAAAAAGGGTGATTTCCGCGCCCTTGCCCAGTCCGCCGCCGTCGTAGGCGAATTCCGCCCGCACTTGGTGGGCCCCTGGGGTCAGTGATTCCTGAGCGGTAATGTGCGTGGTGTTCAGTCCCAGGAAATTGTAGGTGTAGGTTAGCTTCCCGTCGTCCGCGGACAGCGCCCATCCACCGCCTAACCCGCCTTGGGCGAAGATGACGCCGCGCGCACCGGATTCAGGGACGGAAATGGCAGCTGTTACGGTGTGGGACTTGTTCTTGGTGTTGATGGTCGTGTGTTCGTTCAGGCCCGTCATGCCGCGGAAGAACCGCTGGGTGGTGCCCTTGATGAGTTCCGGCCTTCCGGCAATGTCCGGGTTCACCCGTTCCACGGTGCGGTCATCGAGCGGCAGCACGTTGTGGCGGACCGCTTCGATCAGCCAGAGCCGCTGGAGTTCGTGGAGGCGGTCGGGCTGTTCGGCCGCGAGGTTGCGGGCCTGGGCCCAGTCGGTCGTGGTGTCGTAGAGCTCCCACACGTCGTCATCGAAGGGGACGGGTTGGTCCGCTTTCCACGGGGTGCTGTGGTGGGTCACGGCGGTCCAGCCATTGTGGTAGATCCCGCGGTTGCCCATCATCTCGAAATACTGGGTGGTATGGGTGTCAGGAGCCGTTGCGTCGTCGAAGGAGTAACGCATCGAATTGCCCTCGAAGGGCTTCTGGGTGATGCCGTTGATGGTGTCCGGCTCTGGCAGCCCCACAACCTCCAGGACACTGGAGGCGATGTCGATCACATGGTGGAACTGGTGGCGGATCCCGCCGCGGGCCTCTATGCCGCTGGGCCAATGGATGATCGTGCCATTGCGTGTCCCGCCGAAGTGCGAGGCGATCTGCTTCGTCCACTGGTAGGGCGTGTCCATGGCGTGCGCCCACCCGACGGCGTAGTGGTTGTAGGACTCGGGGCCGCCGAACTTATCGAGATGTTCGATCAGGAATTCAGGCGTCTCCAGTGCGCTGGCCTTGTTGAAGTAGGTCATCTCATTGAAGGTGCCGTTGAGCGAGCCCTCCGCGGAGGCGCCGTTGTCCCCGATGATGTAGTAGACAAGGGTGTCATCCAAGAGGCCGTCCGCTTCCAGGGAATCGATCAGGCGCCCCACATGGTGGTCGGCGAATTCAAGGAAAGCCGCATAAACCTCCATCTGACGTGCCAGGACCGGCTTGAGCTCCGCCGGCATATCGTCCCATGCCGGGATTTCAGCAGGCCGTTCGGTGAGGACAGCCTCCTCGGGAATCACCCCGAGCTCCTTCTGGCGCGCGAACGTTTCGTCCCGGACCGCGTCCCAGCCCTGGTCGAAGCGTCCCTTCTGCTTGGCAATCCAGTCCGCCGGCACGTGGTGCGGGGCGTGTGTTGCCCCGGGTGCGAAATACATGAAGAACGGCCGGTCGGGAGCCAGCGACTTTTGCTGGCGGCTCCAGATGATGGCTTTGTCGGTCATGTCGGCCATGAAGTGATACCCGTCCTCGGGCCTGGCTACCTCTACCGGGGTCGTCCCTTCGATGACGGCCGGGTACCACTGGTTTGTCTCGCCGCCGATGAAGCCGTAGAAGTAGTCGAACCCCGAGCGGGTGGGCCACCGGTCGAAGGGGCCAACCGGGCTCGTCTCCCAGGCGGGGACCTCGTGGCACTTGCCGAACTGCGCGGTCGAGTAGCCCGCAAGCCTGAGAATTTCGGCCACCGGCACCGTGGTGTTGGGCCGCGAGGAGGTGTAGCCGGGCGCAGCGGTCGCAGCTTCGGTGACGGTTCCCATCCCGACGGTGTGATGGTTCCTTCCCGACAGCAGTGCCGCCCGGGTGGGTGCACATAGTGCCGTCGTGTGGAAGCGGGTGTACTTCAAGCCGCTGGCGGCGAGCCGCTCGGCCGTCGGAGTCGCGCAGGGACCCCCGAAGGCACTGGAGGCGCCGAAACCCACGTCGTCGAGCAGGACGATGAGCACATTCGGCGCTCCGCGCGGCGGCTGGGTCGGTTGAATCGCCTCGAATTTCGAGTCCGGATCCCTGGCATCGTAGGGCAGGAATCCCCGGTATCCGCGGTCCGGCGCGGGGAGTGAGACGGACGTCGGCTGTTGATTATTCATGTCTTTGGCTTCCTAAATTGAATTCAACCCAGCGGGCACCTTGCTGGGACCGGACCTCCCGGAAACTTCAAAGGAGTATCGGCTGCTTGCACGCATGGCAGCTTGCGGCCAGAGGCCGGCCCTTGCTTACGTAATCGTCATGGAAGGCCACAGTCATGAAAGGCCGCATGGTCGGCGGGCTCGGGGTAACCGGACCAGAATCTTGTGCATGATTGATATTCCTTTCAGGCGGCTTCGCCGGTGAGGGACTTTCAAGTGCGGATGATGCAGCGGAAACCCAGGTGAGAGGTAGCGGTGTCGATAGCCTGGGGCATCCGTGCCGCCGGCCTATAGCGCTGGCAGTAGTTCGGCGCACACAGGTGCGAACCGCCCTTCATCACCTTGCGGGCTATCCGAGCCGGGTCGTTCGGATCGTTGCTGCGGTTCTGTTCCCCGCCGCGCGGATCTTTCACGGCGCAGCAGGCATGGGCGGTTTCGGCGTGTGCCTGGTACCAGTCGGAGGTCCATTCCCAGACGTTGCCGATCATGTCCGCCAGGCCGTAGCCGTTGGCCGGGAAGGAGCCGACCGGTGCGGTACCTGCGTACCCGTCTTGTTCGGTGTTCTGGATGGGGAACTCCCCCTGCCAGGTGTTGGCCATCCAGCGGCCGGAGGGGGTGAACTCGTCGCCCCAGGCATAGGCAGCGCCGTCCAGGCCCCCGCGGGCGGCAAACTCCCATTCGGCCTCGGTGGGCAGCGACTTTCCCGCCCAGTCTGCGTAGGCCTCGACGTCGGGCCAGGCGACGTGGACTACGGGGTGCTCCTGCCGCCCGTTCAGTGAGCTGCCTGGCCCTTGTGGCTGTCGCCAGTTGGCTGCCGGTACGTAGGTCCACCAGTTGTACGGGTCATCCAAGTCTACCCGCTGGGCCGGTTGGCGGAACACGGACGAGGCGGGTACCAGGAGCTCTGGTTTTGCGTGGGGATAGTCGGCCGGGTCCGGCGCCTGTTCGGCCAGGGTGACGTGTCCGGTTTCGGCGACGAACCCGGCGAACTGCCGGTTGGTGACTGTGGTCCTGTCCATCCAGAACCCGCTGACCGTTACGTGGTGGGCAGGGGCCTCCTCGGGATAATGACTATTGGAGCCCATCAGGAAGGTGCCGCCGGGCACCCAAAGCATGTCTGCTGCGAGTGGTCGCAGTGCTGTGTTCGCTGCCGGTTCTGAACTCGCCCCGCGGTTGGAGGCGGCCGGTGCATTTGCGGCGGCGGGTCTGAGGCCTTCGGCAGGGTTCATGCGCTGCTACCTGCTTTGCTGGGGCGCGGGCGCGGGCATCACCAAGGCAACTATGGCCGCTGCGGCCAGCACAGTTAAGACCATTCCCGCGGCGTGCGCGGACAACCCCCGGGGCATCCAGGGGCTGTTCCCGGGGTCATTCAAATTGTTGCCGCGGACGGCCAACGGCTCATGCATGTCTTGGTAGAAGAATCCGAAGCATGGAAACTTTTCGGTCATTATCTGCTCCGCTCCGAGCCTCCCACAGCGGAAGCCCTGTGGCGTCTCCGCCCCCAGCGACAGATTGTGGGGTCAAGGTAGCACGAGGATGCTTGTGACGGTAGGGGGAAAATGTATCCATCGGTTCCCAACTTCTGGCCTGTAGCCGCGGGATGTAGCCATGAATCTGATCACGGTCTACACTCGCGCTTATTCAGCGACATCCGGAGGACCGGGTACGGCCGTCCGGTCATCGGCACCGGTCAGTTGGTTGTGGACGGCGCCGGTTCCATACCTGACGGCCGCGGTCGTCGGACACTCGCCACGAAACCGGGCAGGAGCCAAATCATGGCCGCCAGCCACGTTCGCACTGTGGGCTAGCATGGACCCCTCACGGATATTGGTGCTTGCCTTCCAGGCGAGCATCATGATGACCGTTTTCGGTTTCGGTCTGCGGGCCACGGTCGGGGATGTCCTGTTCGTCGTCCGCCGTCCGCGGGTCCTGGTGATCTCGCTGGTGTCGATGTTCATCGTGATGCCCTTCATGGCTTTGGCCCTGGCCCTGGTCATCTCGCCGCCGCAGGTCGCGCTGGTGGCGCTGATTGCGCTATCGCTCTCACCGGTCCCGCCCACCCTGCTGGGCAAAGACTCCGCCGGGCGGGACTCGTACGGACTCGGGCTCACGGCAGCCGTCTCTGTCCTGTCGATCGTGCTCGTTCCGGCCTTGGTGGCGTTCCTCGGGGGCCTTACGGGTCAGCCGTTCAACGTCAGCTTCACGACGGTCGCCGCCCAGGTTCTGATATCCGTGGTGCTCCCCCTGGTCGCGGGGATGCTCGTGCGGGCGTTCCTGCCCCGGCTCGCGGTCCGGGTGGAAAAGCCGCTCGCACTAGCGGCGAACGTGGTGCTGCTCGCCGCGGTCGCCGTCCTGCTCGTCGCGGTGTTCCCGCAGCTCGGGGAGGTTCTCACCGTCGGCACTGTCGCCGCCTTTGCGGTCTTTACGGTGCTGGGGCTGGCCTTCGGGCACATCATGGCCGGCCCGGCTCCGGGCGATTCACGGGTCCTGGCCATGGCCAGCGCGCTCCGTCATCCGGGGATCGCCCTGGCCATCGCCACGGCGAACTTCCCGTTGCTGCAGTTCGGGGCGGTCATCATCCTGTATTTGCTCATCGGCGCGATCGTGTGCATTCCCTACGTGAAGTGGATGCAGAAGCGCACCGCTCCCGTGCCGATTCCTGACCGGCAGGAGTGAGGACTGCCCCCGGCTATGCCGGGCGGTGATTCAGAAGGAGGGAAGGAACTCGATGAACCCTGAATCGATCATGGATGGCTTTGGCCGGGCGGTCGACGCGGCCGGGGTCCTGGCAATAGTCATTGGAGCCCTCGTGGCGACGCTTCTGGCAGCCATGGCCCTGCTGGGGGGCCGGAAAGGGACCGTCTACGCAACGTACCGGGAGCGCCTGGGCCGTTCGATCCTTCTGGGCCTGGAGCTCCTGGTGGCTGCTGACATCATCCGCACCGTTGCTGTGACCCCGACCTTCGAATCGGTAGGTGTCCTGGCCGTCATCGTCCTCATTCGCACCTTCCTCAGTTTCACCCTGGAGCTTGAAATGACCGGACGGTGGCCCTGGCAAAAACCTGATACCGGCGTGGGCGACGAGCCCCGATGAATTCCCCGGCGCCTACAGGTGGGAACACATTCGGTTCCCGGTGGTTGCGGTCAGCCTGCTCGCAGCGCGTAGAAAATTACGGCTGCGCCGGCAATGAAGACCAGCGAACCTATGATGATCATGTTCCCGAACCGCCGGTATCTCCGGGTCACTTCTGCTCTTTCTTTTTCATCCAGAGCGGCTTCCTCGGCCGCCGCGGCTGCAGCCTGGAACATTGGATTCAGGGCTTGAATTCCGACAAACCAGGCAAACAGAGCGACATAAAAAATCACCACGACGAATACCGGGAACGTAGGCGTGTCTGTGGCGAGGACGATCAGGGTCAGCAACTCAGCCGCGATGAAGCCCGTGACCATGATGGCCACCGCAACAACGCCGCTCCTTCCGGACAGCCCAACGAACTGAATCTTCAGGTTCCTTCTGCTGGCCGGATCCAGGAAATGGCTGGTGAGGGCAAAGGCGATGAATATGGACGGCAGGACTGTCGCGGCAGCCTGAAAGAACTGCAGCCTGATTTCAGTATTCATCAGTACCCCCGACGGCCAGCGGCCAGGTCTTGGCGCAGCAAGTCATGCCAGACTACGCCCGGGCGGGGTCCCGAAACAGTGCAACCGGCACTCTACATCCTGTTAGCACAAAGAGGTCCAGATCATGAATAGCGCGCAACCATCAACTCCGTCGGCCCAATCCGAGGTCAGTCCCGCCGAGGCCCGCGCCATCGCCAAGGAAGCCTATATCTACGGCTTCCCGATGGTGGACGGCTACCGCATCATGCACGCCTACTTCGTCGACAGCGGGAACCCGGACTTCAAGGCACCTTGGAACCAGCTCAAAAACATACCCCGGGTGTACACACCGGAGGACACAGCGGTACAGACGCCGAACTCGGACACGCCGTATTCGATGATTGGTGTGGACTTACGCGCCGAACCGTTGGTGCTCACCGTGCCGAAGATTGAGCAGGAACGCTATTTCAGCATCCAGCTGATTGACCTGTACACACACAACTTCGCCTACATCGGCAGCCGCGCCACCGGCAACGGCGGCGGCAGCTTCCTGATCGCGGGACCCGGATGGAAGGGCGAGACCCCAGGGGGCGTCACCGCGGTGTTCCGGGCGGAGACCGAACTCGCTCTCGCTGTCTACCGCACCCAGCTGTTCAGCCCCGACGACCTGGACAACGTCAAGCAGGTCCAATCCGGTTTTAACGTGCAGCCGCTCTCCTCCTTCCTCGGCCAGCCCCCGTCTCCCGCACCGCCGCCCATCGATTTCCCCAAACCGCCCACGCCCGAGGAGGAGAAGACCTCGCCGGAGGTGTTCAACCTATTGAGCTTCCTGCTTCAGTTTTGTCCGCCACACCCGTCAGAAGTGGAACTGAGGGCGCGCTTGGCCCGGATCGGCATCGCCCCGGGCCGGAAAAACGGCCTCGACAAGGTGACCCCCGAGGTCCGGGAAGCACTTGAGCAGGGCATCCAGGACGCCTGGCAGGACTTCGCCGAACTGAAGAACCAGGTGGACGCGGGAGAAGTCACCTCAGGACAGCTGTTCGGCACCCGGGAGTACCTGCAGAACAACTACCTCTACCGCATGGCCGCCGCGAAGCTGGGCATCTACGGCAATTCAAAAGCCGAAGCAATGTACCCGATGTACGGCACTGACGCCGACGGCCAGCCGCTGGACGGCGCCAACCGCTACGCCCTGCGTTTCGCCCCGGGCGGGCTGCCGCCGGTCAACGCGTTCTGGTCCCTGACGATGTACGGCATGCCACAAAGCCTGCTCGTAGCCAATCCGCTGGACCGGTACCTGATCAACTCGCCCATGCTGCCGCAGCTCGCAACGGATCCGGACGGTGGCCTCACCCTGATAATTCAGAGCGACTCCCCAGGCTCGGAGCTGGAATCCAACTGGCTGCCCGCCCCCAGTGGGCCGTTCATGATGGCCATGCGCCTGTACTGGCCGAAGGACAATGCGCTGACCGGCGAATGGACCGCGCCGCCGGTGCTGCGGACCGGGCCCAGGGCAGCAGACCAGCGCCGGCCGTGAGCGGGCCCACCCGCAGCTTGCGCACCGGCCGCCGCTGAACACCGCTTGGAACGAACCAGCAGGAGGAATGTCATGACGGAGACAACGGGCGCCGGGAGCACCACCAAATCCCGCCTGCTGGACGTCATCGCGTCGATCGGCCCCCCGATCGCCGTCATCAGCGCAGTACTGGCCTTTTTTGGCTGGTCCCAAGCCGCTGCCCTGGCCAAGTACCTGGGCTTAAACGTGGCCCTGTTCAGCTTTACCGACCAGGACTATGTCCGCTTCAGTGTTGGCAACCTGTTCGGGCCCCTGGTCTGCCTCTTCGCTGTGGGCATCTGCGTGATGGCGTTAGACAGGTGGCTACGCCGCCGGATTGAGACGGGCGCCGGGCCCACCGTTCGGCGCATAGCCGGGGCCGTGGCCGCCGTCGGCGTTCTTTTGGCCGGCGCCGCGCTGCTGGTGGTGGCGCTTCAGCCCGGCCGGACCGTCCTGTACGCCCCCTACGTGGCCGCCGCCGGCATACTTCTCGCCGCATGGGCGATGAGGCTGCGCTGGCTTGCGCATCCCGGCAAACCGGAGGTTTTGTCCGTTGGGCATCGCGTGGGCCAGGGCGCGCTGCTGCTCGGGCTGGTGACACTGCTGCTGCTTTGGGGCGCCGGGGACCACGCCGACGCTGTGGGGCGGCGGGCTGCCATGGACATCGAGCAAAACCTCGATGCACTCCCGCGCGTGGAACTGTACAGCCCCCGGCCCCTGGCAATCGGCGCGCCTACCGTTACGGAAGCCAAGCTTGGCTCTGACGCGGCGCCGGTCTACCGCTATGACGGGCTGCGCCTGCTGGAAGTCAGCGGCGGCCACCTGTTCTTCCTGCCCAACGGGTGGACGGCACGGAACGGCACCGTGGTGGTGCTGCCCGACAACGACAGTGTCCGAGTCGAATACAGGCACTGAATCAGCCCGGGAGTGGGGCAGCTGCGGCCGGCGGCCGTGCCGCTGTTCACCGGCGATCCCTCCAGCCTGCGGGACAGGGAGATGGCTGTGGCCGCGGAAGCACTGCAGCGATAGCTGCCGAGCTGGGGTACGCCGACCACGCACACCTAACGAATGACTTTCAGAAGTACCTCGGTTTCACACCGAGCACATACCGGCGGGTGGTTGCCGGCGGCGGGTCCTAGTCCGCTTCAGAGCCTGGTTCGCTCACCGCTCAGGGGCAGCACTTGCCACGATTTCCGCCGGCCTGTGCACAGGTCCGATGACGGCCCGGCACACGACATCAAGCTCGGAAACATGCTTGGCCTTCAGCCAGATTCAACGGGCGGCCCGGCGAACCCACTGCCCTGCGCCTCGACGACACCCGTCCGGCATGAACTCCGCTTGGGCGAGGGAAGCGGAGGTCAGCAGGAAGAACACGTTCAGGCTGTGCATTGTCTTATTCGACGAAGCCCCCCCCGTGGATCAACAACCCGGCCGAGAGGAACTGGCGCGCCCCGCCCTGCTTCAGTCGGTTGCATACTGTGCGCGCCCGGCCGGCCGGTAGACCTGAAGCGTTATGCCCTTCGGGAAGGACCGCGATTCGATCAGCTCAAGCGCTGTGTCCGGACCGGTGTCGGGGAATAGCCGCGTGCCCTGGCCGACCACCACGGGGCAGACGAGCAGGGTGATCTCGTCGACGAGCTGGTTCTCGAGGAGCCAGCGGACCAGGTTGCCGCTGCCGTGCACCTGCAGTTCGCCGCCCTGCTTGGCTTTCAGCTCGCGGATGGCAGCCGCGATGTCTCCGGAGAGGACCGTCGTGTCCGCCCAAGTCGGGTCGGTGAGCGTGTTCGATGCGACGTACTTGGGCCTTGTGTTCAAGGCGCCGACGATGGGGTTCTCCAGATCTTCCCTCACGCCCCAGTATCCGGCGAAGAGCTCGTAGGTCCGCCGGCCGAACAGGAACGCATCGGCGCGCTGGTAGAACTCGTTGACGAAGGCCATGGCCTCCTCGTCGAACAACGGCCTGGCCCATCCGCCGCGCTCGAATCCGGGGTCGAGGTGCGGGTTCCGCCCGCCGTTCCCCTGCATCACGCCGTCAACGGAGACCTGCGTGTTGGTCGTCAGTTTCATGATCGCGGTTCCCTTCCTTGGGGTGCCCTCATGGGCGACCTCGAACTATGGCCGCAGATCCCTTCTGGATCCCGTTAGTTTCCACTGACAGGCACACTA
>NZ_JBFTLC010000024.1:0-111007 GCF_056396245.1 Arthrobacter sp. 05T423
CGGGCCCTGCCCGGGACCCTGGATTTGCGGACGGCGGCGTTGATCGAACCGGCGTCGGTGGCCTGGCATGCGGTGTCAAGGGCCGGGGACGTGGCGGGCAAAACCGCGCTGGTGATCGGCAGTGGCCCGATCGGGGCGTTGGCGGTCGCGGTCCTCAAACGCGCCGGCGCGGCCCGGATCGTGGCGGTGGACATGCACGCCAAACCSTTGGAGATCGCCGCGGCGGTGGGCGCGGACGAGGTCCTGACCGCCGCCGACGGTGAGGCGATCGCAAAGGTGCAGGCCGACGTCGTGATCGAATCCTCCGGCAACCACCACGGGCTGGCCTCCGCGATCCAGGGCGCCGCGAGGGGCGGGACCGTGGTCATGGTCGGGCTGCTGCCCACCGGCCCGCAACCGGTCCTGATCTCCCTGGCCATCACCCGGGAACTGGACCTGCGCGGCTCGTTCCGGTTCAACGACGAAATCGACCAGGTCATCACCGCCCTCGCCGACGGCACCCTCACCATCGACCCGGTCATCACGCACGACTACCCCGTCACCGACGCCCTCGAAGCCTTCGACATCGCCCGCAACTCCGCCCAATCCGGCAAAGTCCTCCTCAACTTCGCCGGCTAAAGCCAGCCACAGCTTTCAGGCCGGATCAGCATCGCTGGTGGACGGCATCGTCCGCGAGCTGGAACTTTCCTAGCCGGACTACCTCTGGGGCTGAATGCCGGTGCCCGCGCCCTTGGCGATTTTCACCTCGGTGTTAATGATCTTGGCGGAGCACTGGAATTGCGCGTTGCAGCTTTGCAGCACGATGGTGGCCGCTGCCGCGCCCTCGTTGAACGCCATCATGCTGGGAACAACGCGGATGGTAACGGTCTGGGCCTTTCTGGTGCAGTCCAGCTGGTCGTTGCCGAGGCCTCCGGCAATCCGTCCGTCGCTGACCCTTTGAGTGAGCTGGATGACGGGTACTGCAGTCAGCAGGGTGGGGTCCGTGTCGCAGACGAAGGTGAGCGGAATATCGACGGCGGCGCCGTCGGCGACGAGGATTCCGGGCCCCGCGCTTACGAGCGTCGCGGGGGCTGCGTGGGCTGGGGCGGCGATGCCCATGAGGCCGGCGGCGAGAGCGACGACGGCGAGGCGGCTTCTGGTGCCTAACATCAGTTTTCCTTGAATGGAGGAGTGGAAGCGTGGCGTCCTGCGTCCCCGTGGCCGTGCCGGTGCGGTGACCGAGCGCCTGAAAATACGGGGTCATGTTGGTTCAGGTCATGGCCCCTGACGGCGGCGCCGTTCCCGGCGCCGCGCTGAAATGCCAAACATCCGGTGCGGCCGAAAGTCCGGCTGGCCGCACCTTACTCACGTACCGGTAGCGCTGACAAGAGCCAAATGAAAAGGAAGCGGATGCCGGCGGGAGGTCCCGCCGTCGTCCGCTGCCCTTGCGGGAAACTCAACCTGCTGATTTACTTCCAGCACTGTTCCTAAGCAAACGGTCCGAGTGCTTAAGCGCGCTGCCATCTGGGGGAGCACCTGTCGGAGGGGTTATGGCTGGGGAACACCGTGACGATTTAGTGATGCAATCACTGCTGCTGGACGAGATCGGCCAATCGGTCATCGGCATGGACGGCAACTGGCGCGTCACGTATTGGAACCGCGCGTCGGAGCGGCTGTACGGGTTTGGCCCGGACAAAGTCCTGGGGCTGAAAATCACGGACCTGGGCATCACCGGCGGTGCCGAGGTCCGTGGCGGCGATGCCACCGACAGTGAAATCGCGAACCGGGTGGCTGCCGGCGGTGACTGGGCCGGTGAGCTGTGGGTTCGCCACAGCACCGGCCGCGAGTTCCCGGTCCACGCGACAGTCAGCCGGATCAGGGGCCGGCACACCGTGCCTGTGGCCGTCGTGGCGATCTCGAAGGACATCACCGACCGCAAGCACACCGAGGCCATCCTGCGCAGGCTCTCTGCCATGGTCGAGTCCTCCGGCGATGCCATCATCGGCGCTGACCTCGCTGGCAAGATCACCAGCTGGAATGCCGGGGCGGCGAGGATGCTCGGCTGGAGCTCCTGGGAGGCCGTGGGGCAAAGCCACGGGCTGGTGACGGCCGACGACGGTGCGTACTTTGGCACGGAAGTCACCGCCCGCTCGGGGAGCGGAGCGTTCGTCACCGGCGTGGAGGCGCGGTGGCGCTGCAAGGACGGCTCGGTGATCGACGTCGAACTGACAGTGTCCCCTGTCTACGACCAGGACGGCTTCCGGGTGGGGGCATCCGCCATTGCCAGGGACATTACGGAGATCCAGCGGCTGAAGGCCGCAGCCGACGCCGAACGCGAGCGGCTGCTGGCTGCCCAGGAGATGGCGCACGTCGGAAGCGTGGAACACACCGTTGCCACCGGGGAGACATGGCACTCCGAGGAATTCGACCGGATCCTGGGAATGTCCGCCGGGGACCGGAAAGACCGCGAAGCCATCCTCGCGCGGACCCACCCCGAGGACCGGGAGCGCGTCCGCGACATGTGGCAGAGCCTGGACCATGGCCTCGGCTTCGCCGACTTCGAATACCGGATTATTCGGCCCACCGGCGAACAGCGGTGGCTGCACTCACGGATTCGGAGCATGAACAGCACTGACGGCAAGCCGCTCCGGTTCCTGGACACCGTCCTGGACATCACCGACCGGAAGAACGCCGAACAGATTTTGGAGTGGCAGGCGCGCCATGACGCGCTGACGGGCCTGCCGAACAGGTACATGGTCACCGAGGTCCTGCAGAATTTCCTGGACCGGGCCGCCCGGCCGGTGGTGATGTTCGTCGACGTCGACCGGTTCAAACTGATCAATGACGGCATTGGCCACGGTGCGGGCGACACGATACTGGTGCTGCTGGGGGAGCGGCTGAAGGCCTCGGTCAGGGACGGCGACACCGTGGGCCGGTTCGGCGGCGACGAATTCGTGGTGATCTGCGAGAACCTGCAGATGTGCGGAGCGCAGGACCTCGCCGAACGGATCAAGAACGCCACCCGGCAGCCGTTCGACGTGGATGGCCGGCAGATCTACCTCAACGTCAGCGTGGGCATCGCCCTGGCAGACGGGGAGGACACCGCAGAGTCGATGCTGCAGGGGGCCGACGCCGCCATGTACCGGGCTAAATCGGCCGGCGGGGATTCGTCGGCGATTTACGATGTGCGCATGACCGGGCGGGCCACCGGGCGGCTGGACCTCGAGTCGGATCTGCGGCTTGCGCTGGAGCGCAATGAGCTGTCGCTGAACTACCAGCCGATCATCGACGTCGCCACGGAGGGCGCCGTCGGCTTTGAGGCGCTGCTCCGCTGGCACCACCACGAGCACGGCCCGATCATGCCGGACGCCTTCATCCCCATTGCCGAGGAGACGGGCCTGATCCTGCCGATCGGCACGTGGGTGCTCCGCGAGGCGCTGCGCCAGGTGCAGCAGTTGCGGACGCAGGTTCGGGGGGCGGAGAACTTCACGGCTGCAGTGAATATCTCCGGCCGCCAGCTCGTGGCCGGCGATTTTCCCGACGTCGTGGAGGCTGCCGTTCTCGAGACCGGGATCGACCCTGCCGCCGTCCACCTGGAAATCACTGAAACCGTGCTCATGGACCAGCCCGACCTGCCCAAGGAAACGCTGCAGCGGCTGGCCCGCCTGGGTGTTGGCCTGTCCATCGACGACTTCGGCACCGGCTACTCCTCCTTGAGCTACCTCAAGTGGCTCTCGGCCCGCACCCTCAAGATCGACCGCACCTTCGTCGAGGAGCTGGGCACCGACCCGCACGGCGCCACCATCATCGAACTGGTCCTCGGCATGGCGGAGAGCCTGCGCCTTGAGGTGGTGGCCGAAGGCGTCGAGACCGGCGTCCAGCTGAGCGAACTCCGGCGGCTGGGTGTGCGCCTCGCCCAGGGCTACCTCTGGAGCAAGCCGCTGCCGGCCGAGCGGATCCCGGCCTGGCTGCAGTCCCACCCGGCCAAGCATCCTGCGGCGTTTTCCGCGGCGGTGTCCGCAGGACTGTCTGCGGGGATTTCAGCGGGGGAGCCGCTGCCACGGTTCGGCTAACTTTCCGTATGGCTCTTGAGTTTTTGTCCAGATAATGGCCGCTAAAGGCACCTAAAGTCGCGACAAATGGACAAAAACTCCGTCCTTGGGGGTTGGCGCTCCTCGAGCACCGCCGCTGCCGCGCAGACGCAATTGGAAGCCGACGACGGCGGGTAGTCCCGCCGTCGTCCTTCCTCTCGTTTGGAGTTTTTGTCCAGATAATGGCCGCTGAAGCCCCCTAAAGTCGCGACAAATGGACAAAAACTCCATCCGTGGGAGCGCTTAGAGGTTCGCCGCGAGGTGCTCGCCTACTGCGAAGGCCCGGGTGATGGCCGAGCCCAGTGTTGCCCCGCCGCCGGGGTAGTTGTTGCGGAACACGCCGGCGGAGACATTGCCTGCAGCGTAGAGTCCGTGGATGGGCCGCCGGTGCCGGTCCAGGACGCGGCCGTTGAAGTCGGTGTCCAGGCCGCCGGAGGTTCCGAGCACGCCGGCGGAGATCCGGACCGCGTAAAACGGAGCCGTCGTCAAAGGGGCCAGGCACGGGTTGGGCATGTTGGCGGCGTCGCCCAGGAAGCGGTCCTGGGGTGTGGCGCCGCGGTGGAACTCCGTGTCCACCCCCCTCGCGGCGTCGGCATTGAACCGGACCACCGTGGCGGCCAGCCCGGCAGGATCGATCCCCAGCTTGCCGGACAGTTCCTCCAGCGCATCCGCGGCCGTCATCCAGTCAGCCGGCGAGCCCGCGGCCGAACCGGCCACCGGATACTTCGCCAGGTAGGCCGCATCGAACACCAGCCACGCCGGGTTGTTCTGCTGGCGTCCGGTCCGCGGGTCAACGGAAGCGAAAACGCGGCTGGCATCGTGGTAGTTCAGCGCCTCATTGACGAACCTCTTCCCGGCCGCGTTCACCGTGATCGAGCCGGGCAGGGTCATTTCCACATTCCCCATCCGGCCGGACCGCTCGCCGTCGTACTCGTGGGCGGCCTCGGAAATCACCGGAACTCCCCAAATGGCGGTCATGTCCGCCACAGCGGCACCGGCCGCCAGCCCCAGTTCCAGGCCGTCGCCCTCGTTGGACGGCGCGCTGATGGGCGTCACGGGAAACGGCAAGAACGCCCGGCGGAGCCGCGGGTTCCACTCGAAACCGCCCGAAGCGAGTACGACGGCGGCCGCGGACGTGATTTTGCCGGCTGCGGCGCCGCCGAGGGTCAGGGTCCACCGTTCACCCTCTCGGGCCAGATCCTCCACCGGGGCGGAGACCGCGATCTCCACGCCGCGGTCCAGGGCGCTCGCCAGCAGTGACCCCACCAAGGCGCCGCCCATGGTCCGCACACCCGTGGCGGCGCGACGGGCCAGCAGTTCCGGATCCGCCGCCCGGCCGTTGAGCCGGTCGCGTTCGGTCATCGTCAGCAGCGGAAAATACGACGACGGCCGGATCGCCTCCGCGAGGCCCGGGTACCCCGACGGGTCGAAGGCACCGTTGTCCAGGCCGCGTCCGCCGTCGGCCGCGCCTTGCCATTCCATGTGGTAATCCGGGCGGGAGATCGGCGTCAGGGAAAGCCGGGTTTCGCCGTCGAGATAGGAGACGGCGCGCGGCGCCGTCCGGACGTACCACTCCACTTCCTCGCGGGTCAGCACGTGCCCGGCGGCCTCGGTGAGGTACGCGACCCCGTCCTCATGGCTGTCCCGGTAACCCGCCTGCCGGGCCAGGTGGTTGTTCGGTGCCCACATCACGCCGCCGCCGGCTGCGGTGGTTCCGCCCAGCAGCGCCGCCTTCTCGGCCACCAGCACCCTCAGCCCGGCGTCGGCCGCCCGGATCGCCGCGACCAGGCCGGCGGCGCCGCTGCCAGCCACCACCACGTCGTAGCTGCCCGAGATGCTCCCGGCGGGAGTGAGCAGCGGGCTTGCCGACGCCCCGCCCACGCCTTCGCTCCCGCTCACAGCTTCGCCTCCGTGAGCGCGGCGGTTCCCTCCGAGGGAGCGGACTGCGCGGCCGGCATGTCCACCACGATCTTGCCCACCGGCTCGGTGCGGCTGCGCATCAGTTCGAAGGCCTGCTGCAGGTCCTCGAATCGGAAGCGGTGCGTCATCAGCGTGCGGGCCTCGTCCCGGTGCCGTGCCAGGAGTTCCAGCCCTGCCGGGATGAGGTTCAGGCTGTTCCGGCTGCCCAGCAAGTCAATCTCCTTGAAGGGGACGGCATTCATCGGAACGGACGCGGTCCGCGCCGAAATCCCCACCTGGACGATCCGTCCGGCGCTCGCCACAAGGCGGATGCCGGTCTCAAGAGAGGACGGAACACCCGTGGCCTCAATGACCAGGGATGGCCCCGATGAATCCGTTAGCGCATCCAAGCGGACGGCCTGGTCCGTACCCGGGAAGTCCGCACACGGATCCACGAGCAGTGTGTCCACGGCCCCGAACGCAGAGGCCAGCTCCAGCCGGTCCGGCTCCGTGTCGGCGCAGACAACCCTCACGCCGAGGTCCGTCAGGTACAGCGCGGCGAGCAGCCCGATCGGACCGCTGCCCAGCACCAGGGCGGTCTCGCCGGGCGCCGGCCGGCCCCGGTTCACCGCCTGCATGGCGATGGACGCAGGCTCGGCCATGGCTGCGAGATCCAGTTCCAGTCCGTCCGGAACGGGGCACAGTTTTTCCACCGGCACGCTGAGCAGTTCCACAAGCGCGCCGTCAGAATAGAAGCCAATGCAGCCGATATCCTCGCAGATGTTGAACCGGCCCAGGCGGCACGGCCGGCACTCCCCGCAGTAGACCATCGGGCTGACGGCAACGCGGTCACCGGCGCGGACGCCGGCGTCGTTCCGGCCGATGGACTCGACGACGCCGGCAAATTCATGGCCCTGGATGACGGGCAGTCCTGCCGGATAGTCGTCCTCCCAGATGTGCAGGTCGGTGCCGCACAGGGTGACATTGTGGACGCGGACAAGGGCATGGCCGGGCTCGAGGGCCGGCGCCGGAGCGTCTTGGTAGCGGATGGTCTCCTTGGCGACGGTGCGCGCGATCAGCAAGACGCGCTCCTAGTTCCGGGAGGCGTCGGCGCCGGCATTGGTGTCGGCGTTGGTGTCGGCGTTGGTGTCAAAGACAATGTTCCACTGCCGGATGCCGCGCTGCTCTACGAGGCCGTTGAGATAGAACGGGTCCCGGTCCATCAGTGCCTCAGCGTCGGCCTTCGAATCTGCCTCGATGATCAGCAGCGCGCCCGGGTCCTCCTGCGGCCCGAACGGACCGCTCTTCACCAGCCGGCCGTCGTTGAACTGCTCCCGCAGGAACTCGACGTGGCGGGGGCGGTGTTCGTCCCGGCCTGCGGACGTGTTGGCGGAGTAGGCGTAGGTGACAGCGAAAGTTTCCATGGATGTGTCCTCATCGTTGAGCGGGTGGATGTTCCCTCCATCGTGATCGCCGCAATTGTGTCTCGTCCAACACTTATTTGGTCAATGAGTATGTGCAGAAAACACATAATGTACGACGGCGGGAGGCCGGGTTGAGTGCCTCAGCCGGCCGCGGTGACCGCGGCGTGAGGACCGCGGTCAGCCTACCGGCGTCGGGAGGACTTCTTCGGCGACGGCCAGGGCCAGGGCCAGGGCGGGGGAGATGCCGGCCGGGTTCCACGCGAGGCCCGACTCCAGCAGCGGCACGGTGCCGATCAGCGGGATGAACACGGTGCCGCCGGGCATGATGCTGGCGACGGAGGAGGGCATCAGGCTCACCCCGACTCCGCCGGCAACGAGCGACAGCGCGGTGTACGGATCCGTGACTTCCTGTGCCACCCTCGGCCGGAACCCCGCAGCGGCGCAGGCAGCGAAGATCGCCTCGCGGAGGGTGGATCCCTGCGCGGCACGCATGGTGACAAAACCGTCGTCGGCCAGTTCGGCCAGCCCGACCGCCGGCCGTTCGGCCAAGGGGTGGTCCACCGGCACGGTGGCGCCCAGCTGTTCGAGGGCGATGGTCCGGGTGGCCAGCGCGCCCGCATCGAGCGGCAGCCCCACAAACGCGAGGTCCAGCGAACCGTTCCGGAGCTGCTGCAGGGCGTCCTGGGTCAGCAAACCTCCGGTGAGGGTGAGGTCGAGGGCGGGGTAGCGGTGGCGGAGCGCCCGGGTCAGCGGGGGAAGGGTCCGGTGGTTCAGCGCTCCGGAAAAGCCGATGCTGAGGCGGCCGTAGAACGTGCCGGGATCGGTGACGGCGGAACGGCGGGCAAGATCGAGTTCGTCGATGATGCGGCGGGCATGGGGGAGGAAGGCGACACCCGCCGTCGTCAGGGCGACCGAGCGGGTGTTGCGCTCGAACAGGTCCGAGCTGAGCTCCTTTTCGAGCTTCCTGATGGTCTGGCTCAGCGGCGACTGGGCCATCCGGAGGCGGTGCGCTGCGCGGCCGAAGTGCAGTTCCTCGGCGACGGCAAGGAAAGCCTCGATCTGCCGGAGCTCCATGCAATTCCCCCTTCGGACCCAAAGTCATGTCGTGAAAACGTAGATAGTGCCCTCAAAGTAGCAATGTGAGGGCACTATCTGCTCGTTCGCGCTTCGTCTGTTGGAGTTTTTGTCCAGATAATGGCCGCAAAAGGGCCCTAAAGTCGCGACAGATGGACAAAAACTCCTATGCCGTGGTGACCAGAGCGGGCTGGCGGAACGGACTGGTTACCTGACCGGGTTGCCCAGTTCCCGCAGCGGGGTCTTGTGGGTTTCGCGGGCCCAGTACGCGCCGGCCACAGCCAGCAGGGAGGACGCCGCGACAATCCATGCGGCAGGGCCCCAGTTGGCCTTGTCGGCGCCGACCAGCGCGGTGCCCAGCAGTGGGGTGAATCCGGCGCAGAGGATGCCGATCTGCAGGCCGATGGCCATGCCCGAGTAGCGCACCTTGACGTTGAACAGTTCGGAGAACCAGGCCGGGTAGATCGCGTTGGACATGGAGTACGTTCCGGCGGTGATCACCGTGCTCGCGAGGAAGATCATCGGGATGTTCCCGGTGGAGATGACCGAGAAGTACACGAAGATCATCAGCCCGGAGCCCAGCACGCCGGCGATGAACACCGGGCGCCGGCCCAGGCGGTCCGAGAGCCTGGCCAGCAGCGGCTGGCTGAACATGGCGATGACGTTGCCCAGGATGCTCACCCACAGCATGGTTGAGGTCGGGACGCCGACGGACACGGCATATGCGAGGCCGAAGGACTGCATGAACGTGTTGGTGACGGTCTCGAAGGACATCAGCGCCACTTGGAAGAACTGTGCCGGGTGCGTCTTGAACATCTTGGCGAATGGAAGCTTGACCAGTTCGCCGTGGTCGTGCTTTTCCTCGAAGACCTCGGGCTCCTCCAGGGAGCGTCGTACCAGGTAGGCGACGATCAGCACCACGAGGGAGAGCCAGAAGGGGATGCGCCAGCCCCAGGCGAGGCGGTCGGCTTCGCTCATGGCCGCCACGGGGAGGAAGGCGAGGGAGGCCAGCACGATGCCGGCAGAGATGCCGCTCATGGCGAAGCTGGCGAAGAAGCCGCGGCGTCCTTCGGGTGCTTCCTCGGTGGACAGGGCAGAAGCGCCAGCCGTTTCCGCGCCGGCGGAGAGACCTTGCGTGAGGCGCAGCAGCACCAGCAGGGCCGGTGCCCAGTAGCCGGCGGCGTTGAAGTCCGGCAGGGCACCGATCAGGAACGTGGCCGATCCCATGAGCACGAGGGTCAGGACGAGGGTGTTCTTGCGGCCAATCTTGTCCCCCAGATGGCCAAAGACGACGGCGCCGAAGGGCCGTGCCACGTAGGCGACACCGAAGGTCGCGAAGGAGGCGATCAAGGCGACGGTGGGGTCGCCGGACGGGAAGAAGATCTTGGAGAAGATCAGCGACGCCGCGGTGGCGTAGATGAAGAAGTCGTAGTATTCCAGCGCGCCGCCGAGGAAGGCGGCGAGGGCGGCCTTCTTGGCGCGCTTGAGCTGGTACTGCTTCGCCTCGGCGGTGACATTGGGGGCGAGATAGGTCATTGCAGGGGGTCCTTCCGCACTGAAAGACGGGGTCCGGATTTTTGATTTGTGCGTATCGCGAACAAGCGTGCGATATGCGACTAAAAAAAGCATAGCGCAGAGTGAAGTGACTCACAATCCGTTTTCATCGTCCGCCGCGGCGCCGGACGGCGGACCGTATTCTTGGTAGGTCAGGAACAGTGCGCAGCTTCCACATGTCTTAGCGGTCTCCGCTGGAGGTTGCCGGGAGGTGCAGGGAGCTCATGGACGAACAGCCGGCCTACTTTGTGAAATCGGTTGAAAAGGCGTTCGACGTGCTCCGGGCCTTCACTCCGATCACTCCCCGGCTGACGGTGTCCCAGGTGGCCGCGGCTGCGGACATGACCAGGGCTTCCGCCCGGCGGTTCCTCCTCACACTGGCGGACCTCGGCTACCTGCGGGCGGACGGAGCGCACTTCGAACTGACCGCCCGCTCGCTGGACATCGGCCGGTCCTTCCTGGCCAACCTCGAGCTTCCCGCCATCGCGGCCCGGCATCTGAAGACCCTCGCCGCCGAGCTCAACGAGACCACCTCCCTCTGCATTCTCGACGGCGCCGACGTCGTGTACGTGGCCTGCGTGCCCTCGCCGCGGCTGCTGAGTGTGACCATCACCGTGGGCACCAGGTTCCCGGCCTGGGCCACCTCCATGGGGCGTGTGCTGCTGGCTGCGCTGACCGAGGAGGGCCTGCGGGCCTACTTCGACACCGTCCGGCTGCAGAAGCTGACGGAGCACTCGATTGCAAGCCTCGAGCAGCTGCGTGCGGAAGTCGAGCGTGCCAGGTCCAGGGGGTGGGCCATGGTGTCGCAGGAACTGGAAGAAGGGCTGCGTGGCGTGGCGGTGCCGGTGTGGCGCGGCCATGACGTGGTGGCAGCCGTCAACGTTTCCCTGCAGACACACCGTTCCCCTGCCGAGGACATTGAGAAGTCCGTGGTGCCATGCCTGCAGGAGGCTGCCCGGCGGATTGGCCTGGACTACGGCGGGGACACGACCGGGCTGCGGCGGGCCTGATGGCCAACTCGCCCTCCGGCGAATCGGTCATCCAGCGCGTGGTGAAGATCCTGGACGCGTTTTCGAAGGGCCGCCCGCGGATGTCCCTGAGCGAACTGGTCCGGGCCACGGGCATGTCCAGCAGCACCGCCCACCGGCTGGCCAACGACCTGGTGGACAGCGGGCTGCTGAACCGCAGCGAGGCCGGTGACTACGGCGTCGGTATGAAGATGTGGGAACTCGCGTCCCGCAGCAACCCCCTCGAGGAATTCCGACGCCGGGGCCTTCCGTTCCTCGAAGGCGTCCATGCCGCTGTCCGGGAGCAGGTCTCGCTCTCCATTCCCGACGTCGATTCCCGCACCGTGCTCTACCTGGAGCAGTTGGACCGTCACGGCACTGCCACCAATCTCGCCGCGGAGGCCGGCCGGCTTCTGATACACAACACATCGTCCGGGATGGCCATGATGGCGCACATGCCCCGCGACGTGCAGGAGCGGTTCCTGGCGGGGACGCTGGAGAAAACCACGGCCGCCACGGAGACCGACCCGGCGCGCCTGCGCGCCCAGCTCGCCTTGATCCGGGAACGCGGATACGTCCGCATGGCGGGCGTCCTGGTGCAGGAAAACACCGCCTACGCCGTCCCCGTCTTTGGCGAGGGCAACAGCGTGATCGGAGCGATCGCCGTCGTTATTCCGACGGCGGACGAGGACCCGAAGGTGGTGCTTCCCGTCCTGGTGGCCGCAGGGCGCGGCCTGTCCCGGACCATGGGCGCAGAGCGCCGTCCGTACGGCACGAGGCCCTGGCTGCAGGGCGCGTGACCTGAGGCTATACCCCAGCCGCGAAACATCTCTCCGCAGTCGAAGTCTCCACCTTATCGGCGTCCCGTTGAACGGGAAGTTTCGCCGCGCCGCTTCCCCCTTCTCCTAGTGTTTCTCCCCAGAGCGACAGCCACCGGGCACGGTGCACGCTCAACACTTCGGCCGCCACCAGCTAGTGGCGGCCGCCCTGGAAACTCAATGAGGAGAACCTATGGGACACGTCCAGCCCCCAACCCCCGCCGCGGAGACCGCCGTCCTGGACCACGCGGAAAGCCTCCCGGCGAAGACCCCCAGGAAGGCCGCATTGGCTTCCTTCCTGGGATCCACGCTGGAGTACTACGACTTTTTCATCTACGGCACGGCAGCAGCGCTGGTGTTCCCGAAGATTTTCTTCCCCGGCGGGGACCCGGTGGTTGCCCTGCTCGGCGCGATGGCCACGTTCGGCGTCGGCTACCTGGCACGGCCCCTGGGCGGTGTCATCATGAGCCACTTCGGGGACAAGATCGGCCGCAAGCAGGCGCTGATGATCACGCTGGTAATCATGGGTGTCGCCTCCATGGGCATCGGCTTCCTGCCCACCTATGACCAGGTCGGCTACTGGGCCACGGCACTCCTGCTGGCGGGCCGGCTGGCGCAGGGATTCTCCGCCGGCGCCGAGTCCGCGGGCGCCTCTACGCTGACCATGGAGCACTCCCCAGAAGGACGCCGCGGTTTCTTCACCAGTTTCGTGATGACGGGCTACGCGTCCGGCATGGTGCTCTCCACGGTGGTGTTCATCCCGCTCGCCGCCCTCCCGGAGGAGCAGCTGCTGGGCTGGGGCTGGCGCATCCCGTTCTGGCTGTCCGCCGTCGTCCTGCTGGTCGCCTACTGGATCCGCACCCGGCTGGAGGAACCGCCCGTGTTCGAAGAGACTGTGGAAGCGAAGAAGCCCAAGGGCATTCCGGCGGCCGAAGTGATGAAGACGCAGTGGCGCGACGTCCTGCGCGTGGCCCTGGTCATGCTGTTCTCCGTCATGCAGACCACCTTCACCGTGTACGCCCTGGCCTACGCCACCGGCAAGGGCATCGGCCTGGACCGGACCCTCATGCTCACGGTCAACGCCGTCACCATCGGCCTGTCAATGTTTACCATCCCGCTGGCCGGCATCCTCTCGGACCGGTTTGGCCGCAAGAAGGTTCTCCTGGTGGGCTCTCTCGGCTGCGCTGTTACCTCGTTCGGCTACTTCTGGGCCATCAGCGAGCACAACATCGCCCTGATCTTCGTCTTCGGATTGCTGAACATGTCCGTCTTCTACTCCTGCTGGAACGGCGTCTGGACAGTCTTCTTCCCCGAGATGTTCCCCGCGCCGGTCCGCTACTCCGGGATGGCCATCGGCAGCCAGGTGGGCCTGATCCTCACCGGCTTCGCCCCCGCCATCGCCACCCTCCTGGCCCAGCCGGGTCCCGGCGGCTGGATCCCGGTGGCAGGCTTCACGGTGGCCTGCCTGGCGGTCTCCGCGATCGCTATCGCCACGGCCCGCGAAACCCACAAGACTCCCCTCCAGGAACTTGGCCTGCACCGATAGCCGCAGCCGGCCCCGCCCCCCACTCACAAGAAAGTTGGAACCATGACCCCGTCAGCAACCGCCCCCCGCACCTACCGAGCCGGAATCGTGGGCTGCGGCGCCATTTCCCGCAACCACCTCGAGGCCTTCGGCGCCCTGGACAATGTCCAGGTGGTCGGTGTGTGCGACATCGACCTGAACCGGGCCCACGCCACCGCCCACGCCTGGGAGGTGCCGAATGCGGTGAACACCGTGGACCAGCTGCTGGCGCTGGGCGTGGATATCGTCTCGGTCTGCACACCGCACCCCACCCATGAAGAGGTGGTGCTCAAGGCTGCGGCAGCCGGGGTGCATGTGCTGTGCGAAAAGCCGATCGCCACCCGGATCGAGTCGGCTGAGCGGATGGTCACCGCCTGCGCGGAGGCCGGCGTGCAGTTCGGCGCACTGTTCCAGCGCCGCTTCTGGCCGGCAGCTCAGCGGATCCGCTCCGCGATCGACGACGGGACGCTGGGCCGGCCGCTCATGGCCCAGTGTTCCGTGATGCTGCACCGCGCGGCGGAATACTATTCCCGCGACGCCTGGCGCGGCACCTGGGAAAACGACGGCGGCGGCGTGCTCATGACCCAGGCCATCCACCAGATCGACCTGCTGCAGTGGTACCTCGGCGACGTGGCCGAGGTCTACGGAAAGGTCAACACCTACCGGCACGGCGAGTACATCGAGGTGGAGGACTCCGCCACGGCCGTCATCACCTTCACCTCCGGCGCCATGGCAACACTGGAAGCGTCGACGGCGGTGTCCCCCAACCTGGGTATCCAGCTCCGGATCACGGGCGAAACGGGGGCTTCGGCGTCGCTGACGGAGTTCCCCGAGGGCAGCGACGGCCGGCTTGACCTGTGGGCCGTGGGGGAGAAGATCACTGTGGAGCCTGTCCACCCCGAAGGCGTGGAGCCTAACGTTGACCTCTCTACCATCAACGGCCAGCTGATTCCGCACCACACCAGCCAGGTCCGCGATTTCGTGCAGGCCCTGGACGCCGGCTCCGAGCCGGCGATCACCGGAAAGGATGCCCTGAAATCGCTGCGGATCCTGCTTGCGGTCTACGAATCCTCACGCACCGGCCGCCCCGTCCGCTTCGCCGACGTCGAGGTTCCATCGGATGTCAAGGTGCCGGCCGATGTTGAGGTTTCAGCTGGCACCCGCGTTCCGGCGGAAGCGGCAGGCTAGGCCATGACAGCGCACAACACCCTGGAAACCCGGCACGCCGCCCGTCCCTTCACCCTCGGCCGGAACGGCCGCACGCCGCGGACCCTCCGCAACCGGCTCGCCTCCGCCCCGATGGAACGTAACTACGGCACGGCCGACGGGCACATCACCGAGCAGTACATCGACTACCTCCTCACCCGCGCAAAGGCCGGCCTCGGCCTGGTCACCACCGAAGCCACCTATGTCCGGGCCGACGGCAAGGGCCGCACCCACCAGCTGGGCCTGCACACCGACGACATGATTCCCGGACTGCGCCGGCTCACCGACGCGCTGCACGCCGGAGGTGCGCTGGCCGCCGTCGAACTCAACCACGGCGGCCGGACCGCGCAGACGGCGGTGTCCGGGCACAAGAACGTGGCGCCGTCGCCGGTGCCGTGCGCGGTGGCCGGCGGGGAGGTGCCGCGGGAACTGACTGCGGGGGAATGCCACGACCTCGTGTCCGCGTACGCCGCGGCCGCCCGCCGCGCAGTGGCCGCGGGCTTCGACGTGATCAACATCCACGGCGCGCACGGTTACCTGATCCACCAGTTCATGTCACCGATCTCCAACCACCGCACGGATGAGTTCGCCGCGCCGGAGCACTTCCTGAACCTGGTCATCGACGCCGTCCGGAAGGCGGCGCCGGACGCGATTGTAGGTGTTCGGGTTTCCGTCGTCGAGGGTCCGGCGGACGGCATCAGCGCCGAACGCCAGGTGGCCATCATGGCCAAAGCGAACCTGGACCAGCTGGACTTCCTCGATTTGTCCGCCGGAAGCTACGACGCCGGCCAATGGATCGTGCAGCCCGGCGAGTGGAAGCCCGGCCTGCTTCGCGATTACGCCGCGGCATACCGGCAGTTCGGCCTTCCACTGGGCCTGGCGGGGCGGCTGAACTCGCCGGCCGTCATCGAGGAGGTCCTCGCCGGCGGCGTCTGCGATTTCGTGAGCCTGGCCCGGGCCATCCACGCGGACCCCGCCTTTGTGGGCGGCGTGCTCCGCGGCGAGGCCTACCGTCCGTGCATCGCGTGCAACGTCTGCATCGACACCCTCGGCCAGGGGCAGGTCACCTGCACCGTCAACCCCGCCGTCGGGCGCTCGCGCGTCCCCGTTCCGACGCCGGCCGTGCGGCCGGGTGCCCGGGTCGCCGTGGTGGGAGCCGGACCCGCGGGCCTCACCGCCGCCCGGGAACTTGCCTTGGCAGGTGCGCAGGTCACCGTGCTTGACGACGGCGCCCGGTACGGCGGGCAGTTCGCCCTCGCGGAACGGATGAAGTCGACGCCGGATTTCCACCGGTTCACGGATTGGTCGGCGGCCGAGAACGAACGGTTAGGCATTGACATCCGTCTGGGCCAGCGAGTGGACCTTTCCGATCTGGCCGGGCTGGTCCGGGAAACCGCCGCCGACGGCGTGGTGCTGGCCACCGGCGGAACCCGGCCCGGCGCAGGTTTCCCCGGTGCCGATCTGCCCGGCGTGGCGGACGTGCAGGACTGGCTCGCCGCGCACCCCGAGGTGCTCGACTTTGATGGGTCAGCCGGCGGCGGTGTTCCGGAAGCCGTGACCATCTGGGGTGCCGACTCGGTGGCCATGAGCCTGGCCGACACCCTCGCGGACCGCGGCACGGCGGTGCTGCTGGTGGGGCCGCAGGACGTCCTCGCGCCGGAGTCCGGGCGGCGGGCGAAGATCCTTGCCGTGCCCCGGCTCGAGCAGAATCCGCGGGTGCGGATCCGGCTGGGTGCCACGATCGAGGAATACGACGGCGTCCGCATCCGGATTGCCGGTCCAGGCCTTCCGCCCGCCGGCGAGTGGCTGGGCGCGCCAGGTCCGCTGCTGGTTTCCCGGTCCGTTCGGCCGCTGGACGATTCGCTTTCGGCCGGCGAACGCGACGCCGAGCTGAGCAGGCTCACCGGCATACCCGTCACCCTCGCCGGGACTGTGGTGGACCGGACCCCGGCCATCGCCTCCAACGCGGTGAAGAGCGGCTACGACGCCGCACAGCGCATCGCCGCAGCGATAGCCGCGGCGCCCGCGGCACTCACTGAGCCGTCCCAACCCCTCGAACTCAGCATGAACGGAGCAGCATCGTGAGCGCACCACACCGCCCACTGGGCCTGGCCCAACTGTCCCTTCTCAACACCGCCCCGCCGCAGCTGGTGGCCATCGCCGCCGAGGCCGGTTTCGACTTCATCGGCGCGCGCGTCCGCGCTGTCACTCCCACCGAGCGCCCCTATGACCTGCGGCCGGGGTCACCGATGCTGAAGGAGACCCTGTCCCGGATGGCCGATACCGGGGTCACGGTCCGAGACATCGAGTTCCTGCTGCTGGATGGCACCGATCAGCGCGAGGCGTGGCTGGCCATGATGGAGGCCGGGCAGGCTCTGGGTGCGGCATCCCTGACTGTGGCCGCGTCCGACCCCGACACCGCACGCCTCGCCGACAGACTGGCCCGCATGACCGAGGACGGCCGCAACTACGGAATCGTCCCTGCGCTTGAGCCCATCTCCTACCAGGCGGTGAACTCCATCCCAGCCGCAGTGGCCCTGGCCCGCACCTCCGGTTGCAACATTGTGATGGACGCGCTCCATCTGAACCGGTTCGGGGCTGTCCCGGGGTCCTTGCAGTGGCAGGACCTCGAGGCGAACCGTGACCTGGTGCCGCTGCTGCAGCTGTGCGACGGGCCGGCGCAGCGTCCGGCCGACCGTGCGGCCCTGGTGGCGGAGTCCCGCTCGGAACGCGGTGTTCCGGGCGAAGGCGGATTCGACCTTGCCGCACTGGTGAACGTTTCTCCCGCCGATGTTCCGGTGAGCGTCGAGGTGCCGTCGGACGGCCGGGTGGTCCGGCTGGGAGAGCTGGGCTGGGCACGCAAGCTCAAGGATGCTGCCGCCGCCGTGTTGCAGGAAGCGGACAACCTCTTGAAAGCAGGAACGAAGTGAGCGAAGTACTGGAAAGCACGACGGCGGAAGTGGCGCCCGGCGTCGTAATTCCCCTGATTGGCCTGGGCACCTGGCCCATGACTGGCGAAGCGGCCACCGACGCCGTGGCCCGTGCCATCGGCAACGGGTACCGGCACGTTGATACGGCCGAAAATTACGGGAACGAGGAGGCTGTGGGCGAGGGGATCCGCCGCAGCGGCGTTGCCCGTGGGGACCTGTTCCTCACCACCAAGTTCAACAGGCAGTGGCACGGCAGGACGGGTGTGCGCGAAGCCTTCTGCGCGGCGACCCGGCGGCTTGGCACCGACTACCTGGACCTCTTCCTGATCCACTGGCCGAATCCTATCCAGGGCCGGTTTGTCGAAGCCGCGGAGGGGCTCATCCGGCTGGCCGAGGAGGGACTGATTAGGTGTTGGGGCGTTTCCAACTTCAAGCCGACCCATCTGCGCGAGCTGCAGGCGGCGGGCCTGGATATTCCCATCAACCAGGTGCAGATTGACCCCGAACACCAGCAGTTGGACCAGCTGGCCTTCCACCGTGAGCACGGCATCGTCACCGCAGCCTACAGCCCGCTGGGCCGGAACGGTGGCTTCCTCTCGGCCCCTGCCGTCACCGGTCCGGCCGAGGAATACGGCAAGACGCCGGCCCAGGTGGTGCTCCGCTGGCAGGTCCAGTCCGGCCGTGTGGCCATCCCCAAATCCGCCGATGACCGGCGGCAGCGCGACAACCTCGACCTCTTCGGCTTCGCCCTCACTGAGGCGGAAATGGCCGGCATCGACGCCCTGGACACCGGCGCGCCGCCGCGGCTGGACTCGGACGAATTCGGACACTGAAAGAAGCACTGGAGCAAGAGATGACTTTCCCGACTGATGAAAACGTGGGCGGTCCCGCCCTGAACTGCGACGTCCTGGTGGTGGGTTCCGGCGCGGGCGGTCTTGCCGCAGCCGTGACGGCCGCGTACCACGGCCTGAAGGTTGTGGTGGTGGAAAAGGCCAAGGTGTGCGGCGGCGCCACGGCCTGGTCAGGCGGCTGGGCCTGGGCGCCGGGCAACCCGCTGGCCAGGGCCGCCGGCGTCAGCGAGGACAAGGAGACCTTCCGCACCTACCTGCGCAGTGTTCTGGGAACTGATTACCAGGCGGACAGGGTGGACGCGTTCCTGGAGGCCGTGCCGCACATGGTGGGCTTCTTCCACCAGAAGACGTCGCTGCAGTTCGTCCCGGGTGTCAGGATTAATGACGTCTACGGCGGCCTTCCCGGCGCCGGGACCGGGCACCGCTCCGTTGGACCCAAGCCCCTGAACGCCCGGCGGATCCGTCCCGAGGTGCGCGCCAAGCTGCGGCACCAGCTGTATGAAACCTCGTTCCTGGGCATGGGCATCATGGCCGGACCGGATCTGGCCAAATTCCTGTCTGCGTCCCGGGGCAATCCGCGCGGGATCCTCCATGCAGGCTGGCGCTTCGGACTGCACATCCTTGATCTGCTGAGGCACCGGCGCAACATGCAGCTGGTCAACGGCACAGCACTGACCGGCCGGCTGCTGCAGTCGGCAGACCGGTTCGGCGTCGACATCCGCGTTTCCACACCGGCCCGCCGCCTGCTGACCGACGACGACGGCAAGGTGACGGGCGCCGTCGTCGGAACGCCCGAAGGGGAGCTGCGGATCAACGCCGTACGCGGCGTGGTCCTGGCCGCCGGCGGCTTCCCGCAGCAGGTGGAGCGCAGGAAGGAGTTGTTCCCGAACACGCCCACCGGGCACGAGCACTGGACACTCGCGCCCGCCGAGGCCGGCGGCGACGGGATCAGTCTGGGCCAGTCTGTGGGTGCACGCTTTCGGACCGACGTGAAGTCCGCAGCCGCGTGGTGCCCTGTGTCGCTGGTACCGTACCGCAACGGCCGGACCGGCACCTTTCCCCACATCATGGACCGCGCCAAGCCCGGGAGCATCGGCGTCCTGCGCAGCGGGAAGAGGTTCGTCAACGAGGCCAACGGGTACTACGACTACGTGGCGGCGATGCTGGCGGCCACGCCACCCGGGGAGCCGGCAGAGGCCTGGCAGATCGCCGATTCCCGCTTTGTGCGCCGCTTCCCGCTGGGCATTGCCAAGCCGCTGCCCGTGCCGCTCTTCCCCTACCTGCGCTCCGGTTACCTCAAGAAGGGCCGAACGCTCGAGGAACTGGCGGAGCGGTGCGGCATTGATCCCGCCGGGCTGAAGAAGACGGTGGAGCGGTTCAACCGCAATGCCGCCGCGGGTACGGACCCGGATTTCGGCCGCGGCTCCACGCCCTTCAACCGCTACGGCGGTGACGCCACGGTGAAGCCGAACCCGTCGCTGGGTCCCATCGAGAAGGGCCCGTTCTACGCCGTGCGTGTGGTGCCGGGCAGCTTTGGCACGTTCGCTGGGCTGGATGTGGACGGCCACTCGCGCGCCCTGGACGACGGCGGCCACCCCATTCCGGGGCTGTACGTCGCCGGAAATGACCAGGCCAGCGTGATGGGCGGGCACTACCCGGCCGGCGGCATCAACCTCGGCCCGGCCCTGGCATTCGGATACCTTGCGGGCCGCGACCTGGCCGGTGCCGTGGAATACGAGGACGACGGGACTATGCCCACGGAAGGGACCGTGCCCGCGGAGTCCGGCGCCGATGTGGGGTCAGCTTGAGCGGGATGCAGGCGGACTCTGGCCATTGACACCGTCCCGCACCGGTCATATCCTACAACCAAATGGTTGTAGATCAGCTTAGCGACGCCGAACTTGACCGCCTCTTCCAGGCCTTCGCGGACACCACCCGGCGCGACATCATGCGCCGGGTGACGGTGGGCGAGTACTCGGTGAGCGGCCTGGCGGCCCTCTACGCCATGAGTTTTGCCGCCGTCCAAAAGCACGTGGCGGTGTTGGAGCGCGCCTCCCTGGTGACCAAGGAGAAGCGCGGAAGGGAGCAGATCGTGCGGGGCAATCACGACGGCCTGGAGAAAGCCCGCCGGCTGCTTGACGAGTACGAGGCGATCTGGCGGCAGCGCGTCGCGCGGATCGCAGACATCCTCGCTGAAGAATAGGAAGGGTCCGGCAATGACGGTTATCAGTTCCACCAAGAACCCCGAGGCGCTCAGTTTCATCCTCGTGGCAGAGTTCGACGCCGACGTAAAGCGCGTCTGGCAGATCTGGGAAGACCCGCGGCAGCTCGAGCGCTGGTGGGGCCCGCCCACCTGGCCGGCAACGTTCAGCCAGTACGAATTCACCCCCGGGGGAGGGGCTTCCTATTACATGACCGGACCGGACGGTGAAAAGGCCGGCGGCTGGTGGCGCATCACCGACATCCAGGCACCGAACCGCCTCGAGTTCGACGACGGTTTCGCCGACGACGACGGCGCGCCGGTGGAGGCCATGGGCATCACACACGCCATCGTCACGCTGGAGGACATCGGCGGCCGCACCCGGATGATGGTCCATTCCATTTTCGAATCGGAAGAGCAGATGAACCAGATGGTGGAGATGGGCATGGAGGAGGGAATGAAGGAGGCCGCCGGGCAGATCGATGCCCTCCTGGCCGAGCACTAGCGCGCCTGACGCGCTGCTCCGCTATTGCGAAAAAACGCAAGAGGACGACGGCGGGAATGTCCCGCCGTCGTCCTCTTACGGTTTGTCCGGCGTGCTGCCTAGAGGGCAGCGCCCGCGGTGTTCAGGCTGAGCGTGAAGGTGTTCGGGCCGCTGAGAGTGACGGCAACATCGCTCTTCTGTGCGTTGGCCCGGCTCGAAAAATCGTGCACCAGCGTCTCCAGCGTGTGGTTCACTGCAGAACGGTCCCAGATCTTGATCGTCATTGATTCGGCGGTCTCAAAGGTCATTTTTCAGTGCTTTCGTGTCTGGGCATAGCGCCAATGCGATGCCGCGGAACGGGTCGGCCCAGGAACGCTCGGAGGCCTATGGCAGCTCGACGAGCTCACCGGTTTGGCCTCATTGCGTCCACCAGGATTTTGTTGTGTTGAACTTCTGAACCACTTCTAGGAAAGCGTATTCCTATATGGGTCCATTCCATGATGCACAGGCGCGGGAAGGCTTTTCAACCGATTAGGCCCCAAATGGTCCGTGAGGTTTGCCACACGCCCCAGAGAGGACGACGGCGGGAGGTCCCGCCGTCGTCCTCTTTGCCTTGACCGATTCCCGGCCTAGCCGATGAGCCCCAGCACCGATCCGGCGCTGATCACGTCTCCGGCCCCGGCCGCGACGCCGGAGAGGAAGCCGGCCCGGTGGGCGGGGACGCTGGTCTCCATCTTCATCGCTTCCAGGACCACCACGGGATCGCCCGCCGTCACCTCGGCACCCGGCTCCACGAGCCACTTCACCACGGTGCCGCTCATGGCAGCGCGGAGTTCTGCCGGGTCAGCGGCGCCACCGTCCGGGGAGCCGCCGTCGGACGCGCCGGCAGGTTCCAGGCCGCCGGGAAGGGCCTGGCCTGAGCGGGCCCAGCCGTCCAGCAGGTCGGCCGGAAGTCCGACGGCGAGGCGGCGGCCATCCAGGTCCACCGTGATGGTGCGCCGGCGGCCTTCGGGGCCGGCGGGGCTGAAATCAGGATCGGCCGGGATCTGGTCGGCAAAGTCCGTCTCGATCCACCGGGTGTGGACGCCCAGGCCGGTCTCGGAAACGAAGTCCGGGGCTTCCACCGCGGCGCGGTGGAACGGGACGACGGTGGCCACGCCGGTGATGCTGATCTCGGCGAGCGCACGGCGGGCACGCCGCAGCGCCTGCTGGCGGTCGGCTCCAGTAACAATCAGCTTCGCCAGGAGCGAGTCGAACTGCGGCGCCACGAAGGAGCCGGAGCGCACGCCGGTGTCCAGCCGGATGCCGGGGCCGGTGGGCGCGGTGAACTCGCTGACGGTGCCCGGGGAGGGCAGGAAGCCGCGCCCCACGTCCTCCGCGTTGATCCTGAATTCAAAGGCATGGCCGCGCGGAGCCGGGTCTTCCGTAAGGGACAGCCGTTCCCCGGCGGCGATCCGGAACTGCTCCTGGACCAGGTCGATCCCCGTGGTTTCCTCGGTGATGGGGTGTTCCACCTGCAGCCGCGTGTTCACCTCGAGGAAGGCGACGGTCCCGTCGGCCGCCACCAGGAACTCCACCGTCCCGGCACCCGAGTAGCCGGCTTCCCGGCAAACTGCCTTGGCGGCGTCGTAAATCTGGTTCCGCTGCCCGTCGCTGAGGAACGGCGCTGGGGCTTCCTCCACCAGCTTCTGGTGGCGGCGCTGGAGGGAGCAGTCCCGGGTTCCGACGACGATGACGTTGCCGTGCGTGTCGGCCAGCACCTGCGCTTCCACGTGCCGCGGCCGGTCGAGGTAGCGTTCCACGAAGCATTCGCCGCGGCCGAACGCGGCCACCGCCTCGCGTACCGCCGAGTCGAAGGCCTCCTCGACCTCCTCCATGTTCCGGACCACCTTCAGGCCGCGGCCGCCGCCGCCGAAAGCGGCCTTGATGGCGATCGGGAGCCCGTGCTCCTCCGCGAAGGCGCGGGCCTCGGCAGCGGATTCCACCGGCCCGTCGCTTCCCGCCACAAGCGGGGCGCCGGCACGGACCGCGATGTCCCGGGCCGTGATCTTGTTGCCGAGCTGCCGGATGGCCTCCGGCGACGGCCCGATCCACGCGAGTCCGGCGTCCAGCACTGCCTGCGCAAAATCTGCATTCTCGGACAGGAAGCCGTACCCGGGATGGACCGCGTCCGCCCCCGCAGCGGCTGCCGCACCGAGGAGCTTGTCGATGTTCAGGTAGGTGTCGGCCGGGGAGTTGCCGCCGAGGCTGAATGCCTCGTTCGCGGCGGCGACGTGCATGGCGTCCGCGTCGATGTCTGCATACACAGCCACGGAGGCCAGCTGTGCGTCGTCGCAGGCCCGGGCGATCCGGACGGCGATTTCGCCGCGGTTGGCGATGAGGACCTTGTGCATCAGTTGCTCGCTTTTCTTTGTGGAGTCTGTTCGTGTGATGTCTCTTCGGAGGGGCCGGCGGCTGCGGTAGTTTCGGGGGCGATGCGGAAGCGGATGCTCCCGCCGATCGGGACCTGGGCGGCCAGGTCGAGCTGGTGGTCCACCACCACGCCGATCACCGGATAGCCGCCGGTAATGGGATGGTCGGCGAGGAAGAGCACGGGCAGACCCTCCGGCGGCATTTGGATGGCACCCGCCACCGTCCCCTCGCTGGGCAGCTCCGCGGTCCGGCTTCGCTGCAGGGGCGTCCCCTGCAGCCGCATGCCCACGCGGTTGGACTCGGGCTTGACCGTCCAGTCCTGGCCGCACAGGGAGCCGATGGCGGCCTGGTCGAACCAGTCCGCACGCGGACCCGGGACGATGTCCAGCACGGTGACCCCGCCATGCGGATAGTCCGGCTGGATTTCCGGGCTGCCCACGACGCCGGACTCGGCCGCGCCGCCCGACGGCAGCAGCTGCCCGGCCGCCAGCGGCTTCGGCCCGATTCCTGACATTGTGTCTGTGGAGCGGCTGCCCAGCACCGGCGGCGTGTCCACTCCGCCACGGACAGCCACATAACTGCGGAAGCCGGCGTCGGGAACCCCGATGGTGAGGATTTCGCCGTCCAGGAGGGCGAACGGCGTGGCCACCGGAACGATGCGCTGCCGGCTCTGTGTATCGCCGGTTTCCGGCGCGTCGGGGGAGGCCGACGGCGTCACAACGGTGAGTGCCGACGGCGCGCCGGCTACGGCCAGGACCTGGTCCCCGACGGCCTGCACCCTGAGCCCGCCGGAGACGGTCTCGATGGCGGCGGCCGACGCCGCGTTCCCGACGAGGCGGTTTGCCCGCCGGAGCGACGCGCGGTCCAGCGCGCCGGCGGCGGAAACGCCAAGGGCAGAATGCCCCTGCCGGCCAAGGTCCTGGATGAGGCTGTGGATCCCGGGTGACAGGACGCGGAGACCTGAGGTAGTTTCAGGGACCGTCTGCGGGCCTGCTTCCGGGGTCATACGGACCACGTCGCGGACGGCACGGAACTGGACCCGGTGCCCGGGGCTGGCCAGGGCTGGTTCGGGACGGTCGAGGTCCCACATCTTGGCTCCGGTGCGGCCGATCAGCTGCCAGCCTCCCGGTGACTTGCGCGGATATACGGCCGAATAGTTCCCGGCCAGTGCCACCGATCCTGCCGGGACCGCGGTGCGGGGGGAACTCCGGCGCGGAACTTCCAGGGCCTGGTTCTCGCCCACCATGTAGCCAAAGCCGGGGGCGAACCCCGCGAAGGCAACAGTCCAGACCTGGCCTGTGTGGGCTGCGATGACGCCGTCGGAACCGAGGCCGGTCAGCTTCCCCACTTCGGCGAGGTCCTCGCCGTCGTACACGGTGTCAATGACCACCAGGCCGCCGGCCTGCTCGGCCGGTGCCGTGAGGTCCAGCTCCAGGAGGGCCTGCCCGATCCGCCGGGCAGCGGCGGGGGATTCGGCCCGGACCATCACAGTCTCGGCGGCGGCCAGGACATCCTGCTGGCCCGGCAGCGGAGCCTCAAGGAGCGCGGCCTGCAGGGCGAGCACGTCCTGCGTTCCGGAGACTTCCGCGAGGACCGTGCGGGTTCCCACCGGCCGCACCGCGCGGACCCTGCCGCGGCGGGCGGTGTCCGGCTGGGCGGTGCTTGGGAGGGCGGTGTTTGGGAGGGCGGTGCCTACGCGCACGTCCGGGGCGGGTTGGCCGGATGATGCGGAGGGCACGTCGATGCTGGTGTTTGCCATCGGGTCCTGAATCCGTCGCTTCATGCTAAACGAAGGCCTTGACGGTGATTCCGGCGGCGTCGAGCGCGCGCTTCACTGCCACGGCCATGGCAACCGCGCCGGGCGAATCGCCATGGACGCACACCGATTCGGCGCTGATTTTCAGGTCGGAGCCGTCGATCGCGCTGATGGCCTGCCCGGCGGTCATCTGCAGGACGCGGGCGGCAACAGCCTCCGGGTCCTCCAGCACGGAACCGGGCTGGGAGCGCGACGCCAGCGTGCCGTCCGGGTTGTAGGCGCGGTCCGCGAAGGCCTCGGAGACAGCGCGGAGCCCGGCCGCCTCCGCGAGCCGCAGCACCTCGGAGCCGGGCAGGCCAAGGATGGGCAGGCCGGGATCCACCGACTTCACCGCGTCCACCACGGCACGTGCCTGGGCGGTGTTGTGGACGATGGCGTTGTAGAGGCCGCCGTGCGGCTTCACGTAGCGGACCCGGGTGCCGGCAACCGCTGCCAACGCCTGCAGCGCGCCGACCTGGTAGACGACGTCGTCCGCCAACTCGCGCGGGTCGACCTCCATGTACCGGCGGCCGAATCCGGCGAGGTCGCGGTAGCCCACGTGGGCTCCGACCACGACGCCGGCCTTGGCTGCGGCCTCGCAGGTTGCGCGAATGACGCTGGGATCGCCGGCGTGGAATCCGCAGGCAACGTTGGCGCTCGACACCGAGGCCATCATGGCCGCGTCGTCTCCGAGGGTCCATCGCCCGAAGGATTCACCGACGTCGCTGTTCAAATCTATTGCGTGCATTGTGACCCTCATCTCAACTCGTCCTCAGACAAGGATGCACCCTTCGGAACAAATGTTCAACAATTCAACAATCCGATTGTGGTTGGCTCGTGTAAATTCGGTGTATGGCCACAATGAACCCGAGCGCAGGCGACTCCCGGCTGAGAGTGGCCGTGCCCTCGGTGGCCACCCGGGTCGCGAGCGAGCTCCGGCTGCAGATCGCGGAAGGCGCCCTTCCGCCGGGGGCGAAGCTGAAGGAAGAAGCACTTTCCGAGGAGCTTGGGGTCTCCCGCAACACCGTGCGCGAGGCGTTTGCCGAGCTCGCCAGCGAGCGCCTGGTGGTCCGCCAGCCCAATCGCGGCGTCTTCGTCGCCAGCCTCGAGGCCAGCGACATCCACGACGTCTACGCCGTCCGGCGCGCCATTGAAGTCAGCGCAGTCCGGGGTGGCGGAAGCGCCGAAGGCATAGCGGCCGTGCGCGCAGCCGTGGAAGAGGGCAAGCGCGCCGCCGAGGCCGGCGACAGCGAGGGGCTGGGCAGTGCCAACGCGCATTTTCACAAGGCCCTCGTGGCCTTGGCCGGCAGCGAGCGCCTCAACACCATCATGTCGCAGGTACTGGCGGAGATGCGGCTGTTCTTCCACAAGGCCTCCATTGACGGCGGCTTCTACCAGGACTACCTGGCGGACAATGACCAGATCTGCAAGGCCCTGGAAGCCGGGGAGTATGAGCGGGCTGCCGAACGGCTCCTGACCTACCTGGCCCGGTCCGAAGAGCACCAGACTGCCGTCCACTCGTCCTAGCTGACGCCTTCGCGCTTAACCAGTGCACCCTTCCCGCCCCCTTGACGGTGTGATTTAGGTCGCGTAGATTGTTCAACACGTTCAGGATTGTTCTACATTCCCACAATCCAACAGAACACTCCGCTTTCGGTGGCCGTCCGGGGGAAGCCGCCAACCAGCCTCAGTGCCCGCGCCCTGTCAGTGTCGCAGGGCAGGACTGGCGCACCAGCGCATCCGTAGCAAAACGGATGGGCATCCACACTCTTTCTGGAGGAACAAAATGGCCAATCAATCCGCAATGGCCTCCGCAGGGACCAGGCCCGCCGTCGGGCGCAAGGACATGTATAAGGCGTTCGCGGCCAGCCTCACGGGGACGGCGCTGGAGTTCTACGATTTCGCGGTCTACTCCGCCGCGGCCGCCATCGTTTTCCCGCTGATCTTCTTCCCGGCCTCGGACCCGGTGACGGGCACCCTCCTGGCGTTCTCGACCTACGCGGTGGGCTACATTTCCCGGCCGGTCGGCGGCATCATCTTTGGCCGGCTGGGGGATGAGATCGGCCGCAAGAAGGTCCTGGTTATCACGCTGATGCTGATCGGCGTGGCCACCTTCCTCATCGGCCTGCTGCCCACGTACGGCAACATCGGCATCATGGCCCCGGCCATCCTCGTCTTCCTGCGGTTCGCCCAGGGCGTGGGCGTGGGCGGCGAGTGGGGCGGCGCTGTCCTGCTGTCCAGCGAATTCGGCGAACCCAGCCGGCGCGGCTTCTGGGCCTCCGCGGCACAGATCGGCCCGCCCGCCGGCAACCTGCTGGCCAACGGCGCGCTCGCCGTCCTCACCCTGACCCTGTCCGAGCAGGCATTCCTGGACTACGGCTGGCGGATCGCCTTCCTGATCTCCTCTATGCTCGTGGCCTTCGGGCTGTGGATCAGGCTGAAACTCGAAGACACCCCCGTCTTCAAGGCCATGGAAGCCCGCGGCGAGCAGCCCAAGGCGCCCATCCGGGAACTCCTCAGCACCCAGCGCCGTCCCCTCCTGGCGGCCATGCTCAGCCGCATCGGCCCGGACGTCCTGTACGCGCTCTGCACGGTCTTCACCCTGACCTACGGCATCCAGGAACTCGGCTTCGACCGAGGCCAGGTGCTCCTGGCCGTCCTCATCGGCTCAGGGCTGCAGCTCTTCACCATGCCCCTCGCGGGCGCCATCTCCGACCGGATCAACCGGCGCCTGGTCTACGGCATCGCGGCAGTCGCTGCTGCGGTCTGGGCTTACCTGTTCTTCATCGTGCTGGAGGGCCGCTCCCCGGTGATGCTCGTGGTGGGCACCGTCCTGGGCCTGCTGTGCCACTCCTTCATGTACGGACCGCAGGCCGCGTTCGTCGTCGAGCAGTTCTCGCCGCGGCTCCGCTCCACGGGCAGCTCCCTGGCCTACACCTTCGCGGGCATCATCGGCGGCGCCATCGCACCGTTCATGTTCACCCTGCTGCAGAGCACCTTCCACAGCTGGGTCCCGGTGGCCATCTACCTCAGTGTTGCGTGCCTGCTGACCGTGGTGGGCCTTGCCCTCGGCCGCGACTCCAACGTCGCCGAGGACGAGGAATACCTGCGGGCATCCGCCGGCGTCGCCGAAAGCTCGGCCCGATGACGCAGGCGAACGCCCTCCTGGCGCCGTCCGAAGCCCGGCGGCAGTTCCGCAATGGCCTGGTGACACCAACCTCCGGCTGGAGCGACGGCTACACCCAGGCGAACCTCATCGCGGTGACGGCGGACTACGCCGACGAGTTCCTCGAATTCTGCCGGCTGAATCCCAAGGCTTGCCCTGTCATCGACGTCATTCCGGCCGGGCAGTACGAAAGTGCTCTCGCCAAAGGCTCTGACATCCGCGCCGACATTCCCGCCTACCGGGTGTGGAAGGACGGCGTCCTTGCCGCCGTAGTCCCCGATGTCACCTCGGTGTGGCGCGATGACATGGTGGGGGTGCTCATCGGCTGCAGCTTCACCTTCGAGGCCGCCCTGGCAAATGAGGGCATCCCGCTGCGCCACACCGAGATGGGCCGCAACGTCCCGATGTACCGCACGAGTGTCGAGTGCACCCCGGCAGGACGGATCCACGGTCCGATGGTCGTGTCGATGCGCCCGATGCCGGCCGAACTGGTGGACACCGCCATCCGGGTCACCGCGGAGGTGCCAAAGGTCCACGGCTCACCGGTGCACGTCGGATCCCCGGGGGAGCTCGGCATCGCCGATATTTCCTGCCCCGACTTCGGCGACGCCGTGGACATCCGGCCCGGGGAAGTCCCGGTTTTCTGGGCCTGCGGCGTGACGCCGCAGAGCGCCGTGATGGCCTCCATGCCGGCCTTCGCTATCAGCCATGCGCCCGGACACATGTTCATTACGGACGTTCCGGAGAGCACGTACCGGGTGCCGGCAGGTACTTAGATCCGCACTAGAAGCTCCTGGCATTCGCCAGCACGGGCAGCTTTCCGCGGACATCGGGAATGACGGAAGGGTCGACGTCGATCACGGCCAGCTCAGGTTCGCCGCCAAGCACGATCAGCGGAGAACCCAGCGGGGAAATCACCGCGCTGTGGCCGATCCCGGTAGGCGCCGCGCCGGCGGATGGCTGGCCGAGGGTTGCCGGGTCACCCTGGCCGCAGCCCACCACAAAGGTGGTGCTGTCCACGGCCCGGGCACGGACCAGCAGGTCCCACTGCTCGGCCTTTCCTTCCCCGGCACCCCAGGACGCGCAAACGATGTTGATGGCGGCGCCGGCCCTCGCGTTGGCCGTGAACAGCGCAGGGAAGCGCACGTCGTAGCAGGTGGCCAGCCCGATGGTGGTGCCGTTGAACTCGAAGGTCACCGGCGAGGTGCCCGCGTCCACCGAATCGGACTCGGCGAATCCGAATGCGTCAAAGAGGTGGATCTTGTCATAGGACGTGTCGAGGCCCGGACCGGTCACCAGGAGCGTGTTCCGCACCCGTCCGCCGTCGCCGGGCGTGAACATGCCTGCGACGACGGCGATGTCCAGACGACGGGCGATGGCCCGGACAGCGTTGGCCCAGGGCCCGTCCAGCGGTTCGGCGATGCCGGCCAGGGGATGGCCGAAGGCGCGCATAGCCGCCTCGGGGAAGACCACCAGCTCGGCGCCTGCCGCCTTTGCCCGTGTGGCGTAATCTCGGATCAGCTCCAGATTGGCCGTGAGGTCGGGGCCGGTGACGATTTGGGCAACTGCTAAACGCATGTATCTACTCTTCTCTGTTGTATACCTGATGTATGCGAAAAAGTTCGGGGACAGCGGCGTCCGGCCGCGAGAAGGCGTACAGCTACCTGCGTGAGAACGTCCTGACCGACCCGGAGATGCAGGGACGCTTCCTCAACGAGCAGGAGTTGGCCGCCGAAATCGGGGTCTCCCGCACCCCTGTCCGCGAGGCGCTGCTGCTGCTGGTCTCCGACGGGTTGGTGGAACTGATCCCGCAGCGCGGAGCCTATGTTCCTCCCGTGACCGGCCGCGAAATCTCCGAGCTGATGGAACTGCGCGGCGTGCTGGAAAGCCACGCCGCCCGCCTGGTCATTGAGCACCGGAGCGTCCCGGCAGACAAGATGAAGGACACCCTGGACCAGCAGTCCAGGCTGCCCGAAGACCAGGGTGCGGAGGCCGCGCAGGAGTTCATCCGGCTGGACACCCTCTTCCACCAGCAGCTCATCGACGCTGCCGGCAACGAACTCATTTCCCGGACCTACAGCAAACTGCACGTCCGGCAGATCGTCGTCGGGGTTTCCGCCCTGTTCCGGACGGGAGGCCGGCGCGAGCAGGTGTGCTCCGAACACCAGCGCATCCTCGATGCCCTGGTGTCCGGAGACGCAGCCAAAGCGCAGGAAGCTATCGACCACCACCTTGCCGTCACCCGCGACATCCTGCTCCGCACCTGATGGAGTTTTTGTCCAGATAATGGGACTTCCGAGGCCTTCAGCGGCCGATATCTGGACAAAAACTCGAAATTAGACTGCGCCGGACTGCTGGCGGGCCGAGCCGGAGCCCTCCAGGAGCAGGCGGTAGTCCAGGTCCTCGATGGTGTCGTTGTCCCGGCCGAGGGCCAGTCCCAGCAGGGTCACCGCTGATGCGACTGCCACGTAGATGGCCACCGGAATCCAGGTTCCGAACTCGGCAAGCAGCAGGGTGAACAGCAGGGGTGCGATGGCGCCGCCGATCACACCCGCGAAGGTGTAGGCGAGCGAGCTGCCTGTAGACCGGAGCCTGGGGGAGAACTGCTCAACGATGAAGGCGGCCTGCGGGCCGTACATGAAGGAGTGGGCCATTAGGCCCAGGACGATGCCGATGATGAGCATCGGCTGGTTGTTTCCGCCCAGGACGCCGAAGAAGATGAACGTCCAGACGGCGCCCACCACAGCACCGACGGCGTAGACCAGCCGGCGGTTGAAACGGTCGGAGACGGCGCCGGCCAGCGGAATCATGAACAGCTGGAAGGCGGAACCGATCAGGACGGCGGTGAGCACCTGGTTGCGCTCGTAGCCGAGGATCTGGATGCCGTAGGTGAGCGTGAAGACGGTGAAAAGCGCGTACAGCACGTCCGGGCCCACGCGGCAGAGAATGGCGGCGATCAACGGACGGAGTTCCTTGCTGAAGACCTCGCGGACCGGGGCGTGCGGCTGTTCGCCGTGGGCCTGGATGGCCTTGAAGATGGGGGTGTCCTCCAGCCGCAGCCGGATCCAGAGGCCGAAGCCGACCAGCACGGCGGAGATCAGGAACGCGATGCGCCAGCCGAAGCTCAGGAACTGCTCCTCCGTGAGCGCGACGGTCAGGACGGCAAGGGCGCCGTTGGCCAGCAGGTTGCCGGCAGGGGGACCTACTTGGGCCGCGGAGGCCCAGAAGCCGCGGCGATGCGGGTCGCCGTATTCGCTGGAGAGCAGGACGGCGCCGCCCCATTCGCCGCCCACACCAACGCCCTGTGCGAACCGCAGCAGGACCAGGATGATTCCTGCCGCGGGGCCGATGTTTGCGTATCCGGGCAGCACGCCGATGAGCACCGTGGCCACGCCAATGATCATCAGCGTGGTCACCAGGACCTTCTTGCGGCCAATCCGGTCTCCGAGCCGGCCAAAGATGATCCCGCCCACCGGACGGGAGACGTAGCCGACGGCGTAGGTGGAGAAGGCAAGGACCGTCCCCGTCAGCGGATCGGTCGCCGGGAAGAAGACGACGGGGAATACGACGGCAGCCGCTGCGGAGTAGACGGCGAAGTCGTACCACTCGAGTGCGGTGCCGGTGAGGCTGGCGGCAAAGGCCTTGAACAGGCCCTTGGGGTGAATCGTCGGGTGCGGATGCGGCGTTCCGCCGGGAGCCGGAACTGGGACGTTAGCCATGGTGTTGTCCTCCAGGAGGTTTCTCTGTAGTGACGCCTGTCACGCTGGCGTTAAATGTATACATTACGCATACTGGATGTACATTGGCGACTGATTCCGGTTTCCCGTTTGTAAATTTCTCCAGCAGCAGATGCAAAAGAATGGATCCACAATGACGACTCTGAGCTTTGAACTACCCGACGGCCGCACGCAGGACGTCGAGATCAAGCACCTCCTCAATGCCGGCTACGCGGGGCGCGAGCAGGAGGAAGTCCAGGCCCACATTGCTGAGCTCGCTGAACTTGGCGTTCCTGGCCCGGCCACTACTCCCGCCCTGTATCCAGTGTCCCCCTATCTAGCCCAGCAGGTATCGGAAATCCAGGTGCAGCACGGCCGGACTTCAGGGGAGGCCGAGTGGGCCCTCGTCATCACCGAGGTGGGCGTCCTGCTCACCGTCGCCTGCGACCACACGGACCGCGAGCTGGAGGTGCACGGGGTGGCCTGGAGCAAGAATGCGAGCCCGGATGTGCTGGGCCGCAAAGCGTGGCGCCTCGATGATGTGCGGGACCACCTGGACCAGATCACGCTGAAGGGCTGGGTGGGGGAGGGGGACGCCCCCGACACCCTCATCCAGGACAGCTCGCTGGAGGCCCTGCTGACCCCGGACTACTGGCTGGACGTCCTCACCGAACGCGGGCTGAACGCCCCGGGAACGGTGCTCATTTCCGGGACCGTGGCCATGACCGGCGGCGTGAACCAGTTCGCCCGCAGCTGGAAGGTGGAGATGGCCGACCCCGTGACCGGCAACTCCGTGGACGCCCAGTACGTCGTGGACCAGATGGCCGAGCCGATCGGCTGACGTCCCTGCCGCAAAAGGGGAGGCGGACGACGGCGGGGAACTCCCGCCGTCGGCCAGGCCGCGCCGAGCGCCCATGCGGCGAGCACGTCGGTTAGCCAGTGGTGGCCCAGGTACACCCGGCTCAGGCCCATGGCCGCGGCGAAAACCGCGGCGGCCGCGCCGGTGAGAACCCGGCTCCGGGCCGTTTTCAACCGGAGGATGATCAGATACGCGACGATTCCCGCGATCACCACCGCGTTCAGGGAATGGCCGCTGGGGAACGAAGCGGAGTGTTCGTAGGGTGGAACGGCGTCGCTGAGGTCCGGGCGGGTGCGGCCGATCAGCCGCTTTCCCGCGATGGTCATCAGCAGCGACCCCAGGCCGGCCGTCACGATCAGGATGACCGGCGTCCACGAACGCCGCCGGTAGGCCAGGGCGGCCATGACGGTGAGGGCCAGGACCGGCATGCCGATGGTTCCGCCCACGTCCGTGAAGGCCGTGACGGCGACATCCAGGCCGGGGGAGCGCAGGCTCTTGCCGGCCGCCAGTACTGGATGGTCCAACCCCGCAACTCCATCTGCCGCAACCACCGACTCGTAGACCTCGGCAAAGGCGGCCGTGAGGACGGCGGCGATGACGGCTCCCGCCAGCAGGGTCAGGATCAGGGCGCCCTGCGGGCCCAGGATCCGGCTGATCCGCTGGACGGCTCCGACCAGAAGGCGGCCGAAGCGGCTCTGCCAGCGGGTGAGGTCCCTGCCGCCGACGGATGTGTCCTGGCGGAGTTCGCCCCGCACGCCCGTCTGCGGTGTTCCCTGCTTGTCGGTCAGTGGCCCGCCGGGTAGTGGCTTGTCAGCGAGCGGCTTGTCGGTCAACGGTTCGTCAGGCAATGCGGGGTCCCGTCTGTCGTCGTTGCACCGCACCCGATGGCAGGGCAATTAGTAAGCAACCTTACTGGTTGCGCGCGGGCCCGTCCACGGGAACAGAAAAGCGGACGACGGCGGGAGCCTCCCGCCGTCGTCCGCTTTACTTGGCCGCTGCAGCGGCAGTTCTCAGGCGGTCAGCTCCTCTGGCCCATGGTGGGCGTTCCCGGACATGGCGCGGGCGCGGCCGGCCTTGGCCCGGTACGAGGCGAGGAAGGTGGAAATCCGGCGCACCGCTTCGCGGATGTCGTCCACGGCGGGCAGGATGACGAACCGGAAGTGGTCCGGGGCGTGCCAGTGGAACGCCGTCCCGTGCGACACCAGGATTTTCTGGTCCTGCAGCAGGTCAAGGACAAACTGCTCGTCGTCCACGAACGGGTACATCTCCTGATCCAGCTTCGGGAACAGGTACATCGCGCCGGCCGCGGGCACGCAGCTCACGCCGGGAACCTCGTTGAGCAGCCGGCAGGCGAGGTCGCGCTGCTCCCGCAGTCGGCCACCGGGCCTGATCAGGTCCGTGATGCTTTGGTAGCCGCCCAGCGACGTCTGGATCGCGTGCTGCGCGGGAACATTGGGGCAGAGCCGGAGCGAGGCGAGCAGTTCCAGGGATTCCCGGTATGCGGCGGTGGCCCAGCGCGGCCCGCAAACAGCCACCCAGCCGGCCCGGTAACCGGGCATCCGGTACGCCTTGGACAGGCCGGAGAAGGTCAGCACCGGAATGTCCCGCGCCACCGAGGCGGTGTGGATGTGGACCTTGTCCTCGAAGGTGATCTTCTCGTAGATCTCGTCGGAAAACAGCACCAGGTCATGGCGCCGGGCCAGGTCGGCGAAACCCTCCAGGATGTGCCGGGGATAGACGGCCCCGGTGGGGTTGTTCGGGTTGATGAGCACGATGGCCCGCGTGCGCTCGGTAATTTTCGCCTCGACGTCGGCCATGTCCGGCCACCAGTTGTTCTCCTCATCGCACATGTAGTGCACGGCGCTGCCGCCGCAGAGCACGGTGGCCGCCGTCCACAGCGGGTAGTCCGGTGACGGAATGAGGACCTCGTCGCCGTCCTCCAGGAAAGCCTGCAGCGTCATGGAAATGAGTTCGCTGACCCCGTTGCCGATGAAGACGTCCTCGACCCCGATCTCCATCAGGCCCTTGGTCTGGTAATACTGCGAGATAGCGGTCCGGGCGGAGAAGATGCCCTTCGAGTCGCTGTAGCCCTGCGCCTCGCGCAGGTGGTGGATCATGTCCACCACGATGGACTCCGGCGCATGCAGGCCGAAGGGTGCGGGATCGCCGAGATTCATCCGCAGAATGCTATGGCCCTCCGCCTCCATCTTCTTCGCCGCGTGCTGCACCGGACCCCTGAGGTCGTACCGGACATCTTGCAAACGGCTGGAATTCTGCATGGCGCGCATGAGGCATGTTTTCACAGCTGCGCCGCTCCGGACAACGTGGACCGTGCGGCCCTGCGCCGCCGTTTAGCGCGGTCAGTGCCCGTACCCTCGCAGGGGCCTCCCGAATCAGTTATGGTGCGGGCATGGCCGGTGACCCGATTGCTGATTATGCCCTGCTATCCGACTGCCGTTCCGCCGCGCTGGTGGGCGCCGGCGGATCCGTGGACTGGCTGTGCTTTCCGCGCTTTGACAGCCCCTCGGTTTTTGGCCGGATTCTCGGCGACGACGCCGGATTCTGGGCGATCCGGCCGGTGGTGGACGTGACCGGCACCTCGCGGCGATATGTGGGGCCAAGCATGGTGCTCGAAACGACGTTCACCACCGCGTCCGGGACGGTGACGGTAACCGATGCCCTGCTGCTCGGCGACGGGAACCGCGGCCACGAGCTGGGTGCCGGCTCGCCCGGGGCGCTGCTGCGGAGCGTCGCGTGCACGGCCGGTGAGGCCGGTGTGGACGTGATCTTCGATCCGCGGCCGGAATACGGGCTGGTCCGGCCGCTGCTGCAGCAGGCCGACGGCGGGCTGCTCGCCAGGGGCGGGGCCGACGTGCTGGCCCTCTCCAGCCCGGTCACCTTCGAGCTGGACGGCGGACCTGCCCGGGCCCGGCTGTCCATGCGCGCCGGCGACGCGGCGCACTTCGTCCTTCACCACCGGCACAGCTGGGAGGACCGGCCGCCCCTGTGGAGCCAGGAGGAGGTATCGCGCCGGCTCGAGGACACCCTGCAGGGCTGGAACAGCTGGTCGGAGCTCCATCAGAGCTACCGCGGTCCCTGGAAGGACCTGGTCAACGCCAGCGGGCGGTTCCTGCAGGCGCTGACGTACTATCCCACGGGTGCGATGATCGCCGCCGCCACCACTTCCCTGCCCGAGGTGGCCGGAGGCACCCGCAACTGGGACTACCGGTACACCTGGATCCGGGACGCGAGCATGACGCTGCAGGCCCTGTGGGTGGCCGCGTGCCCGGACGAGGCCGGGAAGTTCTTCGGCTTCCTGGCCACTGCGGTGGCCACGCAGCAGGACGGCGGGGACCTGCAGATCATGTACGGAATCGGCGGGGAACGCGACCTGTCCGAACGCGAACTCGCGCATCTTCCGGGCTGGCGCTCCAGCAGCCCGGTGCGGGTGGGCAACGGTGCCTGGCAGCAGCGCCAGCTCGACATTTACGGGGAGCTGCTGGACGCCGCGGCCCGGCTGCCGGAATTCCTCGCGGACGTGGAACCGGAAACGAAACGCTTCCTGGCCGGTGCGGCGGACCGGGCCGCCGCCAGGTGGCAGGCGCCGGACCACGGCATTTGGGAGGTCCGCGGCGAACCCCGTCACTTCCTGCACTCGAAGCTCATGTGCTGGGTGGCCGTGGACCGCGCCATCCGGCTGGCCGACACCCTGGACGCCCGGGACCGGGTCCCGGACTGGGAGCAGGCACGGGATGAGATCGCCGCCACCATCCGCGGCCAGGGCTGGAGTGACGGTGCGAACGCCTACACCCAGGCCTTCGGCTCGGCGGAACTCGACGCGTCAAGCCTGCTCCTCTGCATCGTGGGCTTCCTGCCTGCCGACGACCCCCGCATGCTGGCCACCATCGACGCCGTCGCCCGGCACCTGACTGATGACCGTGGCCTGGTGTACCGCTACCGTGCCGCCGACGGGCTGCCGGGTGAGGAGGGGACCTTTCTGCTCTGCACCTTCTGGCTGGCCCAGGCGCTCGCGCTCGCCGGGCAGACCGAACGGGCACGCACGGTTTTCGACCGTGCCGCCGGCTTCGCCACGGATCTGGGGCTGCTTGCCGAGGAGGTGGCGGCCGACGGCCGCGAACTGCTGGGAAATTTCCCGCAGGCGTTCAGCCATATCGGCCTCGTCAACGCCGCGTGGGCCATCGCCTCCGCGGAAAAGGACGCCAAGGAAAAGGACGCCAAGGAAAAGAACGCCGGCGAATAGCGGAAAAGGAGCGTCACGGAACAAGCGTCAGGCAAGCGGACGACGGCGGGACCTCCCGCCGTCGTCGGCTGTCCGTCACCCGGATCAGAGTTCCGGGACGCACTTCCCGCCGCCCAGGACGGCCAGGCCGGCGAGGTCGCCAGCGGCAAATTCGGTGACGCCGGTGCCTTCCGGGTTCATCAGCTGGGTGGGGTCGTCCACGTGGTCCAGGCCCACCACGTGGGCGAGTTCGTGCATGATGACGGCACGGGCGTACCGGTGCCCGTCCTGCCACTGCAGGATATCGGCGAAGTCGGGGGCGTCAAGTGCCACCTGTCCTGCCTCCAGGACGTAGGGCTTCCCCTCCGTGTACGCATACCCGCTGCCGCCCAAGCCGTCGACGTCCCCGGCCAGGTCCGGGCTCTCCGCAGGGGTGGACCAGGCAATGAGCACCGGCGCCCACCTCTTGCCGTACAGGTCAGGCTGATAGGTTTCGCGGTCCTCACTGGGCGCCTCCGATGTGGGTCCGTCGTAGACGAAGCGCAGCCCGGTGGCGGCCGATACTTTGGCGACCGCCTCCCGGATCATCTGGTCAGCGCCGGGCGGGGCGTTGTCCGGACGGACCACGTAATGCACCGGCCGGCACGGATCGTAGGCGGCGAACGGCTGGCCCGGATCCGGGGACTTCTGCAGGGCGTACGCGTGTGACCCCGTGCTTGCCGGGACCTGCCCGAGCGGGGCATCGGCGGCCTCGATTCCCGGCGGCGGCACCGGAGCGCCGGGAAGGTACGGCAGGACTGCGGGCAGTACGAAGCGCTCGAACGCCATGGGCGCGGCGGAGAGTCCCATAAGCAACGCGATGCCCGCCCCGATGGCCCACGTCCTGCCGCGGCGGGGCTTTCGGCGCAGGCCGTAGGCCGGGCCCGGCGGTGGCAGAGGACCGGGAGGCCCCGAGCGCCATGGGTTGGGGTCCTGCAGTGTCCCGAAAGCCTCGTCGATGGCCCACTGCGGAATCCGTCCGCTGGGGGATCTCCGGACGCCCGGCGGCAACTCAGCCGGGGGCGGGCTCTCCCGCCAGTTGGAATCCGGACGCAACAGTGTCCCCCTGGTTGTTGCACGTCGCCATCACGCGAGATGGATCACCCAAAGCATAAGGGTGCCGGGTGACAAAAAGGACCTTCATTTCCCGACGGCGGTCCCCGCTGCCGTTGCCGCGGCGAGGGAACCTGACGTAGCTTCGGGGAAAGCATGCTTGGCAGATGGGCCGAAGGAGAGTTGAGGATGTCCCTTTTCAAAGGACTTGTGAACGGAGCGCTCGCCGGCGCGGCAGGAACCACGGCACTGAATGCTGCCAGCTACCTGGACATGGTGTGGCGGGGCCGGGCGGCGAGCACCACGCCCACTGACTCGGTGGAGCGGCTGGCTGAAAGGACTGGCGTGACGATCCCCGGAACCGGCGACCAGCGCCGGAACCGGGTGGAGGCCCTGGGTCCGCTGCTCGGGATCGCCACCGGCATGGGCCTCGGCGCCGTGCTGGGAGCGGCAGGATCGCGGGGGGTGCGCACCGGGCCAGTCCAGTCGGTGGCGGTGGCTTCCCTGGCCGCCCTGCTCGTCTCGAACGTTCCCATGACTGCCCTGGGCGTGACGGATCCACGGACCTGGAGCGCCTCTGACTGGGTGAGCGACATCGTGCCGCATGTCGCGTACGGCGCGGTCACCGGGCACCTGCTGGAGCATCTGCCCAAGTAGGTGGCCGGACTTACGACACAGGAAACGCCGCAGGAGCCCGAGCACTCCCGGCCGGACAGCCGGAAGGCGCGCTGGGGCACCCGGTGGGCCACCGTCGTCGCCGTCCTTCAACGTCTGCTGTACGTGGCCATCACCGCCGCCGTGGGCTGGGCCGTCTACTTCTTCCTGCTCGCCCGGCTGGCCAGGGGGCCGGAGCAGGTCTGGGTGTTCCTTCCGGTCTGGCTGATCGCCGCGTATGCCTTCCTGCCCCGCGTCCACAAGATCCTCAGCAGCCTGTACCTCCCGAATTACTTCATCGGGCGGACGCGCACGGGCGACGGCGTGCTGGGCGACCCCGTCAATCTCGCGGTGATCGGCCCGGCGGAAGAACTGCGCACCGCGATGCTGACGGCGGGCTGGACCGAGGCCCACCACATCACGCCCGCCACCACCTGGCGCACGCTCACCTCGACACTCCTGGGCAGGAGCTATCCGCAGGCACCGGTCAGTGCCCTGTACGTCTTCGGCAAGAAACAGGACATGGCGTTCCAGCGCGAAATTGACGGCAACCCGCGCAAGCGGCACCATGTGCGGTTCTGGAAATGCCCTGACGGGTGGATGCTTCCCGGCGGGTTCGCCGTCGACTGGGTGGGCGCCGGAACGTACGACAAACGGGTGGGCGTCTCGCTGTTCACGTTCCAGATCACGCACAAGATCGCCGACGGGACCGACGAGGAACGCGACTTCATTATCGAGACGCTGAAAACGGCCAATGCCGTGGAATCGGTGCATGTCATCCGGCATTTCTCCTCCGGGTACCACCACCGCAACGGCGGCGGGGACAGCATCCGCACGGACGGCCACCTTCCCATCATCGACCTCCTGCCGCCCGGCCCGCGGGGGTCCGCAGGGCTGTTGTGAGCCGGTCCGAAACGTCAGAGGACGACGGCGGGACGCACCCGCCGTCGTCCTCTTGCGTTAGACCCGGGCTCCTGCATCTAGCCGGTCCGCTGTCTTAGGTACGGGCCTCAGATGGTCCGCGGGGCCTTCGCCAGGTTCTCCGTGAGCTCTGCCGCGTTCTGCCGAACCACATAGGCCGGACGGTCGCGCTCCACGCGCCAGCTGTCGGACAGGGGACCGATGTTCACGGTATCGAAGCCAAACTCGTCGTAGAGCTTCGCTACCAGCACGCTCGCCTCGGGGTAGTCACTGGCCGTGGCCAACGCGCGGCGGTTCTCCGAGCCTGCTGGGGTGCCGTCCGAGCTGATCTGCTTGGCCATAATGTGGTTGAAGCCTTTGGCCACTTTGGACTTCGGAAGGTGTTCCTGCAGCAGCCCGGACGTGGTGGCCTCCCCGTTATCCAGCGCCGGGAAGCGTCCGTCCCGCTCCCAGTAATAGTTGTTCGTGTCGATCACGATCTTTCCGGCCAGCGGCTCCGCCGGGATGTCCCGGTAGCTCCTGAGCGGAACTGTGACCACGGCGAAGTCGCCGGCGGCCGCGGCCTCCGCCGCCGTGGCCGCCCGTGCCCGCGGTCCCAGCTCCGCAACAAGCCCGGCCAGGGTTTCCGGCTCCCGCGAATTGCTGATGACCACGTCATAGCCAAGCTCCACAGCCTTGCGTGCTACCTGGCTTCCAATGTGTCCTGCACCGATAATTCCGATTGTTGTCATGTCCGGCGCAACAGCCGGCGGCCGGCAGGTATTTCGCACATTACGCCAGACGACGCCGGACGGCCGGCTGCCGGCGAGTGCCCAAGTAGCGGCCGCCGTGCAAATTCGAGTACCTGCTACGCGTGCCGCCCCTCGCTGCGGCACATAGGGTTGAGGTATCGGGTGGTGGAAAGTGCGCCGGCGCAACGAAATGCCGGCACACACTGGGCTGGGACGGCCGCCACGGTTGTTGCCGCACCAGCCGGTTCTTCCCGGCTGGTGCGTCACGTCGGTGATCGCCGATCAGTTAGCCGCCGGGCTCGCCAGAGCCTCGACTGACGGCCGGCAATCACGGTTATGTACCCGGTCCGGCTTAAAGTTGCCGCCCACCAGCGAGGGCCCCCATGAAGATTCCGAGGTCTGAACTTCCCGTCGTCACGGCGGCTGTGAACACGGCACCTGTGAAAGCGGGACCCGGCCATCCCTCCGGCACGGCAGCAGCCGCCGGCGCACGCTCCGCCGCGACGGTTCCCGCCGCGCCAATCCAGAGCCCGGTCCAGAGCCCAGTCCCCGGGGCGGTCCAAGGTCCGGCGCCAGGGCCCCGCGCAGCCGCCCCAGGCGGTTCCGGCCCGCGGCCGCAAGGCGACGCGGCCGCGGTTCCGGCCCGTGCGGGTATCGGCAACTGGCCCGATCCCATGTGAGCCGGACCCAGGTAAGCAGGCACGCTGCCGGCGGACGACCGCGGGTGGTCCCGCCGTCGTCGATCTGTCCGGTGTCCGCCCCCGATTCCCTTGACGCAACGCTCCATTGAAGAGTCCGGCACACGCCGGAATACTGGAAACGGGACGATATCCGGCGGCAGGGACGGTGAAAAGGTGACGGGTTCAGCAGGCGGCGCGTTCAGGCGGAAGGTGGAACGGGCAGCCGAACTCCGCGCCCTGCGGTCCTCCGGCGGGACGGCCGAGGACGACGCCGAGCTGTCCGCCGCTGAGGCCGGGCTGCGGGAAAAGCGCCGGAAGGCCAGCGATGCGGCCCGGGCCGACTACCTGATCCGGGATGCGATGGCGCAGGGAAAGTTCGACAACCTGGAATACTCCGGCAAACCGATTCCCGGGCTGGGGGAGGGCTACGACCCCGACTGGTGGGTCAAGGGCCTCATCCAGCGCGAGCATCTTAGCGGCCTGGGACCCAAGGCGATCCTGCTCCGCACTGAGGACGCGGAGCTGGACGCCAAACTGGACACCCAGTACACGGAAAAGCAGGTGCGCGACATCGTCGAGGACTTCAACGCCAGCGTCATCGACGCGCGCCGGCAGTTGCAGGGCGGACCGCCGGTGGTCACCAAAACCCGTGACGCCGACGTCGAGGTGCAGCGGTGGCGCGAGCGGCGGGCGGCGGTGGCAGCGTCTGCTCCGGAGCCGGCCCCCGAAACCAAACCGCCATGGTGGCGGCGGCTGCGCAACCGCTCCTCCTAAGGCACACTCCTAATCACGCGCAGGTGGCACGATAAAGGCATGGTGGCTGTTCTGCTGGGCTGGAACCCGGGCGTAGGCGATACCTGGCCGGGATATTCACGGGTCGTGGATGAGCTGGGCGCTGCCGGCCTGCACCGGCGGGCGTGGCCCACCGGATCCGGCGCCCAGCCAGCACCGGGAGCGGACGCGTGGCTCCTGCTGGATGGGAAGACCGGCAGCGGGCTGATTGGCCATGGCGTGGTCGCCTCCGCGCCGTATGCGGCTGCCGGGCCGGAGCACCCGGACCATCTGTTGGACGGACCCGGAATATGCATTGACGTCGATTTCGACATGCTGCTGCCGCTCGGAGACCAGGTCCCGCTGGAGGTTCTGGCGGCCCGCGCGCCGCTGACGGACTGGGCTGCGGCGGCGGCCGTGGAGGCGTGGCAACTGGTTCCGGAGGAGCAGGCGCGCGCCATCCGGGAGCTCTGGGCCGAGTGCCTGCCGGCGGACGAGATCGATCCGGTCCTTCCCGTGCCCGGCACCCTGCCGCAGGAGGCCCTGGTCCGGGTGGGCGTGAACCGGTACGAACGGAACCCGCAGGCCCGGCGGGTCTGCCTGGCGCACCATGGCAGCTCATGCGCCGCCTGCGGGTTTTCCTTCGAGGCCGCCTACGGCCCGGAAGGCGGGGGCTTCATCCACGTCCATCACCTGGTGCCGGCAGCCCAGCTGGGACCTGACTACGAGCTGGACCCTGTGGGGGACCTTGTTCCGCTGTGCCCCAACTGCCATGCCATGGCGCATCGGCGCCGGGTTCCGTACACCGTGGCCGAACTCAGGGCCATGAGGTCCCGGGCGGGCTACATCAGCGGATCCGTGGTGTCACAGCAGGAGCTGGACGCCCAGGCTGACGCCCGCCGCATCCTGGGCAGCACCTGAACCGTCTTCCGGGCACCGAACCGGGACTGGCTAGGGGGACCAGAGCCAGTCCCGGTTGAAGTCGGGATGGTCGCTGTAGGGGACCGCCAGCGCATTCAGCGACAGGGTGGTCCATTCCAGCGCCTGCGGAATCCACTCGGTGTCGTCCCCGAACGGATCACTGACGAGCGTGGCCAGGGCGGTCTGCCTTGCTGCCTCCACGATGCTGATCAGGCGCCGTTTGGCTTCGCATTCCAGCAGCAGGCGGCGTTCGTACCATCTGCCGGATTCCGACGTCGTTCGGTCGCCGAGCAGCTTGCGCGCGACCGCCTCGTCTTCGGCTATGCGCGCGGACAGGAACTCCACAATGTCCACGGTCTGAGCGTACGCCCCGCGGCAGCAGCGGCACACGGTGCTAGACGGCGGCGCTGAGGCTCTCCGGGGTGCTCAGGTCCGTTGCAGCGCTTAAGCCTGCCGGGGTGCTCAGATCCGTGGGGGAGAGCGGCAGGTAGTAGGAGTAGGCGGAGTGGTAGCGGTTGCGGTCCCCGGTCACCACCCAGGCCGACCCCTTGCGGACGCGGAAGCGCTTGGTCAGGACCGTCCGGTCGTGGTGGATGAGGTGGGCCAGGACACTTGCCATGACATCCTCGTGCGTGCACAGGACCGTTCCCGTGCCGCGGGTCCGGGCTACCAGGCTCAGTGTTGCCGCCAGCCTGCCGCCCGTCAGATGGTCCGAGCGCTCAACGTCCAGGGATTCCCGCCGGGCCAGCTCCGCGACCGTTTCCATGCACCGGCCCGAGGGCGCGGCCAGGATGCGTTCTACGTCAAACAGGTCCCCCAGTGAGGCCAGCAGCGTGGCGGCGTGCTCGCCGGTGGGCGCCAGCGGCCGGCTGCCTGCGGCCGGGTCCCAGTCGTCCCGTTTTGTCATTTCGGCACCGCGCACCAGCAGCAGCATTTTCTCCCGCTTCGGAACAGGCCGGACGCCCAGCTCCGACTGGAGCCGGGTGCCCAGGGCGATGATGGCGGGCCTGTCCCGCGGTTCCGTCACCGCGCGCAAGGCTGCCGGCAGCGAAAGCCACCTGACGGCGTCGACCTCTTCATTGGCGGTGAAGCTGCCTGATCCCGCCGCGGCAGCCCAGTACCGGATGGTCTTGATTCTGCGCTTGCGGTCCTCGTAGCGGATGCTGGGCAGTTCCGAGCCCAGGAGGCAGTGCAGGCCGGTTTCCTCCCGCACCTCGCGCTCGGCACATTCCGGGCCGGTTTCCCCCGGCTCCGCCTTGCCCTTCGGGATGGACCAGTCGCCGTGGGCAGGCCGGTGGATCAGGAGCACCTCGAGCGCACCCTTCTTCCCGATTCGCCAAGGCAGTGCGCCGTACGTTGGGGGCTTGGTCCTGCTCATGCGCTCGTCTCCGTCTGAAGTGTGCCGCTCTCGGCAGGAACCAGGGTAAGGGCCCGGCCATCCTTGGCATGCTGCAGGCTGTCCAGTCGGCTGTAGAGGCCGCCGGACGCGGCGAGTTCGCCGTGCCGGCCGCTTTCCACGATCCGCCCCTTGTCCAGCACGTAGATCCGGTCGGCCCGCTTGAGCGTCGAGAGCCGGTGCGCGATGACGATCACCGTGCGCCCAGCCATGAGCCGCTCGCGGCCGCGCATGACGTACTGCTCCGAGATTGCGTCCAGGCCGGACGTCGGTTCATCGAGGATCCCGATGGGAGTGTCCCGGACCAGCGCGCGGGCGATGGCGATGCGCTGGCGCTGCCCGCCGGAGAGGCTGACGCCCCGCTCGGCCACCGGGGTGTCGTATCCCAGGGCAGGCTGCGGACGAACTCGTCCACGTGGGCTGCCTCGGCCGCGGCCAGCACCTGCTCCCGGGTGGCGCCCTCCGAGCCGTAGGCGATGTTGTCGTAGTTGGTCCCGCGGAACAGGATCGATTCCTGCAGCACGATGGATATCTGCCGGCGCACGGTGGCCACCTGCAGGTCCCGAACATTGACGCCGTCGAGGAGAACTTCGCCTTCGGCCGCATCGTAGAGGCGCGGAATAAGGCTGACGACGGACGACTTGCCGGCACCCGTCGGGCCCGTGATCGCCACGACGCTGCCGGGCTCGGCCCTGAGGTCAATCCCGTGCAGCACATGCCGGTCGCCCTGATAGCCGAAGCTCACCGAGCGGAGTTCCACAGCCCCTGCCAGCCTCGGGGCCGGCCGGGCGCCGGGCCGGTCCGAGATGGCTGGTGCAGTATCCAGGATTTCCTGGATGCGCTCGGCGCTGGCCTGCCCCCGGCTGATGACGGTGGTGAGCTTGGCCAGGGACTTCATGGGTGAGTACAGGGCCTTGAGATAGGCGAGGAAAACGAGCAGCAGGCCTAGGGTCAGGCTCCCGTCCATCACCCGCTGGGCACCGATCCAGAGGACCAATACTGTGCCCAGGGTCGCGATGATATCGACCAGCGGCGAGAACAGGGACTGCAGCCGGATGACCCTCAGGCCGGCGTCGCGCCGCCCGTCATTCCGGGTGCGGAAGTCCTCCTCGTGGCGCGCCTCGCTGCTGTAGGTCTGCATCACCCGGACCGAGGCGAACGTCTCCGACATCGCGGCCGCGATGTCGCTGTCCCTGTTGCGAGCCTCTTTCGACGCGCCCTTGATGCGGCGCCGGTAGAACAGCACCGTGATGAACAGCAGCGGGGACACCGCCAGGCCGATCAGCGCAAAGGTCGGGTCGATCAGCACACAAATCGTGATGACGAACCCCAGGATGAAGATATTGGGCAGGAGCACGGACCGGATGGACACCATGAGCGCCCGGACGTAGTCGACGTCCGTGGTGGTGCGGGTGACGAGGTCGCCCAGCCGCTGCTTGTCGTGGAAGGCCAGTGACAAGCGCTGCAGATGTGTGAAGACTTCGGCCCGAATGGTGGCCATGGCCCTCTCGCCCACGCCGTTGAGAAGGCGGGTGCCGTGGTAGTCGACCCCTGCGTTGGACACAGTCATGGCAGGGCAGGGCCACCTCCATGGCGGCGACGAACACCACCAGGAGGGCGCCCCCTCCGAGCGCCCGGACATGCGGGGCTATGGCCGCGCGGAACCGCCAAAAGAACATCTCTCCCCCTAAGAACCGGCGGTCGCGGGCATCGCCCGAACGCTGCGCGTTGGGCGATGCTCTGAGACCGTCCAGGGATAGTCCCTGGTCGGGTTCACTATTTCCCAAAGAGCTTTGGGAAAGCCCTGCCGGAGCTTGGGGAAAACCTGCTGGCAGTCGGGAGCCCGTCGGCGTTTGTACCGTTTGGGGGGCTTACATCCGGGCTGTCACGGACTACCGTTTGCAAGTAGAGGCAATTCCAGCCCGAATGGCAGCAAAGGAGACCCCATGGGTGACGTGTGGATCCGCACGATCAGCCACAGTCTGGTGCGGGCCGACAGGGTCACGGAGATTGCCTCTTCCCGCGGCTCCGTCCATGAGGAGCGCGGGTATTCGATCAAGGCGGTGGCCGGGGGCAAGGCGTACATTCTCATCGACAACAGCGACCTTGAGGGCACCGCGAACGCACGGTTCGGGCATGCCAGCCGCATGCAGGCGGCACTGCTGCTCGCCGTGGACGCGGCAAGCACCGTCCCCGAGTCCATGGTGATCAGTTACGAACAGGACGGGGAGCGCTGGATCCTCACCCCGGCGTCGGACATTGCCGGCGCGTCCGTACCGGCCACGGCCGCGGCAAAAAGCACCTGAGAACGCGGTGCCTGACCGCTCGGTGCCTGACCGCCCGGGAGCCTAGCCTGACACCCCGATGGCATCCTCCGGTCCCACGAAGTCGCAGGAGCCCTGGTGGCGTTCGGGCAGGATGCAGGTCCGTCCGGTGGCCAGGTGCATGTTGCCGCAACGGCCGGCCAGAGCCACGTCCTCGCGGACGTGGAAGCTTCTGAGATCGGGCCGTTCCCCGCCGCTGACGGGGTGGTTGGAGGGAAGTGGCCGGGCGTCGTCGTCGGAATGGTTCATGTCTGGCGAACTCCTCGTCGAGTGGCTGCCCCCAAGACGCAAGGCCAGTCGTGCGGATCCAAGGTCTCCAGTGTCCCGCCGCGGGATTAACGGCGGGTTACGGGGCTGTTAGATCCGTTGGGCTATCGCGTCCCCAGACGGGATTAAACCGAGCAGCCCGCTACCCGAGGAGATCGTCCACGTAGCACCACCGCCAGTCCTCGCCCGGTTCGATGCTGCGCATGACCGGATGGCCGGTGGCCTGGAAATGCCGGGACGCGTGGGTGGCCGGCGAGGAATCACAGCAGGCGACGTTCCCGCACTCCAGGCACATCCGCAGGTGGACGGTGGTGGTGCCTTCGCGGATGCACGCATCACAGCGTGCGTCGCGGGGGGCCTCGGCGTCGCGGGCGACCTCCAGATGCTCGCAGTCGCCGCCCGGCCTGGCGCTGGCCCGGGATCCGGAAACGTCAGCCTCCTCGATGACGGCGTCAAGCATCGATTCTTCCACGTCGAGCCGCTCCAGGACGTTGCTCAGCACCTCGTGGGCGTAGTTCCCGCCGCTTCTCAGTTCGAGGACCTTCGCCCGTTCGGCCTCGAGCATGGCCAGCCGCAGCTGGGCGTAGCGCTGGCTGGGAGTGGCGGCCTCCGCCGTCGGCCTTCCGAGACGTTCCCACGCGGCCAGCCCGCGCTCCAGCGTCCGCCGCTTGAGCATGGCTACCACCTCGGGCAGGTCATCCTCGGTCCGCAGCTCGTGCAGCCGCTCCACTCCTGCTGCCGTGGCCTGCTGCGTCAGCGAGGCCTGCGCCAGTGCGTCCTCGCCCGGATCGGGGCCCTCCACCCGCAGCAGCCGCACCAGGGCGGGCAGAGTGAACCCCTGCAACGCGAGGGTGCCGGCCACCACCACCATCGCTGCCAGGATCAGCACGGTCCGGTGCTCGAGGTCCTTGGGCAGCGTGAGGGCAGCGGCCAGCGTCACCACGCCGCGCATTCCGGCCCACGAGATGATGGCAGGGTACTGCCAGGGCGGCGCCGGGTCCTGCCGGGCGACGGCCGGGATAAGCCTGGGCAGGTAGGTGGCCGGAAAGACCCAGACCGGCCGCAGCAGCAGCACGGCCAGTAGGATCACCGCACAGCCCGCCCAGATTCTGGCGGCGCCCAGCGAATCGTCCTGGACGCCCTCGATGATGGTCCGCACCTGCAAGCCGATAAGGAGGAACACGGAGTTTTCCAGCAGGAACTGCACGGTCTCCCAGTTGCTCCGCTGGCTCTGCCGGGCGGCCCCGTTGGGCATGGAGGGGGCTTTCGTCCCCATGATCAGGCCGGTCACCACCACGGCCAGGACGCCCGACGCATGGATCGCCTCCGCCGGCAGGTACGCCGCGAAGGGTGCCATCAAAGACGTCGTTGTATTGATGGCAACGTTGCGGATCCGCAGGCGCAGCTGGGTGAGGACGTAGGCTGCGGCGAGGCCCACCGCCAGCCCGCCGCCGGCGGCCAGCAGGAAGTCGGCGCCGATCTCCAGCACGGAAACGCTTCCTGCGATGGCGGCGACGGCCGCGCGCAGGCACACCAGGGCGGTTGCGTCGTTGACCAGCGACTCGCCTTCCAGGATGCTGACAATCCTGCGCGGCATCCCCACCTTGCGTGCAATGGCCGTGGCGGCCACAGCATCCGGCGGCGCCACCACCGCAGCCAGCGCAATGGCGGCCGCCAGCGGAATCTCCGGGAACAGCCACCAGACCACCAGGCCAACGACGATGGTGCCGAAGATGACATAGCCCGCCGAGAGCAGCCCGATGGCCCGCCGGTTGGAGCGGAAGTCGAACAGCGATGTCCGCAGTGCGGCGGCGTAGAGCAGCGGCGGCAGCAGCCCCACAAGGACGAGCTCAGGGTTGAGGTCTACGCGGGGCACGAACGGCAGGAAGGATCCAGCCACCCCGGCCAGCACCAGGAGCAGCGGGACCGACACGTCAAACTTGCGGCCCAGCGCGCTGACCGCGCAGACCACGGCGGCGAGTGCCAGCAACCCCAGGGCGACTTCCATGCGGCTATTCTCTCAACCGCTGCGGACTGCCCGACGGCGGGTGGCGACTTTGGTCAGGATGTTTCCGCACTCTTGGGCAGGGATTCAATGACGACGTCGTCAGCACCTTCCGCCGGATCCTGCGAATGCATGCGGATGTCGGTGGGGTCGGCCGTTTCATCACCTTCCGCAGGGGCCTCGCTGTGGATGCGCTGGAACGACTCCGGGTTTTCGCTCATGACTGCCGCTCCTCTGTTGCGGTTGTGTGCTGGGGGCCATCGATTAACCTTCATCTAGCTACTGCACCAGTCGGGCTGTCAAGAACCGGGACCTGTGCTCTGGCAGGGGATGTTGTTCTGTGCTGAACTGTTGGGGTTGCACCCGAAATGCCCCCTGCGGCAGCCAGCCGCGGCACTGCCCTTTTGCACCGTCGGCCCAGCCGGTTCGCACCGGCTATTGGGAAGGAACACCACTATGGCACCGTACAAGATCGGCTATTTCGTAGGAAGCCTGGCCAGCGGCTCCATCAATCGGACGCTCTCCGAGGCCCTCATCAAGCTCGCCCCGGAGGACCTTGAGTTCACCGAGATCCCCATCAAGGACCTGCCGCTGTACAGCTATGACTACGACGCCGACTTCCCGCCGGAAGGACGGGCCCTGAAGGATGCCATCGAAGGCTCCGACGGCATCCTCTTTGTCTCCCCGGAGTACAACCGCTCCATTCCCGGCGCGTTGAAGAACGCTATCGACTGGGGCTCCCGTCCCTGGGGCACCAACTCGTTCGCGCGCAAGCCCACCGGCATCATCGGCGCCTCGCCAGGGAGCATCGGCACGGCGGTGATGCAGTCCTCCATGCGGGCCGTGCTGAGCTTCCTCGACGCCCCGCAGCTGAACGCCCCAGAAGCCTACGTAAAGTTCAACCCGGACATATTCGGCAGCGACGGCGAGGTCAAGGACGAATCCACCGCGGCCTTCCTGCGGCACTACATGGAAGAGTACGGCGCCTTCGTCCAGCGCGTCCTGGCGGCCAACGCACCGGGCCACATCGGCGATCCGGAACCCGACACCCAGAAGCTCTCCCGCTAACTGGATCCCGCTTCCTCCCGCACCCCTCCTCTCGCCCGAGTTTTTGTCCAGATAATGGCCGCTCGGGGGCCTCGAAACCGCATTATCTGGACAAAAACTCCTAGCGAGAGAGGGGTTTCTAGAGGGGGAGGGGGACGAGGCCGCCGAGATGGCGGTACTTGTCGAGCCGCTGCGGAAGGAGCTCGGCCACTCCGGCGGCCGAGAGTGCGGTCAGTTCGTATTCGATCGCCTGCCCCAGGCGCTGGCAGAATGCCCTTCCCTCGAGGGCGGCGTCGCCTCGTTCGTCTACGACGTGTTCCACCATGCCGTGGGCGTAGAGTGAGGCGACGTTGACGCCCTGCGCCTCGGACATGGCCGGGGCGAACTCGGTGCTGCGGTGCACGATGGCGCTTGCCCCCTCGGGCGGCAGCGGGGACAGCCAGGCATGCTGGGCGGCGATGGTGCGGTCGGCCGGGAACAGCGCCAGCGCGCCTCCTCCGGTGCCCTGGCCCATCAGGACGGATACCGTGGGGGAGTTCAGGCCGATGAGGTCGTGGAGGGACCGCGCGATTTCGCCGGCGAGCCCGCCCTCCTCGGCTTCCTTGGACAGGGCCGCGCCGCCGGTGTCGATCACGGTCACCAGGGGGAGTCCGAGTTCCTCGGCCAGGCGCATGCCGCGGCGGGCTTCACGCAGCGACGCCGGGCCCATGGCGGTCTGCTGCGAGGGCCGCGGACGGGTGTGCCCGATCACCACGCAGGACCTCTGCCCGAAGCGGGCCAGTGCCAGCAGCAGCCCGGGGTCCTTTTCGCCCTGGCCGGTGCCGTTGAGCGGAAGCACGTCGCGGGCGCCGTAGGCCAGCAGCTGCCGCAGGTCCGGGCGGCGCGGGTTCCGAGAGATTTCAATCGATTCCCAGGCTCCGGCGTCGGACGGTTTCACGGACAGTGTCCGGGGCGGCCGGACCGGCGTGTTGGGGCCGGCGACCAGGATGCTCAGGGCACGGTCGACGACGTCGGACAGCTGCCACGGCGGGACCACCGCGTCCACGAGCCCCTTGTCGAAAAGGTTCTCGGCCACCTGGACGTTCTCCGGAAAGGGCGCACCGTAGAGAGCCTCGTAGACCCGCGGCCCCAGGAAACCCAGGAGGGCGCCGGGTTCGGCCACGGTGATGTGTCCGAGCGAGCCCCAGGAGGCCATGACGCCGCCGGTGGTGGGATGCCGGAGGTAGACGAGGTAGGGCAGGCCCGCTTGCCGGTGGGCCCTGACCGCTGCGCTGATCTTCACCATGGAGAGGAACGCGATGGTGCCTTCCTGCATGCGGGTGCCGCCCGACGCCGGTCCGGCCAGGAGCGGAAGCCCCTCGCGGGTGGCGCGTTCGACGGCGTTCACGATCCGTTCCGCCGCGGCGAGGCCGATGGAGCCGGCCAGGAAGCGGAACTCGCTGACAATGACGGCCACCCGCCGGCCGCGGATGAGGCCTTCACCGGTGAGGACGGATTCGTCGACGCCTGTTTTCTCCCGGACCGCCGCGAGTTCCTGCCGGTATTCGGGGGTGGGATCGGGGTCCGCCACCGGGGAGTCCCAGGACCGGTAGGAGCCGGGGTCGAGCACGGCGGCGATGAGTTCGGCGGCGTCCAGGTGCCGGACCTTCTGGCCTGTCCCCATGCTCAGCGGCCCTTCCTGGCAGCGGCGGCCGAGGCGGCGGCGTTGGCCGGGACGAGGCCGAGCCATTGGCGGATCTGATCGCCGTCCTGGTCCAGCAGCGGGGGAGCCGTGTGGGCTTTGAGCGTGGTTTCCGCGGTGTCCGCGGCGGCGAAGAAGCGCAGCGGCGGGCCCGGGAGGGTGACGTTGCCGAGGATCTTGTGGTCGACGTCTATCACCAGACCCTGGGAGTGGACCTGTTCCCATGCGTAGACCTCGTCCAGGGAGCGGACCTTGCCTGCCGGGATCCCGGCGTCGTTCAGCAGGGCGAGCAGCGGCTCCGCCTCGTAGTCGGCGAACACGCGCTCCACCTCCTCGATAACTTTTTCCCGGTTCCGGACGCGCTCTGCGTTGGACGCGAACTCCGGCCGGTCGGCGTCAATGCCGAATGCCGCGGTGAACGTGCGCCACAGCTTCTCGCTGCCCACGCTGATCTGCACGCGGCCCTGCCTGCAGTGGAACAGGCCGTAAGGGGCGATGGACGGGTGGTGGTTGCCCTGGGCCTTGGGGACCTCGCCGGCCACAGTGGCCCTGGTGCCCTGGAACGCATGCACACCGATGAGCGCGGCAAGCAGCGAGGTCCGGACGATCTGCCCCTGGCCGGTCCGTTCGCGCTGCAGCAGCGCCGCAAGCGTGCCGAAGGCACCGTACATGCCCGAGAGGAGGTCCGCGATGGGCACGCCCACGCGCTGGGGATCGTCCGGTCCTGAGCCGGTCAGGGACATCAGCCCGGCCTCACCCTGCAGGATCTGGTCGTAGCCGCTGCGGCGCGATTCAGGGCCGTCGTGGCCGAAGCCGGTGATGGACAGGACCACCAGAGCGGGGTTCAGCGCGTGCATTTCCGCGGCGGAGAAGCCGAGCCGGTCAAGCACGCCGGGCCGGAAGTTTTCGATGACGACGTCGGCGCGTTCGAGCAGTTCGCGCAGCACCGTCCGCCCGTCGTCGCTCTTCAGATCCAGTGCGATGGACTCCTTGTTGCGGTTGCAGGAGAGGAAGTAGGTGGCCTGGGGGTCGTCCTCGGGGCCGACGAAGGGCGGGCCCCAGCCGCGGGTGTCGTCTCCGGTGCCGGGGTTCTCGACCTTGATGACCCGTGCGCCGAGGTCCGCGAGCATCATGCCGGCGTGCGGGCCGGCCAGCGCGCGGCTCAGGTCCACCACAAGGTACCCGGCGAGGGGGCCTTCGGGCTGGGGTGTTGATTCAGGGGTCATGAGGGGAGTTCCTTACTCTTGCGTGGAGGGGCTGCTGGTGGTTCCGGGCCGGGCTACATCCAGCCGGGGAGCACCATGACCAGCCAGGCGATGGCGGGGCCGGCGATGACGACGATGCCGCTGTAGGCCAGGATCTGCTTGTAGAACTTGTCCTTGTCCACGTCCTCCAGGGCGTTGGCGAGGACCAGTGCGCCGTTGGTGGAGAACGGGGAGACGTCCACGATCGTGGCGGCGACGGCCAGGGCGGCGATCACGCCGACGGCACCGATTTCACCGGTGGACAGGAAGGGGACGGCCAGCGGGATGAGCGCGGCCAGGATGGCGGTGGAGGAGGCGAAGGCCGAGACGATGGCGCCGATGTAGCAGATCAGCAGGGCCGCGAGCAGGGGCATCCCGAGGTGGGCGACGCTGTCGGAGACGAACTTGATGGTGCCGGCTTCCTCGAGGACGCCCACGAACGTGAGCATGCCGCAGATGAGCAGGACCGTGGACCAGCTGATCTTGTTGATGGCGCCCTTCTGTGCCGCTGGCGAGACGAGGGCCAGGACCATGGCGATGGTGATCGAGACAAACCCGACGTCCACCTTGAAGCCCAGCGAGATGACCGCCAGGGCGATCAGGCCGGCAATGGTGACTAGCTGCGGAACCGTGGCACGGGCGCCGACGGCGTCGGCGGCTGAAGAGGAGCCTGCGGCGGAACCCGAGGTTCCCTTGCGGGCGACGCCGGAGGAGGAAATGTCTGAGCCGGAGCCCCTTAGGGTGACACCGGCGGTGCGGGCGCCGACGCTGACGGCCATCCGGGTTTCGGCGGCCTGCTCCACGAGCTGGCCGGTTTTGGTGAAGAGCAGTTTGCTGCCGCCCAGGACGATGAACAACACAACGGCGATGGCGAGGTTGAAGATGAAGCTGGCGAGGAAGATCGCCATCGGGCTGGCTTCCAGGTCCGTCTTGGCGATGATGCCGTTGACCGTGACGCCGTAGACGGCGATCGGGGAGAAACCGCCGGCCTGCGCCCCGTGGATGACCATCATGCCCATCATCAGGCGGTTGATCTTGTGCTTGGCGGCGAAGCTCAGAGCGATCGGGGCGATGATCGCCACGGCGGCGGGAGACAGGGCTCCGACGGCGGTGATGAGCGCGGTGATGGCGAACATGATCCAGGGGATCAGCGCGACTTTGTTACCCACCAGCCGGACGGCGCCGCGGACCAGCAGGTCGATGGTTCCGTTGTTCTGGGCGATCGCGAAGAGGTAGGTGACCCCGACGATCGTCAGGAACAGGCCTCCGGGGAAGTTGGCAAGAATGTCGCTGGTGGACATTCCCAAGACCACCGAGCCCAGCAGGAACGCCCCTACGAAGGCCAGGGCGCCCATGTTCAGGGGCAGCACGGTGGCCAGCAGGAACATCACGGCCAGGATGATGATGGATAGGACGGGAGCGGACATCGTTGTTCCTCCGGGATGAGAGTTTTGATGTGACGTGGCTTACTGGCTCACTGGCCTAGCCTCCTAGACACTAGGTGACTTTGTCAATACTCCTCCGCTAAGCTAGACCGAGAAACGCCGGAAGGACGCGCATGCCCAGGAAGACAGCAACGCAACAGATCTCCCGCGTCGCCCGGCCCCGGCTCTACGAACAGCTCGTGGAGCAGCTCATGGACTTCATCGAGTCCGCGCAGCTAGGGCCCGGCGACACCCTTCCCGCTGAGCGGGACCTGGCCGAGCGGCTGGGAGTCTCGCGGGCCACGCTTGCCCAGGCGCTGGTGGCACTGGAGGTCCTCGGCGTGATCGACGTGCAGCACGGCACCGGTGCTGTCCTCGTCTACCGGCCCAACATTCCCTCCGTGCTCAAGGGCCTTCGCGAACACCGGAGCCGGCTTCCCGAGATTGTCGAGGCCAGGAGCACCCTTGAGGTGAAGCTGGCAGAGCTTGCTGCCGAGCGGCGCACCGACGCGGATATGAAGGCCATCGACAAGGCACTTGACGTTATGGCGGAAGAAGTGGCCTCGGGGGCCAAGGGGGCCCACGGCGATGAACTGTTCCACCAGGCCGTCACCGCAGCGGCGCACTCCGGCGTGCTGGCCCAGCTCATGACCTTTATTGCGGAGATGATCCTGGAAACGCGGCTCGAATCGCTGGGCCAGCCCGGCCGGCCGGCGCAGTCCCTGGCGTCGCACCGGAAAATCGCGGACGCCATCCGGGCCCAGGATTCCGGCGCCGCCGCGGCCGCGATGCTGGACCACATCACCCTCGTGTCCGACGTCGCCCTGCTGAAGTAAGCACGTGAAACCGTTTCTGCTGCTCGCATCGCGGGCCGAGGAGGTTGCCGCGGAGGACGAATACGAGGCCTATCTGCGCTTTTGCGGGCTGGAGCCGGACCAGCTGAAGAGGATCCGGATGGAGCGCGCGCCGCTGCCGGAGCTGGACCTTGACGACTATTCCGGCATTATCGTCGGCGGCAGCCCGTTCACCTCGAGCGACCCTCCCGAGAAGAAGAGCGAAGCCCAGCACCGTGTGGAGCGCGAATTGTCCGGGCTGCTGGACCGGGTCGTGGCGGAGGACTTCCCGTTCCTCGGTGCCTGCTACGGCGTGGGCACCCTGGGCCTGCACCAGGGCGCCGTGATCGACCGGACCTACGGTGAACAGCTGGGCGGGGTGACCATCAGCCTGAGCCCGGAAGGACTGGAGGACCCGCTGCTCGCCGGCCTGCCGGCGCAGTTCACTGCGTTCACTGGCCACAAGGAAGGGTGCACGGTGCTGCCACCGGACGCGGTGTTGCTGGCGAGCTCAGCGGCGTGCCCGGTGCACATGTTCCGGATCAAGCAGAACCTGTACGCCACGCAGTTCCATCCCGAGCTCGACGCCGAGGGGCTGGTGACAAGGATCGACATCTACCGCCACGCCGGATACTTTCCGCCCGAATCCGCGGAGGAGCTGATGGCGGAAGCCCGGACCTTCACAGCCACCGAACCGATGAAGATCCTGCGGAACTTCGTGAAGCTCTACGGCAACTAACTTCGGGGCCGGCGCTGTCGCCGCAATCGGTGCAGTGCCAGCGTGACCGGAGAAGCGACTCGGTCCGGGCCTTCGGAGCTGTGGTCGGCGGACTACCAATAGGACTGCCGGCAGCCCTTGGATTCCCATTGACTTCGGCCTGTGGAGGTCTACGGTTGAACTACGTCAACATCGATCTGTTGCGTGTGTGTGCGGCGAGGGGAAGCCACACCAAGAAATGCGGCTGTTGCACGGTCATGACTCGGCGGCAGCCCGCACCTCGCCAGCGTGAGGCTTCTCCCCGAAGCCGCCTTCAAATTTCAGGTCTCAACCAAATCTGCAGGTACCATCCATGACCGCCAATTTCATTACAGCCCTTGCCGTCAAGTCTTTCGATGAACCGGATAAGAAGAGGTGCCCGGACAAAGCCGAGGTGGACCTGGTCAGCGTCAACGACTTCTCCGTTGCCCGGCTGATCCTCGCCCCCGGGTGGCGCTGGTCCGAATGCACCAAGCCCACGGAACAGACGCCCTTCTGCCAACACAACCACCTGGGGTTCTGCCTGTCCGGTGTGATGGAGGTGGAAACACCCGAGGGTGACCGTTCCTTCATCCGGGCCAATGACACCTATGCGATTCCGCCCGGGCACGACGAATGGGTGGTGGGCTCCGAGCCGTTCGTGGCCGTCGAATTCCTCGGTGCGGCGTCGTTCGGGCGGCCTGTCAGCCGTGGCCTCCACGCCAGAATCTGAGTGGCTCGCATCTGAACCCCGGAATCAAAGCCGCCGGCGCCCGCCGGCGTGACTGTGGCGTGCGGGCACGGCGTCGTATTGGCACGCCGTTCCTGAAAGGGATAACGTCTCTGCCATGGGATTACGGTCCAGCTGAGGAGTCGCTGCCATGGCCATCATTGACAACGCCGTGTACGTGGACGGACGCCGAACCGCTGATCCGGAAGGGCTGGAGGAGACCTACTTCCTGCTGCGGCAGCGCGAAGGCATGGCCTGGATAGGGCTCTACCGTCCGGACTCCCACGAGCTGCGGTCGGTGGCGGACGAGTTCGATCTCAGCGCCCTGGCTGTCGAGGACGCGCTCACCGGACACCAGCGCGCCAAGCTCGAGCATTACGGTGAAACGCTCTTCCTGGTGCTGCGCCCGGCACGCTATCTCGACGACGTCGAAAAGGTGGAGTTCGGCGAGATCCACGTCTTTGCCGGGACGGATTTTGTGGTCACCGTCCGCCGCGCGGAATCACCGGACCTGGCCAGGGTGCGCCGCCGCATGGAATCGCAGCCGGAGTTCCTGGCACTGGGTCCCGAGGCCGTGCTGTACGCCATCCTGGACCAGGTGGTTGACGAGTACGAACCAGTGGCGGCCGGCTTGGAAAACGACATCGACGAGATCGAGGACGAGCTGTTCGGCGCGGATCCGGAGGTCTCCCGCCGCATCTACGAGCTGTCCCGCCAGGTCATCACCGTCCAACGTGCCACCGGCCCGCTGGCAGGAATCCTGCAGGCCTTGATCACTGGAACGCCGGACCGTCACCCCTGCGCCGAACTCCAGGACCATCTCCGCGACGTGCTGGACCACGTCCTCCGGCTGAACGATAGGATCGCGTCCTTCAGGGCGCTGCTGCAGAACGCGCTCGCGGTCAACGCGGCCCTCGTTGCCCAGCGCCAGAACGACGAGATGCGGCGCCTCACCGAGTCCAGCTTCGCGCAGAGCGAGCAGGTGAAGAGGATCTCCTCCTGGGCGGCCATTCTCTTCGCGCCCACGCTCATCGGCACCATTTACGGGATGAACTTCCACACGATGCCTGAACTGGACTGGATCTTCGGCTATCCCATGGCGTTGGGGCTGATGATCGGCATGGGTGTGATCCTGTACGCCGCCTTCAAGCACAACAACTGGATCTAGCCCGTTCCTTCGTCCGGCCCCAGGCCGGCGCCTTCGTCCGGCCCCACAGGCCGGCGCCTCAGGGGAAAAGCTCAGGATTACGCCGGTATTTCCGCAGGAGCCGAAGCTTCACCGAAGCTTCAGTACAGCTGCGGTCCGGTGCGGGTCCCCGGAAAATACACTGGAGACAGCCTTCCACCGGTTTCCCCCATTGGCCCTTACCTTTCGAAGGAACCCAAAATTCGCGCTTCGTCTGTTCTCCGTCCTGCCCTGGCCTCGCTGCTGCTGACGGGCCTTGCAGCAGCCTTCGCGGGAGTCTCGCCGGGCGCAGCCGCCCCCGCCCAGGCGGCCCCCGCCCGCTACATTGTGCGCTACTCGGCCGGGACCGACGTATCCTCGGCCGTGCGGAGCCTGCGCTCGAGGAACATCGCTGTCGGACGCACATTCGCCAAGGCCATCCGGGGTGCCGTGGTGACGGCAACGCCGGGGCAGGCCGCGGAACTGAAGCGCTCGGCGGGCGTTGCCGCCGTCGAGCCCGACGCTCCGGTGACGGCCGCCGATACCCAGCAGTCCGCCCCGTGGGGACTGGACCGCATCGACCAGCGCGCCCTGCCGCTGTCCGGGACCTACACCTCTGCGTCCTCGGGCGCCGGCGTGAGCGCCTACGTGATTGACTCCGGCGTGCTGTCTGCGCACGCGGAGTTCAGCGGCCGCGTGGCCCAGGGATGGACCGCGATTTCCGATGGACTCGGCACCGGGGACTGCAACGGACACGGCACACACGTTGCCGGCACGATCGCGGGAAAGACCTACGGTGTGGCCAAGGCCGCCACCGTGATTCCGGTGAGAGTGCTGGACTGCAGCGGCTCGGGCTTCAACTCGGACGTCATCGCGGGGCTGGAATGGGTCGCCGCCAACCACCAGGCCGGAACCCCGGCCGTCGCCAATCTGAGCATTGGCGGCGCCGCCAGCCCCATGGTGGACGCCGCGGTGCAGGGCATCATCAATGACGGCGTCACCGCAGTGGTCGCCGCCGGAAACTCCGCCGCCGACGCTTGCAACGGCTCCCCGGCCCGCGTTCCCGGCGCGCTGACCGTCGCCGCGAGCGACTCCGCGGACAGGCAGGCAACGTTCTCCAACTACGGCAGCTGCGTTGACCTGTACGCGCCGGGTGTGGGCATCAAGTCAGCCTCCCCTGCTTCGACCACGGCGACAGCCCTGATGAGCGGCACTTCGATGGCTTCCCCGCACGTCGCGGGCGCCGCAGCCGTAATGCTGTCCCGGTCGCCGGCACTGCAGCCGGCGGACCTGGCGTCGAAGCTGCTTTCCGCCGCCACGTCCGGCGCAGTTTCCGCCGCCACCGCCGGGACACCGAACCGCCTGCTGTTCACGGACCCTTCGGCGGCGGGCCTCAGCGCGCCGGCCGTGACGGCGCTCAGCCCGGCGGCCAATTCCTCCGGCGCCGCCGTGGCGGCCAACATCACCGCCACCTTCAGCACCGCGGTCCAGGGCCTGGGCAGCTCCACATTCGTCCTCAGGAACGCCGCCGGAGCAACGGTGCCGGCAGCTGTCAGCTACGACGCCGCCACCCGCACCGCAACGCTGAATCCTGACGGCCTGCTCGGTGCGTCGCAGAAATACACCGCGACACTGACCGGAGGCGCCTCGGCCATCCGCGACGCGGCCGGAACCTCCTTCGTGACGGGCAGCTGGTCCTTCACCGCTGCCGCGGCCCCCACGGTCACGGCACGCACCCCCGCGGTGAATGGCACCGCCGTCGCCGCCGGCAGCAACGTCACGGCCACCTTCGGCAGCGGGACATCAGGCTTAGCGGTCCAGGGCATCAGTGCCAGCAGCTTCGTGCTGCACGGGCCGGCCGGCGCCGCCGTGCTCGCCGCCGTCACGTACAACGCAACCACCCGGACCGCCACGCTGAACCCCGCGGCCAACCTCGCCAATGACGCCAAGTACACGGCGACGCTGACCGGCGGACCGGCCGCCATCCGCGACGCCGCGGGCACCCCGCTGGCCACCACCAGCTGGACGTTCACCACCGGCCCGGCCCCTGTGATCACGGTCATGACGCCCCGTCCGGGAGCCACGCTGGTACGGCGAGCCAACAACATTGCCGTGACCTTCAGCGAGGCAGTCCAGGGTGCCGGCGCGGCCACCGTCACGCTGAAGAACGCCGTCACCGGCGCCAGGATGACAGCCACCGTATCCCGCAACGGCTCCACGAACCAGTGGCTCCTGAACCCGTCGGCGAACCTGGCCGCCTTGACCAAATACACGGTGGCTGTGACCGGCGGCGGCGCCGCGGTCCGAGACCTTGCGGGCAACCCGCTGAAGTCCGCCAGTTGGACGTTCACCACCGGTTCTCTCTGAACCCGAACAAATCCGGGCGGGAACAAGGCAGTCAGCACTCTTGGTGTCTGCCGAAGCCGGAGCGGCCATGGCGATGGGGCCTGCAAGCAGGCCCAGCGAAACGGTGGAAACCAACGCAACCCGGGCCGAGCGACGGGATGGTGTTGGCGGAGCCATAAGAGTTTACGCCCTTAAGTGGGTGTCAACTCTTATTTACGCGAATTGTCAACCAATAGCTTCACACGGGTCGGGGGACCGCCCCGGGAGGGGCCGACGGCGGGTGGTCCCGTCACCGGCTCCCCCCCTTTGCGCCGGGCTATCCCCGGCTACTTGCCCGGTTACTTGCGCAGGAAGGAGAGCAGGGCCTCGTTGACCTCTGCTCCGTGGGTCCAGAGCAGGCCGTGCGGGGCGCCGTCGATCTCCACGTAGTCGGCCTCCGGCAGGGCCTTGGTGAACTCCCGGCCGGTGGCGTCAATCGGCAGGATGTTGTCCGCGGTGCCGTGCACGATTAGCGCCGGGACGCTGATCTTCGGGATGTCGGGGCGGAAATCTGTGATCCAGGTGGGCTGGGCGGCTACCGAGGCAAATGCGCCGGAACTGGTGGCCAGGTTCCAGCTGGCCTTGACGGCCTCCTCGCTGAGCCGGGGCGTGCCCAGGAAGGTGTCGCTGTTGTAGAAGTTCTTGAAGAACTCGGTGAAGAAGGCGTAGCGGTCCGCTGTGACTGCCTCGGCAAGGCCGTCGAAGACGGACTGCGGCACCCCGGTAGGATTATCGGCGGTCTGCAGGAGGTAGGGCTCGAGAGAACCCAGGAACGCGGCCTTGGCAATGCGGGCCGAACCGAAGGTGGAGAGGTACCGGGCCACCTCGCCTGTTCCCATCGAGAAGCCCACCAGCACGGCGTCGTTGAGGTCCAAGGTGGTGAGGATGCTGTCGAGGTCGGCGGCGAAGGTGTCGTAGTCGTAGCCGGCGGTGGGCTTGCTGGACTTGCCGAAGCCGCGACGGTCGTACGTGATGACGCGGTAGCCGGCGTCCAGAAGTGCGGCCGTCTGCTTCTCCCAGGACGATCCGTCCAAGGGATAGCCGTGGATCAGGACAACAGCCTGTCCGGTTCCGTGGTCTTCGTAGTAGAGCTCGATGTCGGTGCTGTTTTCCTGTCCAACGGTGATGAAAGCCATGTCAACATTCCCTTCAGTCTCCTGGGGACGGACGTCCCCAGGCGGTGGTACCAACCTATCCGGATCGCGGGCCGGCGCGCGCGGGCTGTCACGGGGCATGGCCTGCAGGAATGGCAGCAGAGACCGGGATGTTGAGAAGGGCATGAAACGAATTGGCTTCCTGTCCTTCGGCCACTGGGGTCCGGTGCAGGGTTCCCGCACCAGGACGGCGCGCGATGCGCTGCTGCAGGGGATCGAACTGGCGGTGGCGGCGGAGGAGCTGGGCATTGACGGCGCATTTTTCCGCGTGCATCATTTCGCGCGCCAGCAGGCGTCTCCTTTCCCGCTGCTCGCAGCGGCCGCAGCCCGGACCAGCCGCATTGAGCTCGGCACCGGGGTCATCGACATGCGCTATGAAAACCCGCTGTACATGGCTGAGGAGGCGGCGGCCACGGACCTCATCAGCGGCGGCCGGCTCCAGCTCGGCATCAGCCGCGGCTCGCCGGAACCCGCACGGAACGGCGCGGCGGTTTTCGGCTATGTGCCGCGGGAGGGCGAAACAGATGCCGACATGGCGCGCCGGCACGCCGAGGAGTTCCGGCGGGCCATAGCCGGCGCCGGCGTGGTGGAGGCCGACCCCAGGTACGCCGGGGGAGCCACCGGGCTGCTGCCCGTCCAGCCCCGCGCCGAGGGGCTGCCCGAACGGATCTGGTGGGGCGCCGGAACCCGGAAGACCGCGGTCTGGGCGGCCGAACGGGGGATGAACCTGATGAGCTCCACCCTGCTGACCGAGGATACCGGGGTGCCGTTCCATGAGCTCCAGGCTGAGCAGATCGCGATGTTCCGCGAGGCATGGGCGGCGGCCGGGCACAGCCGGGAACCACGAGTTTCGGTCAGCCGCAGCGTCCTGCCGCTGGCCGACGACGAGGACCGGCAGTACTTCGGGCTGAGCGCCCTCCGCGACGGACGGGACCAGGTGGGTGCCCTCGACGGCACGCTGGCCCGGTTCGGCAAGAGCTACATCGGTGAGCCGGACGCCATCGCCGCCGAACTCGCCGCCGATGCCGCCGTGCAGGCTGCTGACACGCTCCTGCTCACCGTCCCCAACCAGCTGGGGGTGGAATACAACGCCAAGCTGCTGGGGACTATCGTCCGGCACGTCGCGCCGGCCTTGGGATGGGCACCGCAGGAGGGGCAGGGACAGGCGTAGCCTGCTGGCATCGGACGATTCCTCCCGGAGGGGCGGTTTCCATGGACAAGAATCAAGGTCCTATGGACCGGAAGCACGACGGCGGTCAGCACCACGCCAGCCATAACGACGGCGGCCCGGGCGTCGGGCGGTTGGCTGCGGTCCTGCTGGTGGCCGGCGTCGTGCTTTCCTTCGCAGCCGGTGCCCTCCACCCGGAAGGGGCTAATGCGAACGATCATGCGGCCGCGTTCGCGGAGTACGCGCGCAGCGACCTGTGGATCGCTGTGCACCTGGGGCAGTTCGCGGGCATGGCGGCGCTTATTGCCGGGCTGCTGGTGCTCGGGTCCGTGGTGGGCAGTGTGCCCGGACTTTCGGCATGGACGGCCCGGCTTGGTAGCTGGGCGGCGGCCGCCGCGCTGGCACTCTATGGCGGACTGCAGGCGGTGGACGGCGTGGCGCTGAAGCACTCCGTCGACGCTTGGGCTGCCGCGGAGGGGACCGAGAAGGCCGTTCGCTTTGCCGCCGCAGAGGATATGCGCTGGCTGGAGTGGGGGATGCGCAGCTACCAAAGCTTCGTGCTGGCTCTGGCTCCTGGCAGGCTCGCTTCGCAGACCCTAAGTTTGCCTAGACTGGGAGGCGACCGGTGCCCGCCAGCTACGTGGGCAGTGGAGCCCCCGAGAACGAACACAAGCCGGAAGAGGCGGCGGACGAATCCGGCCTGTGGGACGCCGAGGACAGGTAGCTAAGCCCAGGGAATGATCCTGTCAGCCCGGGAGCGGGTGGCTTCGATCAGACGGTCATTGGCTGCGTCCGGGCCGTTGGCCCAGGCTTCGGCGGCGGCGCGGTCCATGCCGTAGCGGATGTGCCGTTCCACCAGTCGGGCAAGGCGCAGGCTGTGCGGGGTGTCGATGAACCACACCTCGTCCAGCTGTGCCCGCACCTGCCGCCAGCGCGGGCCGTCGCTGAGCAGGTAGTTGCCCTCCGTGATGATGATCGGGACGGCCGCTGGAATGGCAAGTGATGCGGCCACGGGCTCATCGATCGTCCGGCGGAAATCCGGCGCGTAAACAACTTCTTCGTCCCGGCGCACGAGCCGCTGGAGGAGCGAAAGGTAGCCGCCGACGTCGAACGTGTCCGGGGCGCCCTTGCGGTGCCGCAGGGGCGTGCCGTCAATAATGGCGTTGCCAAGGTGGAAACCGTCCATGGGCACCACGAGGGCTTCGGAGCCCAGGGCGTCCGCAAGGCAGGCCGAGAAGGTGGACTTTCCGGACCCCGGTGAACCCGCCACTCCGAGGAGAATCCGCTGTCCGGCGGTTAGCCGGCCACGCAGGTCGGCGACTGCCTGCTGTATTTGCGCGGACGCGAAAGCCCTGACGGCCTGGGGCTCAACGTTCGGAAGGGTCATGCACAGCATCCTAGGGGAGGCCCCGTGTGCCCGCGTGCTGTGATGCGCGGAGGTTCACTCCATGCGCGGAGACTCAGTCCAGCGGAATGGTGATGGTGATGGCCGTACCCGTGCCTGGAGCCGAGTTGATGTCCAGGGTCCCGCCTGCTTGCTCCACCGCCCGTGAGATGGTCCGGAGCCCCGCACCGTCCCAGTCGTCGTGTGCGGCGCCCGCCGCCGGCGGAACCGTTTCGAATCCGGCGCCGTTGTCGGCGACCATCAGGCGGATGCCGTGGAAAACGGCGGCAAGGCGGACAGTGACGTCCGTGGCGTGGGCATGTTTGAACGTGTTGCTCAGCGCCTCCTGCGCAGACTGGTACAGCAGCGAGGCGCAGCCGGAGGAGATTTCCACGCCGTGATGGGGCGTTTCCCAGTGTACGCAGGTGCCCTGGCGGCGCAGCGGGCCCGTAAGCCTGTCAATGCAGCCGGCGAGCCCCAGCCGGTAAAAGTCCAAGGGCTCCCGGTCGGTGATGACACCGCCGACTTCGACGACTTCCTCGAGAGTTGCTGACTGGTTCATGGCGGCCCCCCGGCTTCCTTGCGGTCCTAGTTGCATGCTTTCCCTGGAAGGATCGCTCCTCCAGAGGCTGATGCATAAAGGGTGCCTCAGGCCGATCAGGCTTGCCGCAGGTTTACCCCCGGATCAAATCAACTTTCCGCAAGGTGTTGCCCCGCAGCTACTAGGCCAGCGTCGAGGCCTGGAGAGCCTGCTGCGGATAGGTGACGGCGTCGGCGGCGTCGAGGACCTCGAGCGCGGTCATATGCGCCGCGGCCGCCACTTCCCGGATGGGCTTGCCGTGGGTTACGGCCGCCGCAACTGCGTTCTGCAGGCTTATGGCGGCGGGGTCGTGCTCCAGCCGTGCCGACTCCAGCGTCGCCACAGCATCTTCCACTGCGCGAATGTCTTCGTCCATCATTGCCCTCCTGTTTCTGCCCCATTGCAGCAACGCCTGCGGCCCGGGAAGGTGGCACTGTTCCCGAGGACGAGGTGTCATGTTCCTAAAACAATAAGACAGACAGGTCTGTCTCTGCCAGTGCCAAGGTACACTGATTTTCTGATGAGTGCACCTGATGCAACCGGGGAAGCCTTGCTGCCTGAAGAGGTGCATACCGGCCATAGTGAACCAGTGGACCGGATCCTTGCCACTGCCTACGAGCTTTTTTCCCACCGCGGTGTCCGCGACGTTGGCATCAATGAGCTGATCGAACGGTCCGGCGTTGCCAAGTCCACGTTCTACCGCCACTTCCCGTCCAAGGACGCGCTGGTTCTGGCTTTCCTCGCACTCCGCGACCAGGTATGGACTGTGGACCTGATTGTGTCCGAGGCGAGGCGCAGGGGGACCACTCCCGAAGGGCGCCTGCTTGCCATTTTCGACGTCTTCGGCGACTGGTTCCAGCGGGACGATTTCGAAGCGTGCACCTTCATCAACGTCCTCCTCGAGATGGGCCCCGGGCATCCGCTTGGCGAGGCCAGCATCGGCTACCTCGCCAGGATCCGCGGCCACATCCAGGCACTCGCCGAGGAAGCCGGACTGGAACGTCCTGATGAATTCGCCCGCTCCTGGCACATCCTGATGAAAGGCTCCATCATTTCAGCGACGGAGGGTGACTTCCTCGCTTCCAAGCGGGCGCAGCAGATGGCCGGCTGGCTGATCGCTCACCACCAGAGCTGACACCGCCGCGGTCTCTTCACCGGCAGGTCCAAATCAGTCGAGCCGCAGCAGGTTCCGCAGCGGCGCCGGCAGCCACCTGGGCTTGGGACCGTCCGCTGGGTTCCCGCCGCTTTCCGCCGGCCCGTCCCCGGCAGCAGCCGGAAAGTAGTCCCCGCCCGCCGGAAGGTAGTCGCCCGCCGCGAGGTAGTCGGCGCCGGTTGCCGGCGGCAGGCAGGCGTTCTCGCTCAGGTGGCACAGCAGCGCCTGCTCGGGGGAACCCGGATGTGTGGCCAGATGCTGCAGCAGCCGGCGCCGGGCCTCCGACTGGACTTCCGTGGTGGCAAGGATGTCCAGAATGAGTTCGATGACCTGGGCGCGCATGACGGTCCTGTCGATCGACCTCAGCGAGTCACTGCAGAAAACCTCAAGTGCGTCCGCCGCGTCCTGGGCACATCGGCCTGGTTCAGCGGCAGTCTTGAGCCATGCGGGCTCGCTAGGGGTGGGTACGCTAGCGTCCATCAGGACCTCCGTGAGTGTTCGCGTTTTCCTTTGCATGGCGCCAATGTGCGGCAAGCCTCCTGTGAAAAGCTCGGTGCCCGCACCCCTCGACGGACGCACTGCGAGCGCCATTTGGGGGATCCGTTTGGTGAAACCGCCGCGTCCGGCGCCGTCGCGGGCACTTCCGCCAGAAACTTCCCGGGATTTCATAGGGAATCTCTCAGGATTCCCGGCACCGAGCTTCCTGAGGCCAGGGAGGTTCGGCCCCACGGGTGCCCGGACAACCGCCTTAACAAGCGCAGGGCAAGGGCGTAGCTTTGTTGGTGTTGGGGCCCGAACCGGTCCTCCGCATCCTGCAACGGGGCCGGAAGCTGACAGGAGGTAACAGCCATGACCAACATATTCAGGCGTGCCGGCGTCGATATCCCGGAACCCTTCCGCCGTTTCCTGGAGGGGGATCTGGACGCCTGGCTGCGGGTTGAGGAATATCGTGAGTCCGGCTCCTTGGTGGTGAAGGCCGAAGCGCCGGGCATCGATCCTGACAATGACGTCGACATCACCCTGGCCGGCAGCCAGTTACAGATCACCGTCCGCCGTGAAGAAAAATCGGAACACAAGGAAAAGGAAGGGTACCGCTCGGAATTCCGTTTCGGCACCTTTTCGCGAACCGTAAGCCTTCCCGCCCCGGTGAACCAGGAGGACATCCGGGCCTCGTACACGGACGGCGTCCTGGAAGTGCGCGTTCAGTTGACGGAGGAGCCCGCTGCCGGAGGCCAGAAGATCCGCGTCTCCCGAGATGCCGGAAGAGCGGGTTCCGGAAGTGGGAGTGCCCGGCCTGGCGGCGCGCGAACCGAGGGGTTTTCAGGGGCCGGGGGGCCTTCAGGGACAATGGGGCAGGATCCCGAAGGCCAGAGCTTCGGTGGGCCCTAGGTTCCCCCGGGCCCTACGTTTGACCGGGCCCTACGTTTGACCCCCAGCCCGGCAGTTCAGCCCTCGTAGTGGGTCTTTGCCGGTCCCTGGCCCAGCGAGTCAACGATCGACGCCGCAACGCTGCGCAGCTTGATGTTGCGGGTACTCGATGCTGCCTTGAGCAGATCGAAGGCTTCCTCCTGGCTGCATCTGTTCTGCGCCATGATCACGCCGACCGCGACGTCGATCACCGTACGTGTTTCCAGCGTGGCTTTGAGGTTGGCCGCCGCGTCGCTGTAGTGGGCGAAGCGCACGGCCAGCCGCAGCGCCATCGACGTCTGGCTGACGAAGTCCTGCGCCAGTTCCAGAACGCGGCCCTCGAACCGTCCCTGACGGTGCGAGTAAAGGTTCAGCGCGGCCCGGGTCTCGCCCTCGAGCACGAATGGAATGGCGAGGATGGAGCGGACGCCCTGCCCCAGCACCGTCTGCGCATAGCTTTTCCAGCGGTCGTGGTTTTCCAGGTCTGTGATGTGGATGGTGACCTGCTCGCGCGAGGCCGTCATGCAGGGGCCGTCGCCGAAATCGTACTGGATCTCGTCCATGGCCTGTGCCTCAGGGCTGCTGCTCGCCACGGTTGCTGCCTTGCGGTGCCGCAGCAGGGTCACGCCGGAGAGGACTTCGTCCCCGGGCTCGGACAGGCTGCGTGCAGAGACCCGGGCAAGCTCATGGAGGAATTCGCCCACGTCGGAGCTGGTGAGCACAAGCTCGTTCAGGTGCTCCGTGATTGAGGTTTCAGTTTTTGCGGTCGACTCGCTGGCCACGATTTTTCGGTACCGTTTCGCTCGGGTCAAGACGAACCGGCGGGCGCAGCGCAGGGGGGCCCCGTGGCCGGGGCGGATAGCAGCGAGCAAGGTGCCGGATCGAACAACAATCCAACGGCCTTCTGCTAAACCGTACCGGGAAAATATACACCAGTTCGGCACGCCACCATGGCCGCGGTTACAGCTATGGGTCCTAGGCTGGGGGAAAGGTGCCGGGCGGCGGGAGCTGCCGAGGCCAAGGGAGAACGGCCGCCCGGACAGGGCCGGCCAACCAAGAGGAGGAGGCCACGGTGAGAATTGCAGTAACGGGAGGCAGCGGAAAGCTCGGACGGAACGTGGTGCGCAGGCTTGTGGCGGACGGGCATTCGGTCCTGAACCTGGACCGGACGGGCATCCGCAGTCCACACTTCGCCGTCGTGGACCTGCGCAATTATGGGCAGGTTGTGGACGTTATCCTCGGCTTGGATGACCGGCACCAGGGGTTCGACGCGGTGGTTCATCTCGGCGCAATCCCGGCTCCAGGGCTGGTGCCCGATGCCGCCACGTTCGAAAACAACATGCTGTCCACCTACAACGTGTTCCAGGCGGCCCGCAGGGCCGGGATCAAGAAAATCGTGTACGCCTCCAGTGAGACGGTACTGGGACTGCCGTTCGACGCCGACCCTCCCTACATCCCGGTGGATGAGGAATATCCGGCGCGTCCGGAGAGCACCTACTCGCTGGTGAAGCACCTCGAGGAGCAGATGGCCATCCAGATGACGCGTTGGGACCCGGAGCTGAGCATTGTTGGCCTCCGCTTCTCCAACGTCATGGACCCGGAGGACTATGACGAGTTTCCGTCCTTTGACTCGGATGCCACCCTGCGCAAGTGGAACCTCTGGGGCTACATCGATGGCCGGGACGGTGCCCAGGCCGTGGCACGTGCCCTCGACTACCGGGCGCCAGGGTTCGAGGCCTTCGTCATCGCCAACGAGGACACCGTGATGAGCCGCTCCAGCGCCAGCCTGGCGGAGGAAGTGTTCCCCGGGGTGAAAGTCACGAAGGAACTGGGCGAGCATGAGACCCTGCTGTCCATCGACAAGGCCAAGAGGCTCCTCGGCTACGCGCCCGAGCACAGCTGGCGGACCTACCACTCCAACCGCACCACACCCACCGAGGACTGAGCACCACCGAGGACTTTGGTTGGCTGGTGCTTTGGTGTGGGGCGCGGACTTGTAGAGTTGGCCTCTACTTGGAAGGCTGGGGCACTTCGCAGGTCAGCTTGGGGTTGGCGCCCATGTAGTTCAGCGGTCCGGCGGCTATGGTGATCGCCACGGTTCCGGCCTCCGTGCAGGAGTCCGGAGAGCCGCTGAAGTAGCCCCGCTGAAACGCGGCAAATACGCCGATGATGATCCAGATGACCACAAGCGTTCCGATGATCCTCACGGCAGCCTCCGTAGCCCCGTTGCCACTTCAATGTGTGACCAATTATCCACCGCCCCCGCCATTGAGGACAGGGCTACCGGAACGGGTCTATCGGTTCTGCCCGGATGCTGCCGGAGGGTTCCCTGGCGGGGTCCGGGGAGGACCGCCAGCGCCGGTCAGCTGGGTTCGGTGGTGTCCACCGGCGTTTCATCGACATCCGGGGTGTCGTCCGCCGTGGCTACCTGGCCGTCGCGGGGCGTTGCGGCCTGCGGGCTGTCCGTTCCCTCTTCCGGTTCGAACGTGTTCGGCTCGCCTGCTCCCATCGCGACGCCGGCGCCGGAGTCCGGAACGCCGTCCCCCGTGGTCTGCGGTGAGGTTCCGCCGTTCTGCTCGTCCTGGCCGGTTCCTTCAGTGCTCATGTCGTCTCCTGAGACCTCGTGGGGCTGGGAGTTTCACCGTAACAGCGGGGGAGGACATCCGTAAGGGGCTTTGGACTCCTGCCGCCGGACTCCGAACAGGGATAACCTTCAGTTCAAGACAGTTTCCCTCAGCAACAGGCGGTCGTTCAGGTGGCAGAAGAATCAGCGGGCAAGCAGGGCTGGTGGCGCGGCTTCCACGACAAGTTTGTGGTCGAAGAACGCTATATGGAAGCCGGCGCGAGAAAGGGCCTCTACGCAACGGCGATAGTGCTGGCCCTTGTGGGGGCAACAATCTTCTTCGTGACGCTCGCCAGCGTCCTGCAGAAGGACGGACTGGCCAGCGGAGACGGTCCGGCTGAGAAGTGGCTGCTGACCACCCGCTCGGACGTGCTGACCGTGGTGATGATTGTCCTCGCCGTCATCTTCGGTCCGGTGGGGCTGCCCATCATTGTCCTCATCGTGACAGTGGTATGGGGCATTCTGGCAAAGCATGCGTGGCGGCCCATCCTGTTGGCGGCGGCCATGCTCACCGGCGTCGGACTGGCGCAGCTCATCGGCAGAAGCGTCGAGAGGCAACGCCCGCCCGTGGACCTGATGCTGTTCGGCGCCGACAATACGTTCTCCTTTCCCTCAGGCCATGTCCTGGGAGCCTCGGATTTCCTGCTGGTGACCGCCTTCCTGGTGTTTTCCCGGCACCGGAACCCCAAGGCCACAGCCGTCGGCTTTGGCGGCGCCATCATTGGCGTGGTGCTGGCCAGCCTCAGCCGGCTGTATCTGGGCTACCACTGGGTGAGCGACGCCGTGGCGTCCGTCTCCCTGTCGCTGGTGGTGCTCGGCGCGGTGATCGCCGTGGACACGTGGCGTACCGCCCGGATCCCGGGCGAAGAGGTCACCGGAGAGCTGTCCAAAGCCGACTCCCAGGACTGAGCGGGCATGGCCACCGAAGCCGATGTCCGGAGGATCTGCCTGGCACTGCCGGGCGTGACCGAGCGCACCAGCTGGAACCAGCCGGCCTGGTTCGCGAAAACCCTGATGGCCCGGATGTGGGAAACGGACGTGCTCACGGTCAAAACCGCGGAACGCGAGGCCCTCGCGGGAACGGATCCGGAGACGTACTTCTGGACGCCGCACCATGAGCATTCGCCCCAGTTGGTCCTCGTTCGGCTTTCAAGGGTCGACGGCGGTGAACTCGCCGAGCTGCTCGAGGACTCCTTCCTGCTAGCTGGCGGCCGGCAGTAGCCGACAGGATCAATCGGCGTCGTCCGGGCGGGCGCTCCGGGCCCGGGCGCGCTGCAGCTGCCCCCGGAGCCGGGCGTTGTCCAGCTCCAGTTCCAGCACCTTCGCCACACCCGCCAGGTTTAGCCCCTCGTCCAGGAGTTCAGCGATGCGGCGCAGGACTGCGAGGTCAGATTCGCTGTACTGGCGGGTGCCGCCGTCGGTCCTTTCCGGGGTCAGCAGGCCCCGGCGCTCATAGAGCCGGATGTTCTGCTGGCCCGTTCCCACGAGCTCCGCCACCACGGAAATGGCGTACAGCCTGCGGCCGGTGCTGTCCCGGTTGGCCATGTGATTCCCCGTCCAAATTTTTTCTTGATCTTCCCCTTGCCCAAGTTTGTCACTGGTGCTATAAAAAATCTATATCCAACACCATAGATAAGCGGTGATGGGTAGCCATAAAGCCTACATGCTGAAGGGAGTGGGAAATGATGCTAATCCGTACTGACCCGTTCCGTGAGCTGGACCGGCTCACCCAGCAGGTCTTCGGAACAGCAGCCCGTCCGGCGGCCATGCCGATGGATGCTTGGCAGGAAGACGGAGAATTTGTCGTGGCCTTTGACCTGCCCGGGATCTCGCCGGACGCCGTGGATCTGAACGTTGAAAGGAACGTCCTCACTGTCCGGGCGGAGCGCCGGGATCCCACCCAGCCAAACGTCGAGCTGGTGGTTTCCGAGCGGCCGCGCGGCGTCTTCAGCCGCCAGGTCATTCTCGGCGACACGCTGGATGCGGACAAGATCAAGGCCAGCTACGACTTTGGAGTGCTGACACTGCGGATCCCGGTTGCCGAGCAGGCCAAGCCGCGGAAGATCGAGATCGAAAGTAAAGGCCAGCTGCACCAGATCGAGACGTAGCCGACCTCCCCGCCGGCAGTGGCGGCCTGCGGATTCCAGCCGGACCGCCAGGCCGCCACCGCCGGCGGCAAACCAGCAACAACCACCGCAACTGCAACAGGCTTCAGCGATGACCAGCCCCTCACCGGATTACTATGCGGTGCTGCATGTTTCCCGTGGAGCGTCGCAGCAGGAAATCGCCCGCGCCTACCGCGCGCTGATCCGCCGCCACCACCCGGATGTTGCCGGCGGTGAAGCGGTGCCGGCCGAACTGCAACTCGTTATGGAGGCTTTCGCCGTGCTTCGGGACCCTAAGCGCCGAGCCGCCTACGACCGCGAGGCTCCTGGTAGTGCGGCTGCCAGTGAATCCGCCAGGAAACCACACAGCATTCCCGTCCACGTGGTCCGGCACCGGGAACCGCCGCTGCGCGTCACCCCCGTCCGGTGGGAGAGCGGACCGCGGGCCTGAATCGACCTGAACGTCAGAGGAGAACCACAACCATGAGCGATTGGCGCCGCTATGACTCCCACCTGATTCCGGCCTTCCATGAGCGCTTCGAGCAACGCTGGGGTGAGGGCACGGCGCCGTTCCTGGACCCCGAGGCCCATGAGGAGCCGCTGCCCAGAGCACAGTGGATCAATCCCACAACCGGTGCCGCACTGGCCGTGGTGCCCATCTGGTCCGACGACGACCGCCTGCACCGCACGTTCGGGGTGTTCTACCTGCCGCCGGCCGGGGACATCTGGGTGCTTCGCCCGGGCCTCACCCAGTTCCTTGAGCCTGGCGAGGCCGGCTCAACGAACCTCGTGGCCCTTCGGAACGACGCCTTCCGCAAGGCCGTGTCCCACGCCAACGAATTCCTCTTCGGCCCGCCTCCACTGGTTGACTAACCCCTGTGGTGACCAGCCCGGCTGGTTGACCAACCCAGCTGCTGGGCTCTCCCCGTTTGTAGGCTGGGCTCTGCCCCTTCGTAGGCTAGGCCGGCCCGGGAAAGCCGGCGCTGCCAAAGTCCGGCCCGGGGGAGAAGCCCGGCCCGGGAAAACCCGGACCGCCAAACCCTGACCCGTGGAAGCCGGGGCCACCGAATCCGCCCTGCCCGTCCCCGCCGCCGGCGGGGCCGCTGCCGAGCAGGCTTCTGGTGAGGGTCTCGCCGTCGGCCATCAGTTCTTCCACGGCCTCCAGCAGGTGACTGTCCGACACGGCAGAGCCGTCCAGTGCCGCACGCACGACGGCCCGGCGGACGAGCTCGCGCGCGAACGATGCCGTTGTTCCTTTTGCGCGGTGGGCGGCGTCCCGGACAGCATCCGGGCTGAACGGAATGCCACGCGCATAGAGCGTCACCAGCCCGATCCGCTCGTCCAGCGCCGGCAGTGGAATATCCACGGCGAGGTCCACGCGGCCGGGGCGCTGGGCAAGGGCGCGCTCGAGCATGTCCACGCGGTTGGTGGTGAGGACGAACGCGACGTCGGCGTCGTTGTCCAGCCCGTCCATGGCATCCAGCACCTCGAACAGCAGCGGCTGCGGCCCGTGCCCGAAGCTCCGGTCCTCCGCGATCAGGTCACAGTCCTCCAGCACCACGATCGAAGGCTGGAGGGCCCGGGCCATGGCGGCCGCCTCGGAAATCCGGGCCAGCGATCCCCCGGACAGCAGGACCGCAGTGATGCCGGCGCTCTGGCTCAGCAGGTACCGCACCGTATGGGTTTTGCCCGTCCCCGGCCGGCCGTACAGCAGGATGCCGCGCTTGAGGTGCTGGCCGTACTCGTTCAGCGACTCTCGGTGAGCCGCGATGCCCAGGGCGTGGTCGGCCACTTTTTGGAGAAGCCCCTGGGGCAGGATGACGTCGGCGGCGGTGAGCTCAGGCCGGGCATGGAACGTTACGCCTCCGCTGCTGGGCCCGTACTCGCCCATGACCAGGGAGATGACCTGGCCTTTCAGGATGCTGCCGCGCTGCATGCACCGGCGGAACTCGGCCAGGAAGCAGGCCGCGTTCTTCGCGTCGGCTGCCAGCACCTCGAGGCACGCCGTTTGCCGCCCATACCGTGGCGCCGCGTCCCGCTGCAGGACCGCAACAGGGCTGCCCCCGTGCCGGAACAGCCACAGTCCCAGTGCCACGGCCTGCCGCTGTTCGTCCGGGCCCACCGCGAGGTTGATGTAGTCGGGCTGGGACAACGGAAACTGCGGGAAGAACTGTGACTGCTGCAGCATGTCGCTCAGGGACTGGTGGTGGCGCTGGTCTCCGCCGCCGATGCCCACCAGCCGGAACTGTTCGTCCTCGCCGGCGAGTTCGGCCATCAGGATGTCCGCGTCCACGAACCGGTGCGCCGGCACCTCCTCCACCACCACCGCGAGTGATTCGGCCGGTACTGCCAGATGCTCCGTGATTGCTGTCAGCAGCTGGGTGCCAGCCTTAACGCGGTGCTGCCCGGACTGTGCGATCTCTACCAGCTGCGCGAAATCGTCGATGAACTTCCCCAATTTTTCATTCATGGGCAGGACCCTATCAGCGGCAGTCAACACCCTGCCGTGTCTGCAGGCGGGCGGCGTTCCGAAGGCTCTCCGCCGCCCCTCGTCAGCGGCCCTGCGCTGTGTCATTCTGGGAGGTACCGCAGTTGAGAGGTACCGCAGTCCGGAGCTGCCGGAGGACTGAAGCCGTCCAAGGAGTAAGGCCAATGTTTGCGCCCAAGGGTTCGTTTTCCAGCTTCAGCGTCGATGATGTAGCGCGGGCCAGGGAGTTTTACGGGCAGACACTGGGCCTGGCCGTATCCGACGGCGGGATGGGCGCCCTGGAGCTGTCCATGCCCGAGGGCCACAAGATTTTTGTGTACCCCAAGGACAACCATGAGCCTGCCACCTTCACGGTCTTGAACCTTGTAGTGGACGACGTCGACGCGGCCGTTGATGAGCTCAACGCCGCCGGCGTCCAGACCAAGATCTACGACGATCCCGGCCTGCCGACGGACGAAAAAGGCATAGCACGCGGGATGGGCCCGGATATTGCGTGGTTCAAGGACCCTGCCGGAAACGTGATTTCCGTGATCAACCCGGGCAATGCGGCGCCCTGAGCGGTAGACTCCGGCAATCTGAAGTCTCGGCCTTCCGGCCGTTCACAACGTCACAGAGGTCCAGCGATGCATCCTTCCGCCAAAGAATTGGCCGCCATGGTTCCGACGGGATTCACCCTGGGGGTGGCCACCGCAGCGTTCCAGATTGAAGGCGCGCTCGACGAGGACGGCCGCGGACCCGCCGGCTGGGACGTCTTTGCCGCCAGACCCGGGGCGATCGTGGACGGCCACAGCCCCGCCGTGGCGTGCGACCACTACCACCGCATGCCCCAGGACGTGGCCCTGATGAAGGAGCTGGGCATCGATTCCTACCGGTTCTCGCTGGCATGGCCGCGGATCCAGCCGGACGGCCGCGGAGCGGTGAACCGGGCCGGCCTGGACTTCTACGACCGGCTGCTGGATGAGCTGCTGGCCAACGGAATTTCGCCGATGGTCACGCTTTACCACTGGGACACGCCGCTGGCACTCGATGGGGACGGCGGATGGCTCAACCGGGACACCGCCTACCGGCTGGGCGAGTTCGCCGCCATTGCGGCAGCCGCCTACGGGGACCGGGTGGCGCGCTGGGTGACCATCAACGAACCCGCCACCGTGACCACCAACGGCTACGCCCTGGGGCTGCATTCACCGGGCAAGGCGGACTTTGCGAACGGCCTGCCCACCGTGCACCACCAGCTGCTGGGCCATGGCCTGGCACTGCAGGCCCTCCGGGCCGCCAAGGTGCCCGGTGAAATCGGCATGACCAACGTGTACTCGCCCGTGGTGGCCCACTCCGGCAACCCCCTCGACTGGATGAGCGCCGGAGCGATGGACATTGCGCAGAACCGGCTTTATGCGGACCCCGTGCTCACAGGGAAATATCCGGACCTCATTCGCCTCGGGAAGTTCTTCTCGTCCTTCGATCATCCGGACGAGGACATGGCCGTCATCTCCCAGCCGCTGGATTTCTATGGCCTCAACTACTACATGCCCACCCGGGTGGCGGCCGGCGGCGGGGACAGCCCTGTCCCGGCAGCCATGGCGGAGGCGATGGGGGACGACCTCAGGGACGCCACGCCCGGTGCCCCGCTGCACATCGAACCGTGGCCGGACACCGAAACCACTGCCTACGGGTGGCCCGTGAAGCCGGAGTACATGGCCGTCGCGCTCAAGGAAATGGCCGAACGGTACCCGAATCTTCCGCCGGTGATCATCACGGAGGGCGGGGCGAGCTTTGTGGACGTCAAGGTCCGCGACAAGTCCGCCAACCGGACCTTCATCCCTGACGAGCGGCGGCTCCGCTACCTCTCCGACCACATCGGCACCGCCCTCCGTGCCACGGCCCCCGGCGGTGTGGCTGAACGGGTTGACCTGCGCGGCTACTACGTCTGGTCCTTCATGGACAATTTCGAGTGGTCGGGCGGCTACAAGCAGCCGTTCGGCCTGGTCCACGTGGATTTCGAGACGCAGGTGCGCACGCCGAAGGCCTCGTTCTACTGGTTCCAGGAACTCCAGGAGGAAAGGAAGCTGGCCGCCGCCGCGGATGCCGCCGTCGCTGCCGCTGCAGCAGGTCCGGATGGCACTGTGACTGATGGAATGCTGACGGACGTCGGGATGTCCGACGGCGGAACGTCCGACGGCGGGACCGTTACCTAAAGCACCTCGGGCACCTAAACACTACGGGCGCTAGAGCAGTCTGGGCCCCTAGAGCAGTTGGGCACCTAGAGCAGTTCGAGCTCCCGGAGCTGGCGGGCTATGCCCGCACCGTCGGGGGAGTAGATCCACGGCACCGTCGAGGCGCTGTGGTCGCCGTCCTCAGAGTGCCCGCCAGCGAAGACGGCCTCACTCACGGACAGCTGCCGGATGGCGATGGCTGCCACCTTGTCCGCGTTGTGCTGCGTGAACTGCGAGTAGATCTGTTCGTCGTGCTGGCCGTTGTCACCTATCAGGAGCCAGCGCATGCGCGGGAATTCCGCCGCGAGCCGCTCCAGGTTGCGGCGCTTGTGCTCCTGGCCGCTGCGGAACCATCGGTCCTGGGTCAGTCCCCAGTCCGTCAGGAGCAGCGGGCCGGCCGGATACATGTTCCGGGTCAGGAACCGTGCCAGCGTGGGCGCTGCGTTCCAGGGCCCCGTGGAGAGGTAAATGACCGGCGCGTCGGGATGTTCAACAGTGAGCCGGTCCAGCAGCACCGCCATCCCGGGAGTGGCCATCCTGGCCCGCTCGCTCAGCACAAAGGTGTTCCAGAGGGCCAGAAACGGCCGGGGCAGTGCTGTGACCATGACGGTGTCGTCAATGTCGGAGACAATGCCAAACTTTGTGTCCGGGGCGATGACAAAGATGCTGGCTTCCACGGGTTCGGTGTCCGCTGTGCGGAGTACGGCGGTGTGCCAGCCCGGGGCGAGGGACACCGGAATGTCGATGTCCACCAGTCCGCCCCGGTCGGCGTTGACCTTCGTGACTGTTCCGCCGATCTCGATCTCCACTTCGGAGCGGGGAATGGGGACGCTGGTGAAGGCGCGCCAGCCCCGCACGTTCTGCGTGCCGTTCCGGGCGGCGTGATCGGCGCGGCTGCCGGGCACGGGTTTGCTGGCCAGCACCACCCTGCCCAGGACCCGGACCCACTCGGTGGAACCATAGCCCTGGTAAGCGATGGTCTTGGGTTCGAACTTCCAACGCCGGGCCACCTTCAGGCGCGAGGTATTGATCGCATCCGAGAGCCGGTGGGCGAGGCGGAAGACGCGCGTCCCTGACAAACTCGTCCCTGACAACGGGGATTCCTGTGACGCCATGTCCATGCCTTCACTCTGCCACAGGGCAGGGGCACATGGGTCGCCGCCCTGCGCTCTGTTACTCGCCCTACCCGCCGCCGTCTCCCAGCATTCCACGCAGGGTGTCGGCATTCCGCACGGCGTTGCCGCCGCCGTCGTTGTTGAAGTATGCGAAGACTTCCTTTCCTGAGTTCCGCCACTCCCGGATCCTGTCCGCCCACCAGCCCAGTTCCTCGTCCGAATAGGAGCCGCCGTACAGGTGCTGGTGGTCAGGCCCGTGCAGCCTGACGTAGACGAACGGGGCGGTGGCCTGGAGATTGCAGGGCAGATTGGCGCCGCTCATAACGGTGTACGCCGCCTGGTGCCGTTCCAGCAGCCTGTACACGTCTTGCTGCTCCCAGCTCGGATGCCGGAACTCTACGGCCACCCTGATCCAGTCCGGCATGGCGCCCAGGAAATAGTCCAGCCGGGCGTCATCCCTTGCCATGCCCGGGGGCAGCTGTACCAGCAGCACCGCGCGCTTGTCGCCGAGCTCGTGCCAGCAGCGGGAGATCCGTTCGATCCAGACCTCCGGGCCGTACAGCTTCTTCGCGTGGGTGAGGCCGCGGGGGGCCTTAACGGACAGGGCGAAACCGGCTGGCAGCCGGGCCCGCCAACCCGCGAACGTGGTGTCCCGGGGCCAGCGGTAGAAGCTGGCGTTCAGCTCCACCGTGCTGAACCGTGCCACATATTGCTGCAGACGGTCCCGGGTGGGAAGCCCGGGCGGGTACAGGACGTTCTCCCAATGGTCGTAGCTCCAGCCGGACGTGCCGATATGGATATTCACCCGATGGGACGTCACGCGAAGTGGGTTGACACAGGGCCGCCGCCGGCAGACTCCACGATGGCCGCAGCGACGTCGCGCAGCTTCAGGTTGCGCGTGCTGGACGCCGACTTGATCAGGTTGATGGCGTCCTCCTGGCTGCAGCGGTTCTGCGCAATGATGATGCCCACCGCCGTGTCGATGATGGTCCGTGACGCCATGGCCCGCTTCAGGTTGGCCGCGTTGTCGTTGCGTTGGGCCAGCATGACAGCGAGCCGCAGTCCCTTGGAGGCCTGGCGGACATAGCCGATGGCGCTCTCCACAGCGGCGGCGTCAAAGATATTCGGTGTCCGGGAGTACAGGTTCAGCCCCGCCCGTGCGTCGGCGCCGGGCAGTTCGAAAGGCACCGCCAGCACCGAGCGGATGCCGTTCATCAGCACGGTGTCGTTGTACTCCGGAAATTCAGAGTCCAGCTCGAAGTCCGGCACGTGGACCAGGACACCCTCCCGGCAGGACCGAAGGCAGGGCCCGTCGCCAAACTGGTACTGGAGTTCGTCCACTGCCTGGGCGTGCTCGCCGCTGCTGGCCACGGTGGCCGCCGAACGGTGCCGGAGGAGGGTAATGCCGCAATAGATCTGGCCGCGCGGACCCGACATGCTCTCGGCCGAGAACCGTGCCAGCTCATCGAGGAAATCCTGAACATCCTGGGTATCCAGCAGCATGTCCTGGACTCGCTCCACGACGTCGGCTTCGTTCACGCGACTATCCACTCAAGGCTCCACTTCCGCCTACAACCGGGAGCGCCGGGTCACAGGTCAGCCGGGTAACAGGTCAAGGGTCCGGCGGCCGCTCCGCCTAATTTTAGGCTACACCCGGCCGCCTCTCGTGCGGCGGGGCCCGGCTATGGCACTGTAAGGGCATGGTACGCATTGAGGATTATGCGGTTGTCGGGGATCTCCACACGGGGGCCTTGGTCAGCACTGAAGGGTCCATTGACTGGCTCTGCCTGCCGCGGTTCGATTCGCCGGCCTGCTTCAATGCGCTACTCGACACCCCAGAGGCTGGCCGCTGGCTCCTGGCCCCCGCAACCGGGGGCGGCTGCACGCGGCGGCGCTACCGCCGGCACACGCTCATCCTGGAAACCGAGTGGGAAACCGAGGACGGCGCCGTCCGGGTCATCGACTTCATGCCGCCCCGCGACGAGGTGGCCGACATCGTGCGGATCGTGGTGGGGCTGAGCGGCCACGTGCGGATGAGGAGCGAGCTGGCCCTGCGCTTCGACTATGGCCACATCATGCCTTGGGTACGCCGGGACAGCCACGGTCTTCACGCCATCGCCGGGCCGGATTCCGCGTACTTGGTGACCTCCGCGCCGCTGCGCGGCGAACGCATGCACACCGTCAGCGACTTCACCGTGAAGGCCGGCGAACGGGTGCCGTTCGTGCTGACGTGGGCGCCCAGCCACGTCCGCCGCCCCCGCTCCGTGGACGCCGAGGAAGTGCTCGATTCCACCGAGCGGTTCTGGCGGGAATGGGCGGACAAGTGCAAGGTCTCCGGGCCGTACAAGGACGCCGTGCAGCGCTCGCTGATCACCCTCAAAGCCCTTACCTACGCGCCCACCGGAGGCATCGTGGCGGCCGTAACCACGTCGCTGCCGGAGCAGTTGGGCGGGCCGCGGAACTGGGACTACCGCTACTGCTGGCTCCGCGATGCAACCCTAACGCTGCAGGCGTTGCTCGCCGCCGGCTACACCGCCGAGGCGGCGGCCTGGCGCGACTGGCTGCTGCGGGCCGTGGCCGGGGACCCTGCCGACCTGCAGATCATGTACGGGATCCATGGCGAACGCAGGCTGCCGGAGATGGAACTGCCCTGGCTGTCCGGATATGAGGGCTCGGCGCCGGTGCGGGTGGGCAACGCTGCCGCGGGGCAGCTGCAGCTGGATGTATGGGGTGAAGTGCTGGACTGCCTTGCGCTGACCCGCAACTCGCTGCTGAAGCACACGGACGAAGCCTGGGACGTCCAGGTGGCGCTGATGGAATACCTCGAAGGCGCATGGGACCAGCCGGACAACGGGCTGTGGGAGATGCGCGGGCCGCGGCGCCATTTCACACATTCCAAGGTGATGGCCTGGGTGGCAGCGGACCGGATGGTCAAAGGGGTCCGGGATTCGGGGCTTCCCGGTCCCGCGGACCGCTGGGAGGCACTCCGCGACACCATCCGCGCCGAAGTCATGGCGAACGGCTTCGACGCCGACCGGAACACCTTCACGCAGAGCTATGGGCGGCCCGAACTCGACGCCAGCCTGCTCCTCATTCCCAGGGTGGGCTTCCTCCCGCCCGACGACCCCCGGGTGACCGGCACCATCGACGCCATCCAGCGCGAACTGACGGAGGACGGGTTCGTGCTCCGTTACCGGCCGGAGGCGAGCGACGACGGGCTGCCCGGGGGCGAAGGGGTTTTCCTCGCCTGTTCCTTCTGGCTCGTGGAGGCACTGCTTGGGGCAGGCCGGCGCAGGGAGGCCACGGAACTGTTTGAACGGCTGCTGTCGCTGCGGAACGACGTCGGCCTGCTGAGTGAGGAATGGGGCGTCCAAAGTGGGCGGCACCTGGGGAACACCCCGCAGGCGTTCAGCCATTTCGCGCTGGTGACCAGTGCCCTGCAACTGAGCCAGCGCCGGTCCCACCGGAGCGACAAGCCGCTACCGTCCAAGGCCGGGACCGGGTGATCGGATGCGGTGCCCCGGCCCGGTTCGAGCCGAAATTTGGGTGACACCTCTCACCTTCGTCGTGTAGGTAAGTATACTTACTAAACATGTCACCGAAAGGTGAAGAAGGAGGACAACCAAATGTCTGGATATTTCGAGTTGGTGGACGCTCCCGACGGCGGTTACAGGATCCGGCTGCTGGACGGAACGGGTGCGCTGATGGCTGTGTCCGTGACCTTCCCGACGAAGCGCGCAGCAGTTGCCGGAGTTGCCCAGGCCAGGGAGATTGCCGGCACCGGCCTGATCCGTGACTGCTGCAAGGATGCTGTGAAGCGGCCCGCCCCAAAGCGGCATGGCAAGCCCGCAAGGCAGGCGCTGAAGTCCACGGTTGCGGTGGGTTACGGGTCCCCGAGGACCGTCCCGCACCGGGTACCCGCGCCGCAGTTGGCCGAACGCTGAGGGCGGCAGGAGTGTCAGGGGGCGAGGAATCGGCGGGCCACTTGCCAGCAGGGCGGCGCCGGGAGAAGGGCGTCCTGTTCGATGTTGACGGGACGCTGATCGATTCGGCGTACATCCACACCCTCGCCTGGTGGCAGGCGTTCCGCCAGTTAGGCTTCGACGTGCCCATGGCCCGGATCCACCGCTGTGTAGGGATGGGCGGGGCGCGACTGGTGGACCACCTGCTGCCGGACTCCCGGAATAAGGACGTGGACGAGGCTGTTCTGTCCGCCCATTCCGGGATCTTCGGCACCTACTGGCCTTCGCTCCGCGCGTTCGACGGGGCCCGCGACCTGTTGGCCGGATGCAGTGAGCGCGGGTTGGCGGTGGCCCTGGCCTCGTCCGCGAGGGAGCAGGATCTCGAGGCGCTCCGGTCGGCTCTGGGGGCAGATGACTTCATCCATGCCGCTACCAGCTCCAACGATGCCGAGAACAGCAAGCCCGAGCCGGACATCCTCGTGGCGGCACTGGAGGCCGTGGGGATTGAAGCCTCCGCGGCCGTCTATGTGGGGGATTCGGTGTGGGACGTCATGGCGGCCGGCAAGCTGGGCATCCCCACCATCGCCCTCACCTGCGGCGGCACCAGCGACGCGGAACTCCGCGAGGCGGGGGCTGTTGAGGTGTATGAGGACCCCCGGGACCTGCTGGACAACCTGGCCGGAAGCGCCATTGGAAAGCTGCTGGCCGGGTAGCTGATCCGGCCGCCGGATCAGGGTCCGGCCGTGTCCACCGTGGACTCGCTGCCCGTGAACCCTCCGCCCTCGGGCTCGTCGGCGTAGGTACCTCTGCTCCACGACACCGCAACGGCAACGGAGCCGTCGTCGTTCCTTACTACCTCGGTGACGACTTCCGAAACCGCGGCCCCCATGGCGAGGATTTTCGCGCGGTAGGTGGTCACCAGCTCCTCCAGGCTGGCCTCCGTCCATTCACCGGGGCGCATGCGGGTGGAAATTTCCACCGGTTCGGGCTGGTACAGCGACATGATGGGCGCCTTTCCTGGGGGGCAAGAACAGTTCCTACGCTAGGAGCGATCCCGGGCCGAAACAAGAGAAAAGCAAGGATGCTTACCTTCTACCTTCGAATCCCGAAAAAATTGATAAGCATACTGATCTTCACATCCGGACATGATCACGTTACGGTCGAAAGGACGCGACCTGCAGCGAGAGGAAGGCATTCCAGTGAAGGCACTGACTTGGCAAGGCAAGCGCTCGGTGAGCGTAAAGGAAGTACCGGATCCTGTCATCCAGGAGCCCACGGATGCCATTGTGCGGATCACATCGTCCGCGATCTGCGGCTCGGACCTCCACCTGTACGAGGTGCTTGGTCCATACATGCACAAGGATGACGTGCTGGGCCACGAGCCCATGGGCATCGTGGAAGAGGTGGGAAGCTCCGTTACCCATCTGGCCAAGGGCGACCGTGTGGTCATTCCCTTCAACATTTCCTGCGGCAACTGTTACATGTGCTCCCAGGGCTTGCAGTCGCAGTGCGAAACCAGCCAGGTCCGGGAAAAGAACTCAGGGTGTGCGATTTTCGGATACTCGGAGCTTTACGGCTCCGTTCCCGGCGGCCAGGCGGAGTACCTGCGGGTGCCGTTCGCCGACTACGGCCCCGTCAAAGTGGGACAGGAACTGCCGGATGAGCGGTACCTTTTCCTCTCGGATATTCTTCCCACCGCCTGGCAGGCCGTGAAATACGCCGATGCACCGGCGGGTGGAACGCTGGCGGTCTTCGGGCTTGGCCCGGTGGGGCAGTTCGCCTCCCGGATTGGCAGCTACCTTGGCCAGCGGGTGATAGGCGTTGATCCCGTTCCGGAGCGCCGCGAGATGGCGGCGCGCCACGGCGTCGAGGTCCTGGACTATTCCAAGGGCGTCGCAGACGAACTGCGTGAGATGACCGGCGGCCGGGGGCCCGATTCGGTGGTTGACGCCGTCGGCATGGAGGCGCACGGCTCGCCGGTGGCGGGCTTCGCCCACCAGGCACTCGGCCTCCTTCCCGACAAGGTCGCCCAAAAGGCCATGGAAACCGCCGGCGTGGACAGGCTCGCCGCGCTCCACACCGCCGTGGATACGGTCCGGCGCGGGGGCACGCTTTCCCTGAGCGGCGTGTATGGTGGCACGGCCAGCCCAATGCCGCTGCTCACCATGTTCGACAAGCAGATCCAGCTGCGCATGGGCCAGTGCAACGTCCGCCGGTGGACCGATGAGCTGCTTCCGCTGGTGGAGGACGACGCCGATCCGCTGGGTGTGATGGATCTGGTCACCCACACAGCGGGGCTGGCCGAGGCACCGGAGCTCTATGCAAAGTTCCAGAAGAAAGAGGACGGCTGCATCAAGGTGGTCCTCAAGCCCTGACGGGCCTTAATGGCACCGGGCTTTAGCAGCGAGGTCCGGGACGGCGGCTGGCGGGCGACTCACCCGCCAGCCGCTTTCCGTCCGGGCTCGTCCTACTGTTCGCGCCACTCGTGGCCGGTGATGTGGGAACCGGCCTGCGGGCCCATCTGGAGCATGCCGCCGTCGACCGCCCACGACGCCCCGGTCAGGTAGTCACCGCAACCCTGCCCGCTGCCCGGACCAGCGCCTCAGCGGTGGCGCGGCCGATGCCGGAATCGCTGCCGGTGACGATGGCGGTGCGGGGTGAGAAGTCCATGCTGCGTCCCTTCAGTGCGTCCCTTCTAGGGGCCTCAGGCTGCCGCATCCACGACGCAGAAGCGGTTTCCGTCCGGGTCTTCCAGCACGATGAAATCCGGGTCGTCCGGGTAAGAGTCCCAGCGCACCCGGGCCGCACCGAGTTCGACGAGGCGCTCCACCTCGGCGGCCTGGTCATCGGCGTAGAGATCCAGGTGGAGGCGCGGATGGGACTGGGCCGGGGTCTCACTGAGCATGAGGGCGAGACGGGCGCCGTCGCCTTTTTGTGGGACGAGCACCACCCATGTTTCGTCGCCGTCTTCCCGCGGGATGTAACCGAGGGCGTCGCACCAGAATGCGGTGGCGCGGGCAACGTCGTTGACGCCAAGGACAGTCGTTCCGATCGTCAGCATGCCTTCATGCTTCCCTGCGCCCAGTTGCGGCGCAAGGGGTTGGGTGGGTCAGCCAGGCTAACACAGCGAAATCGCCGGAAGACAACGAAGTCGCCGGAAGCTACCAGCGTACGGGCAGGCTTCCGGCGACTTCGGTGGCAGGTATGGAGGAAGGCTACGTCAGGCGGATCTGGCGGTTGACGTCCTTGTACAGCAGGTAGCGGAATTCGCCCGGGCCGCCGGCGTAGCAGGCTTGCGGGCAGAAGGCGCGCAGCCACATGAAGTCGCCAGCTTCCACCTCTACCCAATCGTTGTTGAGCAGGTACATGGCTTTGCCTTGGAGGACATAAAGGCCGTGCTCCATGACGTGGGTCTCCGGGAACGGGATCACGCCGCCGGGCTGGAAGGTCACGATGTTCACGTGCATGTCGTGGGCCAGGTCGTTGGGGTCCGCGAAGCGGGTGGTCTTCCAGACGCCGTTGACGTCCGGCATTTCGCTCGGTTCAACGTCCGCATCACTGGTCACGAAGGACTTGGCCTCGTAACCCTCAAGCCGCTCGTAGGCCTTGCGGATCCAGTGGAAGGACACAATGTCATCCGAGACGTTCTCCAGGCCCCAGCTTGAACCTGCTGCGAGGTAGGCGTAGCCACCCTCCTCCAGCTGGTGCAGCTCGCCGTCGAGCGTCAGATTCACCCGTCCCTTGGTGACGAAGACGACGCCTTCGACGCCGGCCTCGAATTCGGCCCTGGGGGCGCCTCCGCCGGGACCGATCTCAACGATCAGCTGGGAGAACGTGGTGGCGAACCCCGAGATCGGGCGGGCAATGATCCACGAACGGGTGTTCGTGAAGCCCGGCAGGTTGCTGGTGACAATATCGGTCAGCACGCCCTTGGGGATGACGGTGTAGGCCTCTTTGACGATCGCGCGCTCGGTGGTGAGGTGCGTTTGGGGCGGCAGTCCGCCTTCAGGGGAGTAGTACTTGCCCATCATTGGATCCTTACTTTGAAGTGGTCTGGGCCAGCCGTGGGTGGGCCAGTCCGGTGAGTTGGGGGATTCCGACGCCGGCAGCCGCCAGCACCTCCTCGGCACCGACCGCGCCGCACTGGACGCCGCGCAGCACGAACGCGGCGAGCGCGCGGGCGGTGGCCGGCTCATCCATGACGCCGCCTTCCGTCTGCTCCACGTAGTTCCGCAGCCGGGCGGCCGCGGCGGGCAGGCCCTGGCGGTAGAAGGCATACGTTGCTGCGAAGCGGCTGGGGAGCTGGGCCGGGTGCAGGTCCCACCCTTGGTAGAAGCCGCGCTCCAGGGATCGGCGCACCAGCCGGCCGTGCAGCTGCCAGGCTTTTTCCACGTTGTCGCCCACGGGAATGATGTTGGTGGATCCGTCGGACAGCCGGATGCCCGTACCGGCCACGGCCAGCTGCATGACTTCCTTGGCGAAGTCGGCCACCGGGTGTTCCATCGACTGGTACTCGGCGGAGATCTGCAGGGAAGCGGAGTAATCGTACGTGCCGTAGTGCAGCCCGCTGATCCGTCCGGGAACGGCGTGCGGCAGCTGTGCCACCGGGGACGTTCCCGCCGGGCCGAGGATGAGCTGCGGCGTCTCCACCTGCACCTCGAACCGGAGCCGTCCGGCGGGGAGCGAGTGGATCTCCTCAAGGCGGGAGACCGCGTAGTCCATGGCCTGCACCTGCGCCACGGTGGTGACCTTGGGCAGGGTCAGGACCAGGCCTGCGGGCAGTTCGCCGGCCGCGGCCAGGCCGGAGACAAACAGGTCGAGGGTGCGCAGCCCGCGGGCGCGGGTGGGGGCCTCGAAGCACTTGAACCGGATCCCGATGAACGGCGGCGCGGAGCCGGCCGAGACTGCGGCGGCCACGGCGGAGGCCGCGGCAATGGCGGCGGCGTCCTCCGCGTCGTCGCCCCTATCCCCGAACCCATCCTCGAAGTCGAGCCGGAGGTCCTCGATCGGTTCGGTGCCCAGCTTTGCCTCCACCCGGGAGGCAACCGCTTCGGCGAGCTCGGCGTCCTGGCCCAGCAGCGAACCGAGCCGGGCCAGCCCGCCGTGGCCGGCAGCCGTCGCCAGCGCCTGGGTTCCCCAGTCCGCGGCGAGCGACGGCGTGAACCGGTCAGCGGGGACGTACACCGTGTGGACGGGCTGGCGGGAGCCGTCGTCGCCCGGGTAGTTCTGCTCGAGCAGCCGGTCGGTGTCCGCCAGCTTCCCGTCGATCCGTGCCAGGTCGGCTGCGGTCAGCGAGGTTTCGGGTACCGCCATGCCTCAGCCCACCAGTTCGTAGGCCGGGGTGGTGAGGAAGTCCGTGTAATCCTCGGAGAGGCAGATGTCGCCGATCAGGGCGCTCGCGGGCTGGTAGTAGCGGGCGAACGCTTCCTCGCCCACCTCGCCGCGCAGCTTTTCGGTTTCCTCGGCGAGGATCCGGGTGACCAGTTCGCGCGTGACCTTGTTGCCGGTGTCCGCCAGGACCACTTCGTTGCGGATCTGCTGCCAGACCTGCGAGCGGGAGATTTCCGCCGTGGCGGCGTCCTCCATCAGGTTGTGGATGGCCACCGCGCCGTTGCCGGAGATCCAGACGGCGGTGTAGGCCACAGCCACGTAGAGGTTCAGGCGCAGCCCGGCTTCCGTAACCTGGCCCTCCGCGGAGGCGATGTCCAGCAGCTGGCCGGCCGTGACGGAGACCTCCGGGCGCTGCTTGTCCAGCTGGTTGGGGCGGTCCCCGAGCACGGAGTCGAACACCTCCTGGCAGACGGGCACCAGGTCCGGGTGTGCCACCCAGGAGCCGTCGAAGCCGTCGTTCGCCTCGCGGGTTTTGTCCGCGCGGACCTTCTCGAAGGCCTGTGCGGTGACCTCGGGTTCGCGCCGGTTGGGGATGACCGCCGCCATGCCGCCCATGGCGAAGGCGCCGCGGTGGTGGCAGGTCTTGACCAGCAGTTCCGTGTACGCCCGCATGAACGGCGCCGTCATGGCAACGGTGGCCCGGTCCGGCAGCACAAAGCTGGCGCCGGCGTCGCGGAAGTACTTGATGATGCTGAAGAGGTAATCCCACCGGCCGGCGTTCAGCCCCGAGGCGTGGTCCCGCAGCTCGTAGAGGATCTCGTCCATCTCGAACGCGGCAGGGATGGTTTCGATCAGCACAGTCGCGCGGATGGTGCCCTGGCCGAGGCCGAGGAAGTCCTGGGCGAAGACGAACACGTCGTTCCACAGCCGCGCCTCGAGGTGGCTCTCCATCTTCGGCAGGTAGTAGTACGGGCCCTGGCCGTTGAGCACCAGCTGCTTGGCGATGTGGAAGAAGTGCAGGCCGAAGTCCACCAGCCCGCCGACGGCGGGTTCGCCGTCGAGCAGCAGGTGCCGCTCCTCCATGTGCCAGCCGCGGGGGCGGGCCACCACGACGGCCAGCGGGGCGTCGGTGCGGAGGCGGTACTCCTTGCCCTCGGGGGAGGTGTAGGCCAGCGTTCCGGTGGCGGCGTCGCGGAGGTTGAGGATGGCGTCAATGACGTTGCCCCATGTGGGCGTGCTGGCGTCCTCGAGGTCCGCGAGCCACACCTTGGCGCCGGAGTTCAGGGCGTTGATGGCCATCTTGGCCGGCGAGGCCGGGCCGGTCATCTCAACCCGGCGGTCCTGCAGCGCCGCTGGTGCCGGCGCAACCTTCCAGTCGCCGTCGCGCACGTCCTTGGTCTCCGGCAGGAAATCCAGCCTGCCGGTGCGGGCCACCTGCTCACGCTTGACTTTGCGGGCCGTGAGCAGCTCGCCGCGCCTGCCGGCGAAGCGCTTGTGGAGCTCCTCCACGAACGCGAGGGCCTTCGGGGTGAGAATCTCCTCCGCACGCTCGATCGGCCGGGGGTCTGTGACTGTGATAGCCATTGTGGGTCCTTTCCAGGGCTGATTCAGGCGTTGGCGAGAGCCGCGTCCGCGGGCGCCGCAACAGTAGCGGGTGCTGCGTGTGCGGTCCGGACACCCGCTGCCGCATGTGCCGCGTTGGCTACCGCCGTGGCGACATCGGCGGCCACGTGGGGATCGAAGACGCTGGGGATAATGTAGCTCGCATTCAGCTCGTCGTCAGCCACCCGGTTGGCGATCGCCTCCGCGGCGGCCACCAGCATCTCCGGCGTGATGTCCGATGCCCCGGCGTCCAGCAGCCCGCGGAAGAAGCCCGGGAAGGCCAGGACGTTGTTGATCTGGTTCGGGAAGTCGCTGCGGCCGGTGGCCACGACGGCGGCGTGCTTGGACGCAATGCTGGGGTCGATTTCCGGCGTCGGGTTGGCCATCGCGAAGACAATGGCTTTGTCCGCCATTGAGGCAACCTGCTCCTCGCCGATCACGTGCGGGGCGCTCACGCCGATGAAGACGTCCGCACCCTTGAGGGCCTCGTGCAGCGTGCCGGAGAAGCCTTCCTCGTTGGTGTTGGCCGCGATCCAGGTGCGGTGTTCGTCGTCGTACTTTTCGCCCGAGTGGATGGCGCCGGAGCGGCCGGCGGCGATGATGTGCTGCGCGCCCTGGGCCTTGAGGAGCTGGATGATCGCCGAGCCTGCGGCGCCGACGCCGGAGACCACGATGCGGACGTCCGCGAGCTTCTTGCCCACGACGCGCAGGGCGTTGACCAGGGCGGCCAGCGTGACGATGGCGGTGCCGTGCTGGTCGTCGTGGAACACCGGGATGTCCAGTTCCTCACGGAGCCGGTTTTCGATCTCGAAGCAGCGCGGCGCGGCGATGTCCTCGAGGTTCACGCCGCCGTAGACGGGGGCGAGGGCCTTGACGATCTTGATGATTTCTTCGGTGTCCTGGGTGTCCAGGCAGACCGGCCAGGCATCGACATTGGCGAACTGCTTGAACAGAGCGGCCTTGCCCTCCATGACCGGAAGCGCGGCTGCCGGGCCGATGTTGCCCAGGCCCAGGACGGCAGAACCATCGGTGACCACGGCGATCGTGTTCCGCTTGACCGTCAGGTTCCGGGCGGCGTCGGGGTTTTCAGCGATGGCAAGGCAGACGCGGGCGACGCCGGGGGTGTAGGCGCGGGAGAGGTCGTCGCGGTTGCGCAGCGCCACCTTCGGGACCACCTCGAGCTTGCCGCCGAGGTGCATCAGGAAGGTGCGGTCCGAGACGTTGCGTACGGTGACGCCGTCGAGCGCGTTAAGGGCGTCCTTCACGCGGTCCGCGTGGTCCTGGTCCGTGGTGTTGCAGGTGACGTCGACAACCAGCGTCTCGTGGTGCGACTCGGTGACGTCCAGTGCCGTGATGGCCGCTCCGGCCGCGCCGACGGCTGCCGCGAGCTCGCTGGTGGCCGTGAAGCTCGAGGGTGCCTCCACGCGCAGGGTGATTGAGTTTCCGGGGCTCGGGTTCGCCATTGAATGTCCTCCTGATTCGGGCCCGCCGCTGCGGTGGGCTGTTCTCGTGAATATTTTCGTATTATGGATATTATTATCTACTTTATGGAAATACAAGCCCCTACTGCTTTCATCGACGCGGCCTGTGGGCTTGCTGTATCTTTGGCTGTCTAAGCAACTTTTTTCACGATGCGGATAAGAGTTGTCGTATTCAAGACAACAGGAGAGTGCTACATGGCTGAGAAGGCCTCTGGAGGCGTGCAGTCCGTTGAGCGCGTCTTTGAACTTTTGGAACTGATCACCGACGCCGGCGGCGACGTGACGCTCAGCGAGCTCTCCTCCTCCACGGACCTGCCCCTGCCCACGATCCACCGGCTGCTGCGCACGCTCGTGGCGCTGGGGTACATCCGCCAGCTGCCCAACCGACGCTACGCCCTGGGCCCGCGGCTGATCCGGCTCGGCGAAGGCGCCAACAAGCAGCTCGGTGCCCTGGCGCGGCCGCAGCTGAAGTCCCTCGTGGACCGGCTGGGGGAGACCTCCAACATGGCCGTGCTGGACTCGGACATGGTGATTTATGTGGCCCAGGTGCCGTCGCTGCACTCCATGCGCATGTTCACCGAGGTGGGCCGCCGCGCCCATACGCACGACACCGGCGTCGGCAAGGCGATCCTGGCGCAGCTGGACGACGAGGTGGTGCGCGGCATCGTGACCCGCACCGGCATGCCCACGCCCACGGCCAAGAGCATCGGCGACTTCGATGCCCTGATTGCGGACCTGAACCAGATCCGCGAGCGCGGCTACTCGATCGACGAGGAGGAGCAGGAGCTTGGCGTGCGCTGCTTCGCCATGGCCGTGCCCAATGCGCCCACGCCCACCGCCATCTCCGTCTCCGGGCCGGTCTCCCGCGTGGACCAGGCCTTCGCCGACCGCGCCGTGCCGCTCCTCCGCGAAGCAGCCCAGGCCATCTCGGACGAGCTCAACCAAAACTGACGCGCTTTCCCCAAACTGACCTCCCGCCGTCGTTCTTCAATACAGCGCGAACGTGCAGGTAATGCCCTCAAATCCGGGATTTGAGGGCATTACCTGCTTGTTCGCGCTTTGCTGTCGTTGGCTAGTGCTCTGACTTCGAGGATGTCTCGATGGGGACTTCCTTGCCGTCGCAGTCGATGAGCTTCCCGCCCTCGAAGCGGTCGCCGTCGGCCAGGCAGTGCAGGTCCTCCTCCTTGACGACGCGCCCGGTGCCGGCCACGAACACTGACTGGTTGTCCGAGTTGCCCGCCTTGAGGTGGTTGAAGAGCAGGTTCAGCAGAATGGCCATGACCGCTGCCGAGCTGATGCCGGAGTGGAAGATGGTGCTGAACCAGGACGGGAACTGGTCGTAGAACGCCGGCGCCGCGATCGGGATCATGCCGAAGCCGATGGACGCGGCCACGATGATCAGGTTCATGTTGTTGCGGTACTCCACCTTGGAGAGCGTCCGGATGCCGCTGGCGGCAACAGTTCCAAAGAGTACGACGCCGGCACCGCCCAGGACGGGCGTCGGCACCGCCGCTACAACCCGGCCAAGGACGGGAAGCAGGCCGAGGATGACGAGAATGAGTCCGCCGGCGCTCACGACGAAGCGGCTCTTGACGCCCGTGATGGCCACGAGTCCCACGTTCTGGGCAAAGGCGCTCTGCGTGAAGGAGTTGAACAGCGGGGAGATGGCGCTGGAGAGCATGTCGGCCCGCAGCCCGTCGCCGATCCGCTTGGAGTCCACTTTGGTGCCCACGATCTCGCCCACGGCGATGATGTCGGCGGAGGTCTCGGTGAGCGTCACCAGGATGACGATCAGCATGGAGATGATCGCTGCGATCTCAAACGTCGGCGGTCCGAAAGCAAACGGCGTGGGGAAGGCGACAATCTCGCCCGTGCCCACCTTGGAGAAGTCGGCCATGCCGAAGGCGAGGGCGATGAGGGTGCCCAGGACCATGGCGAGCAGGATGGACAGACGGGAGATGGCGGCGTTGCCCACCTTGCTCAGCAGCAGGACGATCGCCATGGTGGCGGCCGCCAGGCCAACGTTGGCCATGCTGCCGTAGTTGGGGGCCGCCTTGTTGCCGCCCATGGCCCAGTTGGCGGCCACCGGCATCAAGGTGAGGCCGATGGTGGTGATCACCGTGCCGGTGACAACCGGCGGGAAGTACTTGATGATCTTGGAGAACAGCGGAGTGATGAGCAGCCCGATCAGCGAAGCCGCGATCACCGAGCCGAAGACCGCCTGGATCCCGCCGCCGCCGTGGACAATCGCCACCATTGTGGAGACGCCGGCGAAGGAGACGCCCTGGACGAGCGGGAGCTGGGAGCCGAAGAACCGGAAGCCGACGGTCTGCAGGATGGTGGCGAGGCCGCCGACGAAGAGACAGGCGGCGATGAGCAGGCCGATGTCCTGGGACGACATGCCGGCCGCGGCGCCGATGATGAGGGGCGGGGCGATGATGCCGCCGTACATGGTGAGGACGTGCTGGAACCCGTAGGCGAAGGTGCTGCCGATCGAGAGGCGCTGATCTTCCGGGCGGGTTGCGGCTGGGCGGGTTTTCTTGGAGATGTTCATGGCAGACTTTCTTGGTTCATGGCAGACGCCTTCGTCTGGCTAACAATGTCTGGCTAACAATTTGAGTCTTGAGGTGTGGGGCCTCGAATCCGTTGGATGCGGGCGTGAGGCTCGATTTTGGTGGGCTGGGCCGGAGTTTTTGTCCACTTATTAGGCGCTTAAGGGTCCTGAGGCCACGATATCTGGACAAAAACTCTGTGGCGGTGGTGCTGTGGGGTGCCGCCGGGCCCGCGGGCCTTGTCTGTTGGTCTGTTGGTCCGCGGGCCGGCCGGCTGGGGTCTAGCAGAAGCCTGCGATACCCGACCAGGCGGCGTCGGCTGCTTCGGCGTCGTCACGCAGGACGGTGGCCTCGATGAGTCCGTACGGGCGGTCGGCCGCGAAGAAGACCTCGTTGGGGTTGTCGAGCCCGAACGGCGAGAGGTCCACGAGGAAGTGGTGCTTGTTGGGCATCGAGAACTTGATTTCCTCGATCTCGCTGTGGGCTTCCAGGACCTTCGCGCCCATGTCGAACAGGGTCTGCTGGAGGGCGTGGGAGTAGTTCTCGGTGAAGCCTTCAAGCAGGAGGCTCTTGACGTCGTCGTAGCTCTTGTTGAAGTCGAGCGAGCTGAAATCGGTGCCGGCCTTGAAGCGCCAGCGGGCCGAGACGTCGGTGGCCAGGATGCGGTCGGTGGTCTCCGGCAGGGTGGTGTATTTGTCCCTCGGGTAGCCGACGAAGCCGGACTGCGTGGACTTCAGGACGGTCAGGTCCTTGAGTCCGGCGATCAGGTGGGTGGCTGCCCCGTCCCTGACCAGGACGGCGGTGCGGACTTCCTGGCCCTTGCGGACGAAGGAGTGATCGTGCGCGCTGCCGTGAGCCTGGATGCGCTCCCAGGCGTAGGACTCGGCCTCCCAGCGGCCGCCGGTGACCCAGTCGAAGCTGGAGGTGAAGTGCTCCCCGAGGCGCAGCAGGAACGCCTCGGGGGAGCCGACCCCTTCGCGGGCGAAGGCGTAAATGGTGTTCTTCTGGGTGTCGGTGGCCACCACGTGGGCGTTGTCGCCTTCGAGGTGGGCGGCGGCGAAGTCCCCGCGGAGCTGCGAGGTGACGTTCAGGTCTTCGATCTCGTGGCGGTCGGTGTCGCGGGTGATTTTGACGACGCGGACTTCGGCCTTGCCGTACTGGTTGTGGCCGAGGACGATCTTGTTGCTCATGGTCTGTTCCCAACTTCCGGTATGTGGAATGAAAGTCCCACATAGAAATTAAGTGCGTGTTTCCCACGCATTTCGTGTGGCGTCGACCCAAATAAAAAATGAGCCGACATCAGTTGTGATGCCAGCTCATTACGACCCTGCCTGCTGCTCCCAGGTTACGTGACGTGCGCCACGAATTGACTTCAAGAGTAGCGCAGCATGCCGGTGGTGTACATCACAATCCGAAAAATCAGTTTGTGACTGGCCGCCTTCCGGGCCATTGACGAACCCATGCAACCGCGCCTAGCATATTCCACATAGCAAAAGTTATTTTCCATTTTGCGAAAGAACGAGAATCAACCACCTCAGAGGAGGATCAGATGTACCAGCAGGACACAACGCCGGTCGCTCCGGCACAGACGACGGCACCCTCAGTCCAGGAGTTCTACCTTCCCCTCGGAGGCGGGACGGATCCCGACTTCCATCTCCCCGCGGACAGGGAGCATGTTCGAGGCCGCTTCTCGCGCTGGGTCCACGGCCTGCCCGGCTTCGGACGGCGCTGACGCGGTAATCGCGGCCGGATGCGCCAGCGGTCCGGGGACACACCCAACGGTGGTGTCCCCGGACCGCTTCCGTGTCCTTGGTCCGTTTGCGTGTCCGGAAAAGCGATCAGACCCCGACCGCTGCCCGTCCGGCCCGAACGACCCGAACGAGCCCGCTGGAGACGGCCGCTCCCACGAGCGCGAGCGCTGCGAGCACGATAAATACGATGTGGTAGCCGCCGGCTCCCGGGTTCGCATCGAGGATCGCGCCATAGCCGATGTAAGCGAACATGCCGGGTGCATAGCCAACCAGGCAGGCGATCCCGAAGGCGGTGCCGCTGGTCTCCTCCGGGATCCCGGCCTCCTCCATCGGCGCCCAAAACACGCCCCGCATGGTGAAGACAATGAGCGAGAACAAGAGGGTCACGATCATCGCCGGGATCTGGCTGCGCGGGTCGGCCGGGATGAGCAGCAGCACTGCCATCACTGGGACCATGCATAGGAACGCCAGCCTGATATACCGGTTCGCCCCCTTGAACACCTTGTCTGCAAGGACGCCGCCGATCGGGCCGCCGAGGATCTTCAGGCCGTACTGATTAATGATTCCGTACGCGCCGACCAGTGCGACGGGAAGCCCGTACACGTATGTCAAATAGGGGATGAAATAAGTGAGGCCGCAGTACACCACGTACACCATGAACACGGTGAAGCTCACCCACCACAGCTGCGGCAGCTTGGCCGCGCGCCAGATCTCGCCGAGGCCGGTCTTCTGCTTCTTCGCTGTTGGCTGCTGCTCACCGACCTCGTTCCGGAGGAGGAGGAACAGCAGCACGCCGACGGCGACGTCAACGATGGCGTAGAAGGCGATGGCCGCGCGTAATCCTCCTGCTCCCGAGCCGAGCAGCACGAAGATTCCCAACGCGGAGAAGGCCACCGCGGTGTCGACGACGCCGCGGCCGCCCTCTAGGAGGCCGAAGAGCCGTCCCTGCTCCTTCGAGCCGCCGAGCTGGCGGATGCCCTTCAACAGCGCTGGCCAGACCAGGCAGTCCGAGCACACGGCAAGCAGCGCGAACACCACCAGCAAACTGCTGAAGCCCGGGAAGGTGCTGAGGAACAGGCCCAGCGCACCGGTGCCAACCAGGCCCAGCGGAATGAGGATCCTCGTGGAGAAACGGTCGGCAAGGTAGCCGCCCACGATGAACAGCGCCGTCGCCACGATCGAATTGACGCTCAGCAGCGTGCCGATCTCGGAGTGGCTGAGTCCCATGGCCTCCTGCATGGGAACGTAGAACGCGTCCTTGAGGCTGGCGAGTTTGTAGATCGTGCCCCCCGCCATGACGACCAGTGCCGGCGAACCCGATCAGTAGCGCAGGGGCAAGCCGCCGGGTGACTCGGTACTCGCCGAGGGGGTGTGCCACCTCTATATCGTCGACCTGTTCACGGAGCCAACCCATGACGTGCAGGCCGGAGTCCACAGGTGCAGCGTCGATCCTGTGGCCCAGCTGATGATCGATCGCATCGAGCAGGGCGTCCTGACGTGCCGCATACAGGCGCCGGGTCCGGCGTAAATGGGTGTGGAGATGCCCCTCTGACAGGAAGTCCGCAAGAGCCAGCTGGAGCACCATCGCGGGCGGGCGGCCGATGATCGATGATGCGGATGCGAAAGGCTCCACCAAGTCCTCCGGCAGCACACAGTATCCGAGGCGGATCGACGGGGCCAGCACCTTGCTGAATGAGCCCACGGTGATCACATGCCTGCTCAGATCGAGCCCGAACAGCGTCGGGAGGAGTTTCCCTCGGTAGCGCAGCTCGCTGTCGCAGTCGTCCTCAACGATCCAGCTTCCGTTTCGCTCCGCCCAGGCGATCCATTCCGCCCGCCGCGCCGGGCTCATCGCGATGCCGAGCGGATGCTGCCGGGCTGGAGTCAGACAAGCCAGACGAGCCGGGGCCGCGTCGTCGTGCTCATCCGGAAGGATCGCTCCCTCGTCGTCAACGGGGACGCCCCGGACCGGGCAGCCCTGGGGCTGAAAGGCGAGCCGTCCGGAGATGTGCCCCGGATCCTCGACGACGACTGGGTCGCCGGCGTCCAGCAGCAGCACCGCCAGCACGTTAAATGCCTGCTGCGCACCCGAGGTGACCACCACCTGGTCCGCCGTGCACCCCAACCCCCTCACGTCATTGACGTAGTCCGCGATGGCCTCCCGCAGCGGGCGATGCCCGTGCGGATCGCCGTACCCGGTCACGAACGGATCGGCGCGCCCGGCATAGCGACCCAGTAGGCGCTTCCAGGTGGCCGCGGGGAAAGCCGAGGACGCCACTTGGCTCGCGACGAATGATTCCGTTTCGGTCGGCGCCCACACGTACGGCGCCTCGGCGAACAGGTTGGTGCCACGCGAAGAAGTGGCCGCTCCGCGTTCGGAAAGAGGAGGCCGGGACATGGGCCGCCGCGGGGCGGCGTCACTCCACAATGTGTCGACGCAGGTGCCGTCTCCCGCCCGTGAGCGCAGGAAGCCCTCGGCGGTGAGTTGCTCGAACGCCGAGACGACCGTGATCCGCGAGACTCCCAGCTCGCTGACGAGTGTCCGGGTCGATGGCAGGCGGGTTCCGCTCGGCAGCAAACCTGCCAGGATCTGTGTGCGCAACTGCTCATACAGTTGCCGGTGCAAGGACTGAGTCGCGGCGCGGTCTAGCTCGAGTCCGGCCAGCAGACGGCCACCAGCGGTCTTCATCCGGCCAATCGCGGAGCTGATTTCACCATGCCGCCATTTTACGAGCCCGGCATCACTGAACGAATGCACCGGAACCCGGGCTGGTACGGGCAAGCTTTAAGGCCTGCTGTCCCAACGGACGCCGGCCCACGGGTCGTAGTCGGCAACGAGCTCCTCCTGGGGCGGGCGCTCCGCCTCGGGGACATGCTGCAGGTTCACCCGCACCCGGTACCAGAGCGAGCTTGACCCGCGCATTCCGTCAACCAGCACATCGGCCGGGTGCAATGCGGGGACCACGTCCGCATGCCGGGACTTCCACTGGTCGAGCGCCGCCAGGGCCTCGGGCTTGGTCCTGGTGCGTGCCACCTCAATGAGCGGCATCACCGACTGCCGCCGGCCGGAGCCATTGCCGGCGCGCGGGGCCTTCTCGGCCGGCCCGAGCTCGGCGGCCAGGGCGAGAAGCCCGTCGAGTGTTCCGACGGCATCGTCAATGCCGGTGTGGGCGTCGCCCACCTCTGCGAAGCGTTTGAGCACCGTGGGCACTGTGAACTGTTCTGGCCGGGCGGAGCGGACCTCGCCCCAGGTGAGCGGCGTTGAGACCCGGGCATCGGGCAGTGGCCGCACCGAGTAGGCCGAGGCCACGGTGCGGTCCTTCGCGTTCTGGTTGAAGTCCACGAACACACTCTCGCCGCGCTCCTCCTTCCACCACCGCGCCGTGGCCAAGCCCGGAGCGCGGTTTTCCACCTCCCGGGCGAGGGTTTCGGCTGCGAGGCGGACGTCGCGGTACTGCCACTGCGGCGCGATGCGCACCAGGATGTGCAAGCCCCGCGACCCGCTCGTCTTCGGCCACCCCACAAGTCCCACGTCGTCGAGGACCTCCCGGGCCACATACGCGACGTCGACGATCTGCGACCAGTCGACCCCCGGCATCGGGTCCAGGTCCACCCGCAGCTCGTCCGGGTGCTCGAGGTCCTCCGCGCGCACCGGATGCGGGTTCAGGTCCAGGCAGCCAAGATTCACCACCCACGCCAGGCCCGCGGCATCCCGGATCACCGCCTCCTCCGCAGACGTCCCGGACGCGTAGTGCAGCGTCGTCGTGTCGATGAAGACGGGGTGGTTATCCGGCACACGCTTCTGGAAGAACGCCTCCGCGTCGATGCCTTTCGGGAAGCGCTTGAGCACCATCGGCCGGCCGCCCGCGCCGCGCAGCGCGCCATCCGCGACGGCCAGGTAGTAGCGCACCAGGTCCAGCTTCGTCAGCCCGGGCTCAGGGAACACCACTTTGTCCGGGCTCGAGATGCGGACCTCGGTGCCGGCGATGTCTAGGATCTCGGCCGGCGTCTTCGACGGAGTCATGCCGCCACGCTAGCAGTTGGCCGGCCCCATTTCGATGGTTCCCTGCGCCCTCGACGTTGCGGAACGTCGTCTGCGCAGGGAACCGTCGAAACGGCGCGGAACGGCGCGGGACTCAGCCGTTCACGAGCCGCCGTGCCGCCGCCGAATGCTCCGCAATCAGGCCCGCCACATCCAGTTCCGGAATCTGCCCGTCCACCACGCACCATTCGCCGCCCACCATCACGCGGTCCGCGCGGTCGGCAGCGCACAGCAGCAGGGCGGCCAGCGGATCGTGGCTGCCGGAGAACCGCAGATCGTCCAGCCGGAACAGGGCCAGGTCCGCCTGCATGCCGGGCGCCAGCTGGCCAAGGTCCGGCCGGCCCAGCACCGCCGCGGATCCCCGCGTCGCCCAGCCCAGTGCCCGCTCCACCGGAACGTGCGCACCGTAGCGGAGCCGCTGCAGGTAGAGTGCCTGCCGCGCCTCGAGAATCATGTTGGACGCATCGTTCGACGCCGACCCGTCCACTCCCAGCCCCACGGGCACTCCGGCTTCCTCCAGTTCGAGCACCCGGGCGGTGCCTGAGGCGAGGCGCATGTTCGACGTCGGGCAATGGGCGACGGCGGTTCCCGCCGCTCCCAGCCGGGCGATTTCGGCGTCGCTGAAATGAATGCCGTGTCCGAGCCAGGTCCGGCCGGTCAGCCAGCCCACGCTGTCCAGGTAGTCCACTGTGCGCAGGCCGAACGACTCGAGGCAGAACTGCTCCTCGTCGAGGGTCTCCGCGAGGTGCGTGTGCAGCCGGACGTCATGCCGCTCCGCCATCGCGGCGCTCTCGGCCATGATCTCCTTGGTGACGGAAAACGGGGAGCAGGGCGCCAGGGCAATCTGGATTGCGGCACCGTCCCCGCGCTCGTGGTACTCGCGGATCAGCCGTTCACTGTCCGCCAGCACCGCCTCCGGCGCCTGCACCGTCGACTGCGGCGGCAGCCCGCCGTCGTCCTCTCCCAATGTCATGGAGCCGCGGGTCAGCGTGGCCCGCATGCCGAGCCGGCGCACGGCACCGATTTCGACGTCGATCGCATCCTCCATCCCGGCCGGGAAGAGGTAGTGGTGGTCCGCGGCGGTGGTGCAGCCGGAGAGCAGCAGTTCGGCGAGGGCCACGGTGGCCGCGAGTTCAAGTTCCCGCGGGGTCAGCCTGGCCCAGACCGGGTAGAGGTTCTGCAGCCAGGGAAACAGCGGAGCGTTGGCCACCGGACCCCAGGCGCGGGTGAGCGTCTGGTAGAAGTGGTGATGCGTGTTGATCAGGCCGGGCAGCAGCACGTGGCTGCCGGCGTCGAAGGTCTGCTGGCATGGTGCGGAGGGCGTCTGGCCGGCGCCAAGCACCTCCACGATCCTTCCGCCGCTGATCACCAGTCCGCCTGAAGCGTCGAGGCTGTTGGCCGTGAAGGCCGCGAGAGGGTTCTGGATCCAGAGCCGGGATGCGGGCGCTGGCGAGGGTGCTGACGGAATATTGAAGGGCTGGGTCATGAGGGTCCCTGTCTGAGCGTGCTGATACTTTCCAGCTCAGTGGTCCTGTCTGCTGATCCAGGGGGCCTGCAGCGCGGCGGCGCAAGTCGGCACCAGCGTAGGGCGGGCACCGGATGGCGGTCAATGGCCGCGGATTGTGACCGGCCGCGGTCACCGACCCAGGTGCCCGCCGGCCGTGAGTCGAACGAAACATGCATTTCACATTGCGAAATTAAGTTTCCAGAAAACTATGGCGCGGACCACATTCCGGTGCTAATCTCGATTCTGCCAAAGGCGGGCACCCGGACTCCGGGGAAGCTATCTACCAGGCGCAACTTAACCTTCAAAAGCACATGCTGAAGCCTGGTAACCGTCGCACTTGGTCCTTTTCCGTTCCGTCCGCGGGGTACCGGCTTCCACAGCAAAGGGAGTCGCATCATGAGTACCACCGTCACGGCCGAGGCATTCCTGGCCAGATCCATCCGGTTGGCAACAGCCAACGTCCTGAACAGCGGCGGCCCGTTCGGCGCCGTGATCGTCACCGCCGACGGTCAGGCGTTCGACGGCGTCAACCGGGTCACCGCCGACAACGATCCCACCGCCCACGCCGAGGTCACGGCCATCCGCCGCGCGTGCAGCGGCCTTGGCACCTTCGACCTCCGCGGGGCCACCCTCTACAGCAGCTGCGAGCCATGCCCCATGTGCCTCGCCTCCGCGCTCTGGGCCCGCATCGACCGCGTGGTCTTCGCCGCCGACCGGCACGATGCCGCCTCCGTGGGCTTCGACGACGCCGTCTTCTACGAGTACTTTGACAACGAGGACCGGCACACCCTGATGCCGGTCTCCAAGCTGGAGCTCGGCCACCCCGAAGCCCCGGCCATCCTGGAACCGTTCAACACCTGGAACACGCTCGACTCCAGGATTGACTACTAGGGCTCGGTGTCTGACATGACAATCCTGGACAATACCGCTGAACAGCAGGCTGTGCTTCCGGTCACAGGGCAGACGGCGGCACCCGAAAAGCACACGGCAACCGGCAAAGCACAGCGGAGCAGCAGCCCCAAACCCCCGGCGTCGAACTCGTTCCTTGACCGCTTCTTCCATATCACCCGGCGCGGTTCCACCGTGGCCCGCGAGGTGCGGGGCGGACTGGTCACCTTCTTCACGATGGCCTACATCGTCATCCTGAATCCCCTGATCCTCGGCGGTTTCAGTGCCGACAACGCCCCGACCGACGTCGCCGGCGGCTGGCTCTCGGCGGCGCAGGTGGGCGCGGTCACCGGGCTCACGGCCGGCGTCATGACCATCGCGTTCGGCCTGATCGCCAACCTGCCGTTCGGCCTGGCGGCGGGGCTGGGCATCAACTCCTTCCTCGCCGTGGCGGTGATCCACGAGGTCACCTGGGCCGAGGCCATGGGCCTGGTGGTCATCAACGGCATCCTGATCGTCCTGTTTGGTGTCACCGGCGCGCGGACCGCGATCTTCAGGGCTGTACCCAAGGAGCTAAAGGCCGCCATCACGGTGGGGATCGGCCTGTTCATCGCCTTCATCGGCTTTGTGGACTCCGGTTTCGTCAAGGCCACCACAGGCGGCCCGCCGGTCCAGCTCGGCGACAATGGCTCCATCACCTCCATCCCCACGATGGTGTTCATCGTGGGCCTGCTGGTCATGGGCATCCTGGTGGCACGGAAGGTCCAGGGCGGCCTGCTCATCGGCATCGTGGCCACCACGGCGCTCGCCGCCGTCGTCGAGGCAATCCTGCACATCGGCCCTGCCAGCAAAACCAACCCCGGTGGCTGGCACCTGAACACGCCGGTGCTGTCGGGGCACCTGGTCTCCGCGCCGGATCTTGGCCTCGTGGGCCAGTTCGACCTGTTCGGCGCCTTCGGCCGGATCGGCGGCCTGGCCGCCACGATGCTGGTATTCACGCTCGTGTTCACCAACTTCTTCGACGCCATGGGCACCATGACCGGGCTCGCGAAGAGCGCGGGCGTGGCGCACAAGGACGGCACGTTCCCCCGGCTCAAGTCCGCCTTCATCGTCGAAGGCGTGGGCGCGGTGGTGGGCGGCGCCACGTCAGGTTCCTCCAACACCGTGTACATCGACTCTGCTGCGGGAATCGGCGAGGGGGCGCGCACCGGACTCGCATCCGTGGTCACCGGCGCGCTGTTCCTGGGCTCGATGTTCCTCACCCCGCTCACCAGCGTGGTGCCGCTGGAGGTGGCGGCGGCAGCCCTGGTGGTGGTGGGCGCGATGATGATGGCGCAGATCCGCGAGATCAAGTTCACCAAGTTCGCGGTGGCGCTGCCGGCCTTCCTGACGATCGTCACCATGCCGCTGAGCTACTCGATCGCCAACGGGATCGGCGTGGGCTTCGTGAGCTGGGCGGTGATTGGCGCGGCCTCCGGCAAGGCGAAGAAGATCCACCCCCTGATGTGGGTGGTCACCGTGGGCTTCGTGGTCTACTTCGCGCGGGGTCCGGTCAGCGCGCTGCTCGGGGCATAGGGGTCCGGACGCAGCGACGTTGGAAAATGCCCCACGACGCGCAGACGGCCGGAGGACACGGGACTCCTCGCATCCCCGGACCGTTTGCGCGTCGCTGGGCCTGACCGGCGTCGTACGCTTTCCACTACCAACGATAGGAACGAGAATATGGGCACCATCGCACGGAAAGAAGGAGTGCTGCCATGCTGGATCTGATGCCTTCTCTGGCCGGCTGGCGCCCTGCGGCCTCCGGGGAACGGTGCGCCGTGGCCACCATCATCACCGCCAGCGGCTCCGTGCCGCGCCCGCCCGGGACCTCCATGCTGGTGTCCGAATCCGGCGAGATCCTCGGCAGTCTCTCCGGCGGCTGCGTTGAGGGGGCAGTGGTTGTCTCTGCGCTGGAGGTGATGGCCGACGGCGGCACCCGCCTTGAGGCGTTCGGCTTCAGCAGCGAGGACGCGTTCGCCGTCGGACTCACCTGCGGCGGTGAGCTGGAGGTCCACATCCAGCCCCTGGACGGCAGCGCCGCCGGGCTCGGGGCCCTCCGCCGGCTGGCCACCGTGGACCCCGAACAGCCGCTGGCACTGATCCGGCGCGTCGACGGCGGCACCGGCACCATACCCGGCAAATCCGGGTCCGGCAGTGCATTGGGGGCTGCCGGGATAGCGGCCGACGCCAACGCACAGCTGCCTTCCGTCGTGGTGGTTCCTGATCCGCGCTCGTTCGAGGTTGTTGGATCGTCGGAGCTCGCGGCGCTGCTGGGGCTGGACGCTTTGAGTGTGGATGCTGAAGCCAGGCGGGCCGTGCTGCTGGCGGCCGCCGCCCAGCTCGAACCGCTGCTGCGCGGCGGACGGACGGGGCTGGTCCGGCTTGCGCCGACGCAGGGCTGTGGCGGCGTCGTCCCAGCCCGCGGCACCCACTGTACTGAGGATGGCGTGACCTTGCCGGAGCCTGTCACCCTGCTGGTGGAGAGCCGCCTGCCGCAGGCCCGGCTGCTGGTGTTCGGCGCCAACGACTTCGGCGCGGCGCTGGTGCCGGCGGCGAAACTGCTCGGCTACCGCGTCACGCTGTGCGACGCCCGGCCGGCGTTCGCAGCGCAGGAGCGCTTCGCGGCTGCGGACGAGGTGGCCACCAGCTGGCCGCACCGGTACCTCGCCGCGGAAGCCGCTGCAGGCCGGACCGACTCCCGCACGGTGATCTGCGTCCTCACCCACGACCCCAAGTTCGACATTCCGCTGCTGCAGGAAGCACTGGAGCTGGATGTTGCCTTCGTCGGCGCCCTGGGCTCGCGCCGCAGCCACCGGCAGCGCATCGACGGGCTGCTTGAGGCCGGCGTGGTGCCGGAGCGGTTGGCGCGCCTGCATTCGCCGATCGGCCTCGACCTCGGTGCTGCCACGCCGGCGGAAGTGGCCGTCTCCATCACTGCCGAGCTGATCGCAGCCCGCACTGGTTCCGCCACCTGCACTCCCTTGCGGGACGGCAGGGGACCCATCCATTCGCTTCCCGCCCGGAGCGCCAGCCCAGACCAGGGCGCCGGGGCAGAACCGGCATACAGCCACCAAGCATCAGGCACCCACCAAGCATCGGGCACAGAACAGGCATTCCAGGAGATCGCATGGACATGAACACCATCGAGGCGGTGGTCCGCACCACCGACCCCGCTGACTGGCGCGACGGCGACGCCTGGCTCGCGGGCGGCACCGTCCTCTTTTCCTACGGCAGCAGCGCCTTCGGCCCCGAGCCGCTGCGCCGCCTGCTGGACCTCAGCTCGGCCGGGTGGCAGCCCGTCACCGTGACGGCGGACGGCATCGAGCTCGCCGCCACGTGCACCGTCGCCGAACTTTACGCGCTGCCGGAAAGGCTCGCAGCTGACGGTACCGGTACGAGGGACTGGCCGGCCCTGGACCTGATCCGGCCCTGCTGCGACTCGTTCGTGGCGTCCTTCAAGATCTGGAACATGTCCACCGTGGGCGGCAACCTGTGCACGTCCTTGCCGGCCGGCCCCATGATCTCGCTGTGCGCCGGACTGGACGGCACGGCCACGGTCCTCGGCCCGGGAGGCTCCCCCCGGGAGCTGCCGGTAGCGGACTTCATCACCGGGGACGGGCAAAACGCGCTGGCACCCGGCGAGCTGCTCCGCAGCGTCAGCCTCCCGGCGTCGGCCCTGTCCTCCAGAGTGGCGTTCCGCCGGCTCTCGCTGAGCAACCTCGGCAGGTCGGGGGTGCTGCTGATCGGAAGGCTCGACGGCGGCGGCCGGTTCACGCTGACCGTCACCGCCGCCACCAAGCGGCCCGTGCAGCTGCGGTTCGGCTCCCTGCCGGATGCGCCGGAGCTGGCGGGGGAACTCGAGGACGCCATCCCGGAGGGCCTGTACCACGACGATATCCACGGGCTGCCCGCGTGGCGCCACGACATCACGCACCGGCTGGCGGAGGAAATCCGGGCAGAACTGGGCGTGCCGGCCGGAGCTCCGGCAGCAGTGTCCGGCGACTTCTGGCCTCCCCAGAAGACACAGCCGCAGCCGACCCGGCAGACACCGGCCCAACAGACGCAGGCCCAACAGACGCAGAGAGGGGCCTGAGCATGGCCATGGAAATCAACGGCACGCCGGTGCAGGCGCACCCGCGGGCCGGCCAGTGCCTGCGCACGTTCCTCCGGGAGCAGGGCAACTTCGGCGTCAAGAAGGGCTGCGACGGCGGCGACTGCGGTGCCTGCACCGTGCACGTGGACGGCACCCCGGTGCACAGCTGCATCTACCCGGCCGTGCGCGCCGAAGGCCACGCCGTCACAACCATCGAAGGACTCGCGGCCACGAGCGGGGGATCTGACCTGCACCCGGTGCAGCAGCAGTTCCTGGACCGCCAGGGCTTCCAGTGCGGCTTCTGCACCGCGGGCATGGTGATGACGGCGGCCACGTTCGACGAGGCGCAGAAGGAAAACCTGCCGCGCAACCTGAAGGGCAACCTGTGCCGCTGCACGGGGTACCGGGCCATCGCGGACGCTGTCTGCGGCCACGAAGGCCACCCGGCCCCGGAAGGACCCGGCTCGGGGATCGCCGGTGACGGGCAGCCCGCCCCGGAGCCGGGCCGGCTGGGTGACGACGTTCCGGCTCCCGCCAGCCGCGCCGTGGTGACAGGCCAGGCCCGCTACACGCTGGATGTCCCGGCCGAAGCCATGCCCGGTCTGCTGCACCTGAAGCTCGTGCGCTCGCCGCACGCGCACGCCCGGGTCCTGGCCATCGACACCGCGGCCGCGATGGAGGTGCCGGGGGTGGTGGCCGTGCTCACCGCCGAGGACGCCCCGGACCAGCTGTATTCCAGCGCCCAGCACGAGCTCTACACCGACGACCCCGACGACACCCGGCTGCTGGACACCGTGGTGAGGTTCCGCGGCCAGCGGGTGGCCGCCGTCGTCGCTGAATCGGTGGGGGCAGCGGAAGCGGGCGTCCGTGCGGTCCGAGTTGAGTACGGGGAACTGCCCGCGGTGTTCACCCCGCAGGACGCCATCCTCCCCGGCGCGCCAGCCCTGCACTGGGACAAGGCCGGCGGCACGGCGCGGATCGCCCAGCCGGAGCGGAACATCGTGGCCGAGCTGCACTCCGAATTGGGGAGCGTCAGCGACGGCTTCGCGGCCGCCGACTTCATCCACGAGCAGACCTACCGCACCCAGCGGGTCCAGCACGTGGCGCTCGAAACGCATGCGTCCATCGCGTCGGTGGACGGCGACGGCCGGCTGCAGGTGCGCACGTCCAGCCAGGTTCCCTTTCTGGTGCGCCGCACGCTGTGCCGCGTGTTCGGGCTGCCGGAGGAGCAGGTACATGTGGTGGCGGGCCGGGTGGGCGGCGGTTTCGGCGGCAAACAGGAGGTGCTGACGGAGGACATCGCCGCGCTCGCGGCCCTGAAATTGCGGCGGCCCGTGCAGCTGGAGTTCACCCGGACCGAGCAGTTCACCGCCAGCACCACCAGGCACCCGTTCACCATCAAGCTCAAAGCGGGAGCTAGCAATGACGGCAGGCTCACGGCCCTGCAGCTGGACGTGGTCACGGACACGGGCGCCTACGGCAACCATGCCCCCGGCGTCATGTTCCATGGCTGCGGCGAATCCCTGGCCGTCTACAAGTGCGCCAACAAGAAGGTGGACGCGCTCGCCGTCTACACGAACACCGTGCCGTCCGGCGCGTTCCGCGGTTACGGGCTGAGCCAGATGATCTTTGCCATCGAGTCGGCCGTCGACGAACTGGCCACGGGCATCGGCATGGACCCGCTGGAGTTCCGCCGCCGCAACATGGTCCGCGAGGGCGATGACATGCTGTCCACCCATTCCGAGCCGGAGGAGGACGTCCGCTACGGGAGTTACGGGCTGGACCAGTGCACGCGGCTGGTGCAGGATGCGCTGGAGCGCGGGCGGGAACGGTACCGGGCTGCCGGCCTCGATGACCTGGGGCCGGACTGGGTCACGGGAGAGGGCACGGCGCTGTCCATGATCGACACCGTGCCGCCGCGGGGTCACTTCGCCCATTCGAAGCTCCGGCTCCTGGCCGACGGAACGTACGCCGCCGACGTCGGAACCGCCGAATTCGGCAATGGCACCACCACGGTGCACGCACAGCTGGCGGCGACGGCGCTGTCCACGGTGGCCGCACGGGTGACCGTCCGGCAGTCCGACACTGACCTGATCGAACACGACACTGGCGCGTTCGGCTCGGCCGGCACAGTGGTGGCCGGCAAGGCCACACTGGCCGCCGCCGAGGAACTGGCCGTCCGGATCGGGGCGTTCGCCGCCGGCGTCCGGCAGATCCAGTCTTCCGGGTGCGTGCTCGACGGCGACGCCGTGGTCTGCGAAGGAACCCGGGTGCCGCTCACGGAAATGTTCGACGCCGCCCGGCAGGCCGGCGTCGAACTCGAGGCCGAGGGCCGTTGGGGCGGCACGCCCCGCTCGGTGGCCTTCAACGTCCACGGTTTCCGCGTGGCCGTCAACACCGGGACCGGTGAGCTGCGGATCCTGCAGAGCGTGCAGGCGGCCGACGCCGGCGTCGTCGTTAATCCGCGGCAGTGCCGGGGGCAGATCGAGGGCGGCATTGCGCAAGCGCTGGGTGCCGCACTGTACGAGGAGGTGCGGGTGGACGGCGCCGGGCTGGTCACCACGGACATCCTCCGGCAGTACCACATCCCGTCCTTCGCCGATGTGCCGCGCAGCGAGGTGTACTTCGCCGACACCAACGATGCGATGGGACCTCTGGGGGCCAAGTCCATGAGCGAGAGCCCCTTCAACCCGGTGGCGCCAGCGCTGGCCAACGCCATCCGGAATGCCACCGGCGTGCGGTTCGCCGAGCTGCCGATCGCCCGGGACAAGATCTACCTCGGGCTGAAGGAGCGCGGACTCGTTCCTGCGGCGGACAGCGTTCCCGTGGCCGGCGTTCCCGCAGGTCCAAGCAACGCGGAGTCACTTTGTGCGCCATGAACCGCTGCCGGAGGGCGCAAAGTGACCCCGCGTGGGGTCGGCAACATATAGTCGGAGGATGGAACAGCGCATCTTAGGCAAGACCGGACGGAACGTTTCAGTCGTTGGACTGGGAACCTGGCAGCTCGGCGCGGACTGGGGCAACGTTGACCCGGCCCAGGCGCAGGCAATCCTGGCGGCCTCGGCCGAGGCCGGCGTGACCTTCTTCGACACGGCGGACGTCTACGGGGACGGCCGCAGCGAGGAGGCCATCGGAGCGTTCCTCGCTGACAACCCGGGCACGGGCATCACGGTGGCCACGAAGATGGGCCGCAGGCTGGAGCAGCGCCCGGAAAACTACAACCTCGCCAACTTCCGCGAATGGGTGGACCGGTCCCGCCGCAACCTGCGGACCGATTCCCTGGACCTGGTCCAGCTGCACTGCCCGCCCACGGCGGTGTACAGCCGCGCCGAGGTGTACGACGCCCTGGACACCCTCGTTGCCGAAGGCGCCATCCGGAACTACGGCGTCAGCGTGGAGCGGGCCGATGAAGCCCTCGAAGCCCTGCGCCACGACGGCACTGCCTCGGTACAGATCATCCTGAACGCGTTCCGGCTCAAACCGCTGGAGGAGGTGCTCCCCGCCGCGAAGGCTGCAGGGGTGGGCATCATCGCCCGGGTTCCGCTCGCCTCCGGCCTGCTGTCCGGCAAGTACACCAAGGAGACCGTCTTCGCCGAGGACGACCACCGCAACTACAACCGCGGCGGTGACGCGTTCGACGTCGGCGAAACCTTCTCGGGGGTGGACTTCGAGCTGGGGCTCAAGGCCGTTGCCGAGTTCGAGCAGCTCGTGCCGGAAGGCTCCGGAACCGCGCAGGCAGCGATCGCGTGGGTCGCCGCGCAGGACGGCGTCACGTCCGTTATTCCCGGCGCCCGCTCCGTGGAGCAGGCCAGGGCCAACGCCGCCGCGGCGGTAACCGTGCTGAGCCCGGAGTTCGACGAAGGCGTGCGCTGGATCTACGACCACTACTTCCGTGAGGCGGTCCATCCTCGCTGGTAAATGCAACGCGGGGTCACTTACGGCCCAATCCGGGGCCTCAAAGGGGCGATATCTGACCCCGCGTCGCTGTGACCCGGGTGGAGGGGAGCGGGCGCATGACCTCACCGTTGATCGACGGCTTCATTGACCGGCTCGCCGCCGTGGAAACCGGGCCCGGGTGCAACAACTTCTTCGACCACTCGGTTCCCGCGAACGCCCTGCGCCGGGAAAACCTGGCGGTCTATCTGGGGAACATGCTGGACCGGGCACCGAAGGTGCTGCTGGTAGGGGAGGCGCCGGGCTTCCGCGGCATGAGGATCACCGGTGTCCCCTTCACCAACCGCAGCATGTTCCAGGGAGCCGCCAATCCCTTCGGACTGTTCGGGGCCGGGAACGGGTACGGGCTACCGCCGGAGGCTGCCGGCGTCGCTGCCGAGCCGACGGCCACCGTCATGTGGGAGGTGCTGGCCGAGCTCGGCTTCCTCCCTTTGCTCTGGAGCGCCTGCCCCTGGCACACGCATGTGCCCGGGTGGCCGCTGTCCAACCGCACACCAACACCCGCGGAAGCGGCGCTGGGGACCCCGTTCTGGCAGGCCCTGACCGGGATCTTTCCCATTGAAACCATGGTGGCCGTAGGGAACGTTGCGCACGCCAGCCTCCGCCGCAGCGGCTTGGACGTGGCGAAAGTCAGGCATCCAGCCCATGGCGGGAGGGCCCGCTTCAAGCAGGGGCTGCAGGACCTTCTCGCGGCGGGGATGGTGCAGTAGCTGAAGAGCCCAGCAGGTGCAGCTGGTCAGGGGTATCCAGGTCCTCGCCGCCGGACTGGTCGGAGCAGTCCACGAGGTCGATCAGCCCCGGGTGCGCCTGCAGGAAAATCCGGGCACCGGCGTCGCCACCCGCCGACGCCGCCGCTTCCGCGCGCAGCGTCGCGTCGAGCACGAGGGGGTGGCCGCGCCGGAGCTTCCCGGACTTATCGGCGTAGGCGGAGGCCGTCACCCGGCCCGGCCGGTGCTGCTGCAGAAGCCGGGCGACAGTTTCGGCCGTCAGCCCGGGCTGGTCCACGAGCGCCACCAGCACATGGTCCTCCTGGCGTGCACGGTCCAGTCCCGCCTGGAATGAACTGCCCATCCCGCCCACCCACGCCGGGTTCTCCACCACGGTGTGCCGGGCCAAATCAGCCCGCGTGCGGACATCCCCGGCGCCCGCACCGAGCACCACCACAACCTCCCGGCAGCCGCCGTCGAGCAGCACGTCCGCCAGGACCTCCACGAGGGTACGGCCCCGGAACGGAAGCAGTGCCTTCGGACCGCGGCCCAGGCGGGTGCCGGCACCCCCTGCAAGCAACACGCCTGTGGTGTTGGGAAGTAAGGAAGCCATGCTCACCACCTTAGGGGCGCAAAGACTACCCGGTAGTAGGGGTGGTTCGTCCAGTGAATGGCGGCTAGCCTCGGACATGTCGTGTTGGCAATTGGGGGTCGTAATGGCGGCTGCAAGGGTGCAGTTGTCGGAAGGAGCATCTATGGCAGGCACATTCGTAATCGAGACGGCAGGCGCAGGACAGTACCGGTTCAGGCTGACGGCAGACGACGGAACCGTGGTTGCGGTTTCGCCCAGCTTTCCCAACATCAAGGCAGTTGCCGCCGGGATCACGGCAGTCCGGGAGAGCGCAGCCACCGGCTTCGTCGTGGACCGCAGGCATCCCTGACGTAACCCAAAGAAGCGCGACGGCGGCCCCCACCACCAGGTGAGGGCCGCCGTCGTTATTTAGGCAGTGCAAGCTCCAGCAGTTGATCTTCTCGACAACCGGGTTTCGACAAGCCCTCAACCACCCCCCACCTTGGAGTTTTTGTCCAGATATCGCGACTTCAGAGGCCTTTTGCGGCCATTATCTGGACAAAACTCGGGATTCGAGGGGTAACCAGCGGGCAGTGGGTCAGGAGTCGCCTCCGGCTCCTCCTGTTGTTCCCGCCGTGACGTCGAGGAGTTTGTAGCGGTCCATGGCGTACGACGGCGCGCCCTCCTCCACCTCGCCCCTCGCCGCCAGCAACTGGAGGGTTTTGACGACGATGGAGTGGATGTCGTTTTTGAAGAAGCGGCGTGCTGCTGCGCGGGTGTCGGAGAAGCCGAAGCCGTCGGCGCCGAGGGTGGCGAACTCGTTCGGGACGAACTGCCGGATCTGGTCCGGGACGGCCTTCA